>DBRS01000010.1:47573-49296 GCA_002306085.1 Candidatus Moranbacteria bacterium UBA1362
GCGACGGGGGCGATGAAAACTTCGCGGGTTATGGACGCTACAGTGTCCAAAAATTTAGTCTTTGGTATGACAAAATAATGCCTTTGCATAAATGCTTTGCTTTGCCAGTCAGCAAATTTTTAGCAAAGAATATCAGGAATACTTTCTTCGATAGAGCATATCTGTTTGCAAAGACACTTTCTGAAGAATATAACTATCGCTATTTGAATTACATCAGATATTTTTCAAATGAATTAAAAAATGAAATATACACTGAAAATTTCAAACAAAAAACATTAGGGATAGATTCCTATGATATTGTCGCTAAAAAATTCAACGAAGCGGAAACAAAAAACAAAATGGATCAATGCTTATATGCAGATTTCTCAACATATCTGCCGGATGATCTGATGGTAAAAGTGGACATTGATTCAATGGCAGTATCCCTTGAAGGACGCTCGCCTTTTCTCGATCATGAATTTCTCGAGCTTACCGCAAAAATTCCATTTAATTTGAAACTTAAGGGCAAAAATAATAAAAAATACATTCTCAAAGAAGCGCTAAGAGGTTTGGTTCCGGATAAAGTCATGTTCAGACCGAAGATGGGATTCGGGATACCGATAGACAAATGGTTTCGCAGAGAATTAAAAGACTATGCTTACAAAACTCTCCTCTCTGAAAAAGCCACAAGCAGAAATCTTTTTATGAAAGAAGAGATTGAAAAATTGCTCAATGAACATGTTAATACGAAAATTAATCATGCTTATCGCATTTGGGCACTAATAACTCTTGAACTTTGGTTTCAGGAATTTTTTGATTAATTATAAGTAATTTATATCAAATATATGAACAAAAAGAAGTGTGTAGAATTATTTTTGTTTTGCATAGGCATGATTCTTATATTGATCAATATTTTTGGTCTTTTCATACCATTAAAAAATCCTGATATTTATCGAGAAAAAAAGACTGGTTTTGAGAATGATACAACTATTAGCTATAAACAAGCATTAAAAATGCTTCAAAACACAAAAAATACCGATACTAAAAAATATGTAGTAGAAATAAACGATATTTTTAACAGAGCCATTGCTCATTATTGGGAAAATGAAGGTATAAAAAAATATAATCTAACTATTCCAATATATGAAAATTACATTCTCTTTTTATTGCATTATATTCATCCTTCATCTTATGAAAAATATGAATATTGCGATTATTCAAAAACGATAGAGCGCGGCGTAGGCCTCTGTTCACAGCATGCAATAGCACTAGTCGATTTTCTCATGTCAAACGGCATAGAAGCTCACACTGTCGGGCTTGACGGCCATGTTGTTGCAACTGCCGATGTTAATGGAGAATGGTGGATATTGGACCCTGATTACGGAGTAGTGATCCCACACAATATTGAAGCAATACAGAGAGACCCTGCCATCGTAAAAGAGTATTACTTTAAAAAAACACAAAAAAACGGTGAGGATGCGGTAAACAATATCGCAAATATTTATGAAAGAAAAGGTAATGTTATCTATCCATCGAACATGCTTGGCAACATGACCTATGGATATGCAGATTGCTATCTAAAAAAAGTATTAATTGAAGGCATATCATATATATTAAAATGGCTAATCCCTTTATCCTTAACATTTCCACTGATATATTCATCAATATTAAGAAGAAGATATGAAAATGAGTAAAAAAAGAATTTTACACTTAATAAGCGGGCTGGAAGTGGGAGGAGCTGAAA
>DBRS01000005.1 GCA_002306085.1 Candidatus Moranbacteria bacterium UBA1362
CGTTTAAGCTAGTGGTTTTTCATTTCTTAAAAACCAGCAACCTCAGACTAGCTGTTCAGTTTTTCGTCCAAAATTTTCTTCACATCATCATATTTGACAAGTCCGTTCAGAAAATCGCCACCAATGAATAATGTGGGTGTTCCCTGGATTCCAAAATCTTTTCCTTCTTCAAGCAAGGACTTGGCTTTTTCCTCATATTTTTTCTCATCAAGACACTTGTTGAAATCTGCTGCATTGAGTCCGAGCGTTCTGGCATAGCCCTTGAACGTGGCAGTTGCGTCTTTAAGCTTACTCCAAGAATCCTGTGAGGCAAAAAGCTTATCGGCATAGCTCTCAAATTTGCCCTGTTCGTTTGCACATTCACTGGCAATTGCGGCGGACAAGGCAAGAGTATGCGACTCCAGCGGGAAATTCTTGAACACAAACTGAATCTTGTCCTTGTAATCCCTGAGCATTGGGGCAATTACATCCTCATGCATTTTTTTGCAGTATGGGCACTGGAAATCTGTAAATTCCACGACTTTTATTTCTGCGTCATCCGACCCTATTTTTATATCATTATCATTAATCTTTGGCGCTTCAACATATTTTCCGACCGGAAATCCGGCTTCAGCGCTTTTAAGAAGATACCAGTCATCCTTTTTTTCCAAAAACGGTTCCGCTTTTGAGAAAAATTCGATTTTTTCTATATCTTTAGAAAAAACAAAAGCCGGAAGAGTTTTTACTCCGTTCTTTTGGGCTATATCTTTTCCTTCCGCAGAATTGATGTCTATTTTTTCATTCAGCAAAGTAGGCATTACCTGTTTTAGCCCTATCAAAACTTCATCGGGTTTGCATTTTTCACAGCTGTCATCGGTAATTACTCGAATTTTCACAATAGGCTCGCTATACGCAACCCACGTTTTTCCCGCAGAAGCGAAAACATCGGCGCTGCTCAAAGCTTTCTGGGAGAAACCTCCTCCTCTCAACATCTGAAGAACGTCCACAAACAGGCTTCCAACAAATAAACCGGAAATTAGAATTACTGCGGAAATCAAATTTTTTATTTTTTTGTCTTTTGACTCCTCCGTCGAAAGAGATGTTTCAACTACCTGCCCTTCTGCTGGAGTTTTTTCCTCCATGTTCTTTTCTTTTTCCATGGCTGCAATAGAAATTCAGATGGGCTTTGCCCAAAAGAATTCCAAACCATTATTTATTATTTTAAAATTTAATTTGAAATATACACTTAAAGCTGTTTCTCGTCGTCTTCCGAACTTTCCTCGGATGCTTCGGCGTCTTGCTGCTGCGCTTGGACTTGTGCAGCTTGCTGTTGTATTTGCTCTTGCTGCCTTGCCATTTCTTGCTGAAGATTTTCTTTCAGGTATTCAATATTATATTTTTCTTTCGGCGCTATTATCTGATAATCATTGAATCCCATCGTAATTCTTTTGACTGCTTCGGTTTTAAATGTAATACCCAGCAAAATTCCAAGTATGAAAAAAAGTGTCAGCTCAAAATAAGCTTCTCGTTTTCTTTTTTTCGCCAATTCTTCCGGATTTTGAGCTTCAGAGACCGGAACGAATTCAACTTCAGCATCTTTTGTTTCTTTTTGTTCCATAGGCGTATTTTAAAGAATTTAGATATATACTTACGCTACCATATAGCAAAAAAACCCACAACTTGCGGGTTTTTCGAAATATTGCATAATTTAAAACTTGCAAAACAACAAAAATACGCATCTTTTTTGTACTGTTTTGACTTTGTATCTTTTTGTAACTATACGGAACTTTATTCTTTTCTCATCGCCTCCATGGGGCTTAAACGTGAAGCTTTCAGGGCGGGATAGTAGCCAAAAATTATGCCTGTAGCCGCCGAAAAACAGACTCCAAGCAAAATGGAATTGAGAGTGAGTGGAAGTTTAAGCTCAAAACCCAAAAGATTAAAAACATAAGAAAGCAGAAGGTTCGCCAAAAAACCCAAAATCACCCCGACAATACCTCCCATGACAGTAATTATAACGGCTTCAAAAAGAAACTGTCTTAAAACATTTTTTGATCTGGCGCCAAGAGCTTTTCGAAGCCCGATTTCAAAAGTCCTTTCGACAACCGCCACATACATGACATTCATTATTCCAACTCCTCCGACAACAAGAGAAATCGATGTGAGAGCCAGAAGCAAAATAGTTATCGTACCGAATATGTCATCGATCATTTTGCGCGCCTCCTGCATCGTCATAACCAAAAAATCTTCCTGCTCCGGCTTGTATGTCTTGTGCAGCCTCTTCATGGTATCGGCGATTTCAGCCGCGGTAGCTTCGATTTTGCCCACATCTTCAACTTCAACTGTTATGAATTTTATATAATCCACACCAAGCACTTTTTTTTGCAGTGTTCTGGCGGGCATATATATCATTTCGTCGTAATTAACAAAAGTCACTGCGCCGCGCTCTTCCGCCACTCCGATAACTTTAAAATTCATCCCCTTGATACGGATATTTTTTCCTATGGCATTATCGCTTCCAAAAAGCACGTCTTTTATGTCTTTCCCTATCACGACCACCTGCGCGAGATTTCTGTCCTCGTTTTCCGTGTAAAAATTGCCTTCTGAGACTTTTGTAGCTGAATCTATAGCCGGATAATTGGCGCTTACTCCGAAAATAAGCGCCTTTTTGTTTTCACCCTTATACGAAACAATCTCCTGTCCTATCGTTCCATAGGCATATCCTTTGACATTGGAAAGCCTCTCCAGTTCTTTGGCATCCGACTCCTTAAGCGTCGTTATCTGAATCCCCATCGCCTGTCCGGCAGCGTTGCCTGAAGATACCGCAGACGTCGAAGGCACTTTCGGCTCGATTTGTATAATATCGTCTCCATAACTTTCAAATTCCGAAAGAACATAACTCTTCACCGCTTGCCCGCTTGAATTTATCACGATGATGGACATGATTCCTATTACGACCCCGACCAATGTCAAAATCGTCCTTCCTTTATTATTGTGGAGGTTTCTGAATGCTAATCGGATTGATAATATCATCTGCTTTAACATAACCTTACGATGATTCTAATTCTGCTGACATGCCTGACGGCAGCCGGGAAATCGTTCCAATATTTCTAATATTAAATTTCGGATGTCCGATTTAAACACAAGACTACTCATTCATAACGCAATGCCTCTATAGGTGAAATACGAGAAGCCTTACGGGCAGGATATAATCCGAAAATTACTCCTATAACAACAGAAATTGATGTCGCAACAAGAATAGATCCTGGCGATATGATAAATTCCCATGAATACCCAAAACTGTTTATCACAACAGATGCCAGAAATGAAATAAGTATGCCGAGCAGTATGCCCAAAAATCCTCCGATCGCAGTAATAAATATGGATTCCACCAAAAATTGCATGATTATATGCGCTCCTCTTGCTCCCAGTGCCTTTCTGAGCCCCACTTCCCTTATGCGCTGATTAACTGAGATAAGCATTATATTCATGATGCCGATTCCTCCAACAAGAAGCGAGATTGCGGCAATTCCTACAAGAAAATATTTCAGAATGTTCGTCACATTTGTGATGGTTTCAATCACTTGCGCGGTGCTCCGCACAGAAAAATCGTCATTTGATGGATCATTAATGCGATGATTTATGCGAAGCGTATATTTTATATCTTCTACCGCCCGATCCATATTTTCCAACGAATCTATTCTTATTCGGGCGAAATTCAAATAATCTATGCCAAGCATTATCTTTTGCGCGGTTTGCAGCGGAATATATATCATCTCATCAATATTTGAAAGCCCCGACATTCCCTTGTCATCGAAAACCCCAATGACAACAAAATTCACATCCTTGAGAGAAAAGACTTTGCCCAAAGGATCCTCGTTTGGAAAAAGATCTGCAGCCCTCTTGGATCCCAAAACAGCAACTCTCACCAGACCTGCGTCTTCTTCGTGAGTGAAGAATCTTCCCGATTTAAGCTTGTTTGATTCGACGTCCAAGAAGCTTGCCGAAACCCCATGAAAATTGCTTTGGAAAGAGTTGCTCTTGTATTCCGCCGTTCCGACTCCGGTCACATAGCCGCATCCCGCAACAGCGTTGGGCACGTTCTTTTTCTGCATTATCGCGTTTATGTCGGAAATCTTGAGCGTCGTTATGATTGCGCCGAAAACTGACGCGGGAGGACCATCTTCATCTGAAGCCCCCGGAAGAATTCCTACCAGATTCGACCCGATTCCTTCAACTTGCCCGATGATTAGTTGCTGAGCACTGGCTCCGACAGCCATTACAATTATTACCGAAGCTATTCCTATTATGATTCCGAGCACCGTTAAAAAGGAGCGGAATTTTGCCGCCATCAGATTTTTGTATGATATTTTTATAGGCACTGAAAATTCATGCAACATATGTTCAGTATACAGCACTTTGCCATTTTTTATAAACTACTCTACCGCCAGCCCGCTCGGGGCGCTCGGCGGAATATCATCACCCTCAATTGTTCCTGTATACCTGTCAGAAATTACAAAATTGTCATACCACACATGAAACGGCTGCGTGTACGCAACATCGCAATAATTCGCAAGCTGAATGTTATCAAAATATAAGGAATTGTTATTATGCCTGTTTTTTACGTTTGTCACATGCACTCTTTCCTGTCCGTCAACCCAGACCCGATATGCGCCGTCTCTCTGATCGTTGCTATTATATCTCATATAAACTTCTACGCTATGCCATTTATTATCCGCAATATACAGCGGAGATGCGTAATTATGCCAAACCAATTCCGGATCGGAAGCATAATGGGGACCGGAATATCTAATCTCTTTTTGTGTGTCGTTTTCTACACCGCTTCCATCTCCATACGCAATAGCATAAAAATTTCCCGCACTCGCAGCAAAAGTCGAGTTTGCATATCCTTCAGGTGCAAATTGTTTTCCGAAAAGTTTCAGAAACTTGAAAGAAGCGCCGTGCGGATCTTCCAGTTTAAAATAAAATCTAATGTATAATTCTTGAAGATTAAGATCTGAAATACTCTTCCCAAACCAATATGGTGGTGTCCCCGATTCGTCATAAGTTACTTTGACACATTTGGAACCGCCAAATCCTTCATTATCCGGAAATGAAAATTTATCAGAGGTTCCGCCAGTCCAACCGTGATTTGCCGGCGAATCCGAATATCCGTCAAAATCGTCCTCAAAATATATATGAGCTCCAATGCCCAAAAACTCATCCACTTCCTCTTTCGTCGTCGCCCAAACGACATCATCAAAATAAATATCGTGTACCCCTGCGTTGAAATTTCCGTTCAAATTTTCCAGATGTTCCGACAAATAGTCTCCTGCCCATGAGAAATTGCCTGCTGACGTGCTCCAATCGATATTTGTTCTTTCGAGAATCAGTTGGCCGTCAGTCCAAAACCGAAAAATTCCGGTTCCGTCAAAATAATCCCCATCTCCGTCCCCTGCCTGTCCGATTTGAAATTCCTGAACATAATAATGCCACTCTCCGTCCGCCACCGTATAAAGATCTACATGCGGCCATGTAGATGAGCCCAGTCTGCTTGCGCCTTGCCAAAAAAGATTGAATTCTCCCGTTGCAAGATTTATGCCCGGGATAATTGAATCTCCGCCTTGATAAAATCTTGTCAGCTTGAGATTCGCGTCAGCGCCATCGATCGGCTGATCCGGTATTTTCATCCAAAATCCCCAAAAGAAATGGCCGTATGTTTCCGTATCGTGAATCCTTAAGCTGCAAGTTTGCGTAGAATCTCCGGAAGTGTCAAACCTGTATCTTATGCCTTTCCCTGAAGTTCCGTGTCCAAGATCACTTTCGATCCTGATTTCAGTGTTCGGAGTGTGATTGCACACACAGTCCTCATAATGTTTTCCACCTTCGATGCCGGTTAATATGGCAGCCGGTTCCTGCGTTGTCGTGCAGACAAAATCCGGCTCCGAATCAAAATGATCCGCCCAAATAATACTTGCTTCCGAACAATGCACGATGCAAAAAAGACCCATAAACAGTATCAGGCATATCGTATTTCGTATTTTGCATTTCATGAATTTTCTGAAAGCTAATTAGCTAAAAAGTTAATGAAGCTAATTTACTGCCAGTCCGCTTGGCGAAACAGGCGCGGTCTCATCTGAAGATATCTGCGCCAAAGCGGTATTAGCGATAAATTGCGAAAAAATAGGTCCTACTGTCTGATTTGCCAATGTATTGGGATGCGAATCCGAACTTGTATGGCTTCCTTCATATTCATACTTTAAAAAATTGTCAGCCCCTGCAACCAAACCATAGAAATCAAAAATATAAATATTTGGATGGCTGTTCCCATCCTCGGATAGCCATTGTTCTTTCACCCAATCGACAAATTGCCTGGCGCGCGCAGCATCACTGGGATTTGTCGCCAAACGATGAAGAGGCACCAAAGTCCAAACAATGAATTTATTATTTGGATATGAATCCATCATGTCTCTTAGCGCCCTGTATTGCAGCTTATAATTTTCCAAAGATTTTCGATTCGATGAAATGCTCGGCGATCCGGTGTCAGCTAAAACAGCAGCACCGGGATAGCAATGCTTCCAGATGATCACATCGTAGTTTTGAGCAAGGGTGTTCATGCATTCAATTCCCGCCTGAGTTGAATTACATGCCCCATTCACCCAAAGATTCCAGTAATCATAGGCGTAATTGTTCCAGGGATAAGGAGTATTGGGATATTCCCTGTGAGTAATCTGAAGATTGGTGCCGTTCTGTGAGTTATAGGTGGCAATTCTGCTTGCTACAGTCCCAGTGGAATAAACCGCACCACCGGTCGAATGATGCAGAAAAATTATCTTATCATCACTTGCTGCAAATATTGTTTTTGTAAATCCAAAAAGACTCAACAAAATAATTGCGAGTACTGCAACTGCTCTATTTGCTCTAGCTACATTTATTATTTGCATTAGAATTTTACAAGAAGCCAGAAATTGAAAAAGCTATTTCAAAAATTCCCCTTCCCCGTCCGCAAACAATCTCTTTTCAACATCCATATCCGCAATGATCATCCCGTCTCTTACTTGCAATATCCTTTTAGCATGCTGAGCGGTATACGTTTCATGAGTCACGAGTATGATCGTATGCCCTTTATTGTTGAGTTCCTGCAATATTTTCATCACCTGAAGCCCTGACTTGGAATCAAGGTTACCCGTGGGCTCGTCGGCAAAAATTATTTCCGGTTCATTGACCAACGCCCTTGCTATCGCCACGCGCTGCTTTTCTCCGCCGGAAAGCTGGTTGGAAAGATAACTGACCCGATGAAACATGCCCACCGCTTTAAGTGCACCGTTGATTTTATCCGCGTCATGTTTTTCAATGAAAACATCGTCATACAAGAGTGGAAGTTCGACATTTTCATACACCGTAGTTCTGGGAAGAAGATTAAATGATTGGAAAATAAAACCGATTTTCTTGTTACGAATTTTCGCAAGCTCATCGTCGGAAAATTTGCTGACATCTTTTCCCTCAAACAAATATTTTCCGCTCGACAGTCGATCAAGCATTCCCAAAATCTGCATGAGCGTCGACTTGCCGGAACCTGACGGGCCCATGATTGAGACAAACTCGCCTTTTACGATTGAAAAATCCATGTTGTGAAGAACCGGAGTTTCCACACCATCATTGATATATGTCTTACAGATATCTTGGACTTGGATCAGGGGTATTGACATTTTTTTAATTTTTGATTATATTATATGGTTGAGGGTAAAAATACCCGGGAGGAGAAAATGAAAAAAAGAAACGAGGTTGAAATAGAAGGGATAGTTACGGATGTTAATGAAATATCCATCGTTCCCGCTCTAAGTGACAGAACAAGACCGTCCCGCTTCACATTATTCATCTATGAGCCAACTGCGAAGGAATTGATAAGATGCGATTACATTTCAACAAGCCCTGAAAAAACGGAAATTGCACACACCATACGTATCGGTGACCGCATAAAAGTTAAGGGCATCGATATAATGGGAAAATTCATATCCGTCAATTCCTTTGAACTATTCTTGGAAAATTAGCCGGCCGTGGTACATCGCGCATGCACCATGGCTTTTCTTTTTCATTAAATATTTCTTGCATCCTCACATTATTCTGGAGGGAAATAATGAAAAAGACTATTTTTCGGATACGAACGTTACGACCTTATCCCCTGCTTTCAACCCTGAAATTATTTCAAGCATTCCGTCATCCCCGTCAATACCTGTCACTACTTTGGCTTTTTGTGTCGTGTTGTCGGATTCGTTTAAAATATCAACATATTTTTCTCCGTTCTCCCCTTTCACTGCGCGAATCGGAATCATCAAAACATTCTCCTTTTCCATGGTTTTAATATCGATATTAGCGCTCATTCCGGCCTTGAGCCGCGGATCAAGATTGTCGAGCTGCAGCTTAATCCTGTAATAAACGACATCCTGAATAACGGTTGAAGCGGGATCGATTGACGTGACCGTGGCGTCAAAAATTTCTTCCGGAGAAAGCGCATCGAACGTAACCTTTGCTCTTTGTCCCAAAGTTATTTTCACGATATCCGATTCCGGAACATTGGAGTGTATAATGAGATCATCTTTCGCCGCGATTGAAAGAACGGGACTGTTGAGACTCAAAACGACGGTTTCGCCCGGATCCGCGGTCCTTTTCGTCACGACGCCATTGATCGGTGAAACCATATTAATATCGGCAAGTTGGTCATTGATAGCATCAATCGCCGATTGGGCCTGTTTAACAAGAGCCTCTTGCGCGTCTCTTTGGTCTCTTTTATATGTAGATTTGTGTTTCTCCATATAATTGAAAGTTTCTTTTTGATATTTCAACTGCGCCTGCGCCTGGCCAAGTTGCGAAATAAGCGTTCCGGCGTCTATCGTCGCAAGCACCTGCCCTTTTTGAACAGTATCGCCAACGTCCACATTTATGCTTTTAAGTTTTCCCGTGGTCTTGAAAGTAAGATCTATCTGCTCATTAGGATTCATCTTGCCCGTCAATGAAACAGTCTGTGCCAGATTCCCCCTTGTCACATCTGCGGTCGTGTATTCTGTTTTCGACTGCTTGCTTTTGACATACCAAACAGGAATACCGACCAAGACGGCAATGATTATGATCCGGATTATCCATTTTTTGACTCGAGTCATAAATATTTTTTAATTTCTCTGCCTACGGCAGACAGATATGAATAGTTAATTTTTTAAAATGTCAATGTTTGGAAATTTTTGTCATTAGAGAATTGAAAAACCTGTTCAAAAATCAAAAACTGGCTGAATCAGGAATTTCACAGGAGCGTCGCTTGTTTTTCTTTTTCATCAAGCGCTTGATTCACGAGTGCGTCTGCAATTTTGTTTTTTTCGCGATATATATGGTTAAATTTGACCTCTTTGAAATCAAGCATGAGATTCCATACTTCCAAAAACAATTTCTGAATATTTTCCTCTTTCACTTTATATTCATGTTTGAGCTGTTTCGCCACAAATTCGCTGTCCAAATAGCATTCGATCAAATATTCCTTGGCCTTTTCTTTGCCAATAAGTTGCTTAATTTTTTTCAAACCGAAAATAACCGCCTCGTATTCGGCTTCGTTATTGGTTTTTTCGCCAATATAATGGCCGTATTGCTTGCGCAAGGTTTCGACGTGCACCCCGATTGCAGCAGGACCGGGATTATTTCTCGACCCTCCGTCGGTATACATCACAATTTTCTGTTCCATGGTTGTATGGTAGCATTTTTAAGACAAATCGCCAATATTCAGCAACAACACAAAAACATTGCATTCCAATGTCCGGCAATTATAATTTTTATAATAATTTAATTTTAATAAATTTATAAGTACCCAGCTTTTAATAATGATACCTATATTTCTTACAAACGCAAGAAGTAAAATTTTATGAATTTTCAACAATACGAATTTAAAGCAATCTTGCGGTCATATAACCGATTCCGAACGGGCTTTCATAACTCAAGAGATCAAATTTGAACGGCTTCCCTTTTAGCGCGCCGTACATAATCATAAAAGATCTCAAGCCGCATTCGGCGGCTTCTCGGTCAAACTCTTCATCCTCTCCCAAACCCATAAGGCCTTTAATATTATTTCCTCCCATATTAAACAAGACAAGCCGATCGAATTCTTCAGCTCTCGGAGAAAAACCGGCAGGCGAACCATAAGAAAGTCTATGTGAAAGATTTCCACTCGCCACGATTGCGAAATTTTTGGAACTTTCTTCCAAAATATTATGAAGAACTTCGCCATAGCTGTAGTGATTCTCATAGCTTAGCAAAGAAAAGGATAGATGCACGACAAACGGTTTTACATTTTTGGTAAGATGATAAAGAGGAATCAGCGCACCGTAATCGAGAAAGTACGGATGGAGGTGAGCAGGAATATCGTTCATGGTGCTGGCATATGCAAGCGAATCTGCGATTCCCAGATTATTGGAATATGATTGCGGCATGTCAAGCCCGAATTCGGTAAAGTTTCCCGTAAGATTCGGGCTGGAATTTATGGCGAACACATAAGATTCCATTTCGGCATGCGGTGAAATAACCACCACAGTATCAACCTTCGCATTTTCAAAATCTGTCCGCAATTTGCTAAAAGCATTAATGGTTTTTCGCGCGCGATCCTGATCTTCATCGCTTCCGATTCCCGGAATACTTTCCGGCGGATGCGGCATTACTGCGGCAAAAACAATCATATCACTTAAATTAATTGTTCTTTATTACAAAAAAACCGGATTTTAATTCCGATTTCATGGATCTATGAAAAAATATAGTATGCGTGACACGGAACATGTCGAGCATAAACGCGCTTAAAATTTTTACGCGCCAATGGTCTTAGTGTTACCTTAGGGTTATTTCCACTATTTCTGACCTTTTTTGCGTGCGCATCGCAGGCCCCCATGTTCCCACGCCGCTCGTGGTATAGATTGAAAAATTGCCCTCGCGCTTAAGACCGTAATCATATCCCTTAAAGACAGCTGCGGTTATAAAACCAAAAGGAAAAATCTGTCCCTTGTGCGCGTGCCCGGAAAGTTGGAGATCTATTCCCGCCCTTTTGATTTCTTCCACATGTGACGGAGTATGCCACAAAAGAACGCTCGGTTTTTGCGCATCAAACCCGTCGATCTTGCCGATGACGCCGGCAATATCTTTCGTATCCATGCGGTCGGGATAATCAATACCGATCACCTGCAATCCTTCAAGCATGCGCGCTTCATCCTGAAGAGCGATCATTCCCGCCTTTCTTGCAGCGGCGAGAATTCTTTCCTTTCCAAGATACGTTTCATGATTTCCCGTCACATAAAATATACCCTTTTCCGACTTGAGCTCCCCTAAAGACTCCGCAAAAATATCAAAATTTTCCTCTATCTGATCGAATAAATCACCAGTAATTGCGATTATATCCGGCTTCAGCGCGTTTATTTTCCCGACAATTTCCCTGAGATGGCTGTTTCCGTAAACATGGCCTAAATGCGCATCGGAAATATGCACGATTTTTTTCCCCGACCAGTTTTCGGGCAAATTTTCAATGTCAACACTAATACGCTTCACCACCGGATTGAAAGCGTTCCATATTCCGTAGATTGAAAACGCAGTTGCTGCAGCTATCGCCAGCGATGCGATCAGCTTATTATTTTTTTCAACGCCGGAGAACCTGAACGTAACGGCCGCAAGCCACGCAATCATAAAAAACAAAACAAGATTGATTAAAAACCCAATCCACAACCCGGACAAGAAATAGAATTGCCTTGTGAAAAAATTGTCACGATAATGATAGAGAAAGATGGCCGCAAAAAAACTTACTCCGAGCAAAACAAAAGCGGCAATGACTGCCTTTTTTGCCGAAGAATTTGACACCGCAAAAAAGCGCAAAACCGAAAAGCAGGCAAAAACATGAAATATGACATATGTCAGCAAAATTACGCCGAGAATCAGAACAAAATTCATAAAGTTGATTTTTTATTTTAATCGCCTAAACTGAAAAACAAAAATCAGATTCTTTCATTTTGAAACAACAAGCATGCTTTTTTTGAGATTTCCCTTCGGCGGATCCGGAAGAATGGGACCGCTTGGATATTCCCAAATCGCGTCAAAGAGTACATTTTCATCATACCTGTAATCCTTCCCTTTTCTTGTACCCGGATCATTGGTGACAAATTGTTTCTTGTCTTCATCATAAGCAATTATCACAAGCATATGGGTCACGGGTCCCGGAGAAGTATAGTTGAGATTTCCAAGAGCACGTCCGAAAGTAGGAACCAAAACGATATTTCCTCTTTCAAGTTCATTTTTAATCTGTCCGATCGAAATGTTTTCTTTTGATGCAATTTTTTCGTGCCGAAAATATTCCCGAAATATTTTTTCCATATCCTTTGTGTCGGTATCGGTGTTATAGCCTAAATTTTCATCTTCAAATTCAACAAGTTTCTTGATCAGATCATAAGCTTCCTGTGGTGAAAAAGAAGGTGCTGATTCCACCCATCCCATCGCCATTATCATCGAGGCTTCCTCGCAGGCATTTTGAAAAATAGGATCTTCCCAATTCGCAAACGGTGCCTGCACGATGAATGGAACAGTCTGTTTTTTCCCGACGCCATTCTCCCGCATCAAAGATTTTTCTTTTTCCCCAATTTCGCCTTTCCTGACCTCGGGTTCAGAAAGATCTTCAGCTCCTTCTGTCTCCTTTGCGTCTTCCGCAGTAATAAAAATTTCCTCCGTGACAGCGCCACGATCAGCATCCTTCCCGGCAAAAAACATAAACGAAGCTGCGATGACACAGATCAAAACTGCCGCTGCAATGAGAATTTTTTTCATATAGTTCTTTTCTGTTTATGTTTTATTATACCACGTTTACACATAAAAAACCGCTCCCAAGAAGGAAGCGGTTCATAATTTCGTTATCCGATCAATTGTTCGTAATTCCTTGACCAGTAGAATATCTGGTTTGCATACCAGTCGTATCTCCATGATGTGGTTCCCGAAAGATAGATCTTCGCGGCGTTCCATTCGGCAAGGCGGTTATGGTTTTTGACTCCGTACACATCAGACAGCTTGAGAGCCATCGCCACAACTCCATCCTTTTCATTCCATGGATCCGGATTTTCTTTTCCGACGGCGGCAGCTATCCTGTCCTTATATTCAAGCCATGTATCGGGCATGAACTGTGGGATACCCATCGCTCCTCCGGTTCCGGCATAATTCGAAGGATTGCATGAAACTTGAAGTTTTTCGTAGTCATAACCCAGATCTTTCGCGATTCCCTTGATCGTTTCGCGACGATTGAGAAATGTGTTCCAGGCTTTCTGACTCAGCTGGCCGTTCGCATAGGCCTTTTGAGCCCCTTCTTCCACTTCTTTATACGTACATGTTCCCGACTTCCTCCCCAGATCCGATTCAACAACCAACATACCCATCAAAAAGTCCTTTCTGACCCCGGTTAGATTGCTGGCAAACTCAGCCGCTTTTTCGATTTCTTTCGGATCAGCCTGGGATTTCGGAGCACCGGCGGCTTCAGCTTTTTGTATTCCGAAAGCCGGCACCGTGGCAAGCAGCAAGACAGCTGCAAATACCAGTACAGAAACTTTTTTTCGGATTCTTTTTAGTTTACTAATATGTTTGTTTTTACTTGTTAAATTGCCATATCGCTTTTTCAGGGATATACGCTATTTATTTTTTTGATATTTTTGACAATTAAAAAAAGCTTTCCTTACAGAAGCCTTTTTATTGTCGCACTCAATTATATATCTTGCGCGTAATTTGTCAAGACAAACCACACAAAAAACAAGAAAATCGATCGTTTTTTCGCAAAAATGGCTGTATTTATGATTTAAAAACTATATCCTAGCTCTTTTTGAAAGCGATCGTCGCTTGCTCTACGCTGACTTGCGGCGGTTCTTTCTCGCAAATCTCGGCATAACCTCTCACGGTGAATTTCACAAGATTATCCTTTGTGGAAGCATCAAGTTTTTTCTTAAGCACAGCACCGGGATCAATAAGCCTTACAGTAAAATTTTTCAGAACCGAAATATTTTTTATCGGCAGACTTTCAACGTCTTCGGGTCTTATGTTGATTATTATTCCGTCTCCATCTTGCAAATTTGGATCAGCCCAACCGTAAATGTCCGTTTCACCCTCATAGTAGCGGGATTTGCACTTATCTTCCTGTCGCGCCGGTTTTTCCGTCTTTTTTGCTGCTACCGACACAGGCGCATGCATTTCGAAATTTTTTTCCAGCTCAGACAATCTTCTGATTTCCTTTTTCGAGCATATTACGGCAATTGCCCCCACAAATATGGCAAGAATAAGAATGATGCCTATCGCAAGCTCATGTCCAATTTTCTTGTTCAATTTTATTTTAAAATTTTTCTTTTTCATTTTGTTTTTATTTATGATAGATAATGCCTATTAAAATTATAACAGATTATTGAAACTTTGCAAAGAACGCGCTTATAGTTTGTTCTTCGGAAATAAATTTTTTAGAAATCAAACAAGAAGATGTAATCCTTCTTTAATATTTTCACTATTCCAAAAATATTTTTCTTCGTCCACCGGCAACTGGTTCACGCGGCACGACATTGAGGAAAAATTTTGTCAACAAAAAACGGCAAAAACAACTTGAACAAAGCCGCTTTTTGATTTTTGTTTTAATCGAAATTTTTGTTATTTCTTCAAAAAAAGCGCCCATATGCCGAGTATTATGGCGATAAGCATCCATTGAGTTCCGGCAAGCCATAATTCCAATTCAAACAAAGATACGGCCGCTGACAGAACGACTGCAACAACTGACAGCCAGAACGCCACATCTGGAAACATTTCTTTTTTCATACAACATCCTCCCTTCTAGTTTATGTTTGTTATGTTTATATTATAACACGTAATCCCGAAAACAAAAACAATTCCGCCATAACAGCAGAATTGTTTTTGTTTTACAAATCAGCCCGTATTCACTTTTTCACCAATCTTGTTGATATAGCAGCCACATAGACTGCTGAAATTCCTACCAATATATAGATAAGTCTGGATAACACCGACATTCTTCCGAATATGGCTGCGACCAAATCAAAATCAAACAACCCAACCAAGCCCCAGTTCAATCCTCCGACTATCAGAATTACAATCGCAATCCAGTCGACTATGTTTAATCTATTCATGCGGGCACCCCCTTTCCGGTTGAAGTATCCATGCGATTTGAATATTACAATTGTATTACAACGGAAAGGACATATTTTTCCATGTTATATTTCAAATCGCATATTTGTGAAAGGAACGCAAAGAAATAAATCAAACACGCCTGATGAAAACTTTTGAATTGCTGCTATTGATTTCTGACGCGGAAATAAATTTTCCTGCCGATCTTATAAACTGCCCAGACAAGCAGAATCCATATCGATATGATCGGGACAAACACTATCACAAGCTTGATTAGAAAATCAACGAGGCCCTGCAATCCTTTGATAAGCGCGCTAAAAGATTCTTTCGCAACCTGCCAGGGTCTCCAGGAATCTATGACAGTAATATTTTCATCCTCCGAAACATTAATCGAAATCGTGGACATATCGGTCTGCTGTTCAAGATATTTCACTCTTGTTTGCAATTGTTCGATGGTTCCGCGAACCCGCGAAAGTTCTTTCGTAACAGCCAGCACATCGTCTATCTTCTGCGCGTTTGCCAGAATTTTGGAAAACTGCTCTTCTTCAGCCTGCTTATTTCGAAGCTGGGCCTGAAGATCCACATATTGCTCGGTCATGTCGTCACCGGAAGTAGATTCATTCACGACCAAAGAAGCAATTTTTTTGATTTCGGCAAAAGTTTTCTCAAAATTTGCCACTGGAGTTCTCACTACAATCGTCCCGCTTTTCACTTCATTTTTCGTCTGATAAAAATTGGAAGAAAAAACTTCCCCTCCGTTGTCTTTGGCTATTTTCGAAATTTCCTCCGCACTCCTGTCGGCGTCATCAACCTTGAGACTTAACCTTCCGTTCTTTTTGATCTTTTTTTCGGCTATCGGAATGTTTCCCGCGCTTTCATCGCTCATCTGCGCCATCGGCGCGGCTTGAAAATCAATCGATCTTTCCATTGCTGCCGAATCCGGAGCGGAAGCTGAAAATGTCATACCGCGGCTTTGTCCACCGTCTGTCGACAGCGACACTTTAGAACTGCTGCTGTTTCCCATCAACATTCCTTCAAACATTTGGAAAAATACCCAAACAAGAAACACCGCAACCGCTCCTCCGATTGCAAGCGCGATTTTCAAATTTTTATTCATATTTTTTATATGGTTAATTATATTAAAATTATATCAAATTTTTTACTATCCAACCAGTTGTCAAAATGTACAAATCATTTGTTGAACCGATCGAAATATGTAACATGAGCCAATAAAAAAACTGGCTTCCTGTAAGACAGAAAACCAGCCAAGAAGAGGTTTTATAGTGAAGTGCCATCTACATCACTGCATTTTCGCATAGCCTAATCGCGGCTGCGTCTTTCCTCGGCAAACCTTTTTTTGCGAGATTATATCCGTCATACCGCTCGTCATCCGTAATTTCGCGTCCGAACCAATCGGGCACGACAAACTTTTCGCTTTCCCGAAATGTCTCAAACTTCACCTTAGCAATCCAGAAGTTGTTGTTATTACCGCGCAAATCATAGTAATAAAATCGACAAAGTTCGATCATCGGCTTCTTGGACTCGCCACATCTGATGCGATATTTCATTTTCCACAGAGAACACTTGATTTTTTGGCGCAGGGCAGCAAATTCTTTCTGCGATATTTCTTTTCGAACGATAGTAGTTTTGAGTCCGATTCCTTCTTTGTGTCCCTCATAGAAAGCAGTACCCATGCCGCGCGAAATTTCTCTTCGTAAAATCTTTATTTTGCGCTCGTCGATAATGTATCCTTCATATACGCTTGTTTCTTCAAGCAACTCTCTGACAATTTGTTTATGTGAGTCGTCTTCAGACTCACTTTTCATATCGATCAAAAACCGTCTCGCTATCTCATCCCTGCATTCCCATTTCTTTGTTTTGACAATATTCATATCGCCTCCTCGTTTTTTGTTGTTAAGCAGCAATTTCCTTGGTTATTCATCTTAAAAAAATTGTTCTCCAAAGTCAATAAGCAAAAACATACTGCAGTTTGAGCACTCATGCCATCTCTCAATTATACACTATTTTTAGCTTTAAGTCAAGTACGGCCAAAATGCCCCCAATAAAAAGAGTGTTCAAATTTCCGCATCATTATCGCGCTTTTTTCAGAAAGCGACTCGTAAAAAAATTTTTGATTTTTTGAAAAAAATTTTTTGGCAGCTCCGCTGCTTTTTCTTTTCTGCCGAGCAGCTTCCTTATTTGCACCATCTTATGCTCCACCGCCTTATATCCGGCTTCCAAAAGTTCTTCCGCTTTGTCAAAATCCGAAGAAGTGAATTTCTCAAGATGAGGTTCGATCAGAACATCTGATTTTTTTTTGGAAAGAAATGATTGGGGCCTGATGAGCATACTATACGTGTTGGTAATCACATTCAGCACATTTTTCGCTTCTTTAATCTGTTTCCAGCGCTCCAAATCAACACCTATAACAATTTCCGCGCCCATCTCGCGAAGCGGAGAAAGCGGCAGATTTTCCACCAATCCTCCGTCCACCAATTTCATTCCTTTTATCTCAACCGGAACATAAAATCCCGGAAGACACGTGCTCGCCATGACAGCCTCAGCCACTTTTCCTTTTCTGAAAACGATTTTTTTTCCCGTATCAATATCCGTAGCAACGATCGCAAGCGGTATTTTCGCATCTTCTATCTTGGCATCTCCCAGCATTTTTTCAATAAGCTCGCCCACCGGCTTGTTTGAGTTTAGTCCCATTCGGGAATAGCCGAATTTTGACATGCTGCCCCAGCTCAAATTTTTTGTAAGCTCGATCATTGTTTTTAGAGGAATATCAAAAGCAAGCGCTGCGGCGGCAATGGCTCCGGCGCTCGTGCCCGAAACAAAGTCGATCGGGACTTTGTGTTTGCGCAAAGCTTTGATTGTTCCGATATGAGCAAGGCCCAGAGCAGATCCTCCGCTGAACGCTAGTCCTATCTTCGGACGTTTGTTTTTGCAGTCGTTTTTCATGCGTCAATTATATCACAATTATCGTTTGATGTTGATTTGTTATTTAACTAGTTAGACAGTACTTTTACAAAATGAAAGAGAGCTCGAAAGCTCTCTTTGACCATCCGCTTTTGAACAAGATTATTCGACATCATCCACTACATCGATATCATCTTCCAGCACTCCTTCGTTTTCCGTTCCTTCGCTCACGGTTTCCATCTCAGGTCCCGCGTCAACATCCTCAGCTCCCGCAGTAGGTTCCGCGCCTGCATCTACGGTTTCCATCTCAGGTCCCGCAGTGGGTTCCGCGCCTGCATCTACGGTTTCCATCTCAGGTCCCGCGTCAACATCCTCCGGATTTTCAACAATACCTTCCATAGAATTATCTATAACATTTTCGATTTCATCCTCGAGCTGTTCCTCCTCTTCCTCGTTGATTGGCGTCTGCTTGTAGTTGGTTAAGAACCTTGCAACCCAGCCCAGAAGGCTGAATTTATTTTCATCGGTTGAGATAACGGTTTTGATTCTCTCCCTTTCTTGCATTAGCGTTGTCAGCTGCTCCTGCAATGTTGCTTTCTCAGCTTCATCGGAAACCATCCCCATGGTTCGGGTAAGCTTTCTAATCTCATTTCTGTTGTGCACAAGATTGCTCCTGAGTTGTCCCAGATTTTTGTAGTCCGTTCCGAAAAGAAAGGTGCGCACCTTGCTTTTCTTTTCGATTTTCTCAATTGCTTTGGCGTTCTCTTCCTGAGCTTGCTCTTGACTGGAAGCGATTTGCTCAATTTGTTTGCTTGTTTCAACATTGCCGATCATTTTTTCTTCTGCCGCAACCTTCTTGAGATTTTTTACCACAGCTCCGGTCTGTTCCTTGTGGACCTGCGCGTTTGTCTTGCCTGCCGCTTTTTCAAAATTTTTCAATTTAGCCTTCTTTTCTTTTTTCACTCCCTGGCTGGCTTGGTTGGATTTCGCATTGTCGTTTTTGGCATAAGCTAGCGGCGAAGAAATCGACACAAAAGCAAACAATGCCACCGCCAACATTATTATTTTTTGTTTGTTCATTTTTTTATTTTTAATTTGTTACGTGTCAATTGTATCACAAACATGCTCCGGACTTAAATGCAATTCTCTTTTGCTCTTGTTTGCGCTATTTATTTTCAAATTTTATATTATCCAAACATAAGCCATTCGTGCTTGAAGATGAGCATAAAGCCGATCATCAGCATGATGATTCCACTGATCAGACGAGACCAGCGCGCATATTTGGTGGTAAAGCCGACCATTTGCAGCGTAACCATGGCGGCGAAGAATACGAAAAGATCATCCAGCATGAAGATAAAAATGTAGAACATGATGTACAAGTAATACTGAAATAGATTCAGATTACTAAGCGTCAGAACCTGTGTATAAATTGCCGGCAAGCCCGCGGAACAGATCAATTCGACCAAATTTACCGCAAAGGCCAGGACGAGTATTCCGCCAAGGGCGAGCCAGAAGCTTTTCCGCTGCGTTATATTCTTGAGCTTTTCAAAAATCTTCTGCCTTTTTTCCGAATCGGTGACTTTGCATCCGGATTCCTTGTTGGTAAAATATTCCTTGAGATTATAACCTCCGCCCGCCAAAGCAATTATTCCTATCGCAAGCCTTACCCAAATAATCATGCCGATGAAGAGGACCAGATTCAGCCATGCGGCCATAAAAAAGAAATAGACCAGTGCGGAGGTTGCGATAAATACGCTACCCAAGATAAACATGCGTTTCCTGTCTTTCATCCCGAGAAGCAGGCTTATGAGAAATAACAGAGCCCACATTGCGCACGGATTAAAACCGTCGAGCGCTCCGAAAATCAGCGTCATGGCAGGCAACGAAAGGTTTTTGGTTTCAATTTCTCCGAGCAAGGGAACTGTCAATTTTTCCGGAATTGGCTGTCTCTCTTCTTTTTCATCCTCACTCTCCACATCCGTCGTTTCCATAATCCGAACCTCTTCACCGATGTCACGACAACCGTTGTCTATGGCGCACTTTATGGCATCCTCGATCTGTGCGCCCGTATAAGACTCGTCCATCCATCCTGACACATATTTTTCGCCGATAACCGTGAATGGAACCCCTCTGACATCCGCACTCAGCTTATTCCCAAATTCAACCATGAGATCACGGTTCTCCTTGCTTTCCCAAACCTCGTATGAATGAACCACTATCTGCGGGTATTTCTTTTGAAGCTTTTCCAAAAAAGGTTTTTCTTCTTCACAATGCGGACAGCCCTTGCCCCAAAAAAAATAAACATTAATTTTTTCTTCATCGCTGTTCTGAACACTGAAAACATCCTCAGCCAAAATGTTTTGGCCGGGTACAAATAAAGCAACAAACAGTAAAAAAAATATCAGTCTTTTTAACATTCTTTTTTAATTCTATTTATTTCTATGCCCTTCAATAAGCTTTAGTATTTCTTCTTTTGAAGGCTCGCCGTGAAGACGCGTTATTTCCTGACCGTTCTTGCCCAAAAAGACAAAAACTGGAAGAACTTTCTCGCCAACTTTGTGTTTTTCAACCATTTCTTTGTCGTTATCGAAGTCGTAATATTCCGTTTCAAGCCACGGATTTTCCTCTTCGATTTTTTTCCATCTGGGCCTCATGACCAGGCATCCTGGGCACCAAACGGCTCCAAATTTTAAAACTTTCATATGTTTTGTGTGCTAATTGCACTATTTTATTTATACGTCAAAAAAATTTTTTTAGCAATTTTCATTTTCCGCTTCCTTGACAATCCTTGACTTTCTCAGGTTTTACTTTACCAAATATTAACTGCATCAAAATTATCTTGTAAACCCATAACATAGTACTGCAAGCATTTCATCTTCTTCAAACACAACACTTAATAGTTGCCAGATTCATCATTTAATCGTCTTAACTTTATAATTCTCACTTTCCTCAGGCTTGTAGTGAAGTTTTACCGAAATACTGGAATTGTCCAAAGTAATTTCCGCAAAACTTTTTGGATATGTTTGGTTCTTGGACGTCCCGGGGATTATGAAATAGTCGACACCGTCGACATTTTTGCGGAAAAGTTCTTCGGTGTGCCCCAAGAAGACCGCAATAACATTGCCGGGTCCGAGCAGCTCTTTGATTTCTCCGGCCTTGCTGATCGCATCCCGTCCCGGCGATATCAGCGGATGGTGCATGAATATTATTTTTTTCTTCTCGCTCGACTCAAGCTCTTTCCGGAGCCATTCTCTCTTTTCAGTGGAAACCAAGCCTCTCAGGAAAGCCTTGCCCGGCTTAATGTCGGAATCATCCTTATAGAAGAAATTACTGTCCAGAATTATGATTCTGTAGTTGTTGATGTCGAAAGACTTGTTCGTGTAGTTTATGCCAAGCGCCTGCTTCCATTGGCTTTTCGTCACAGATCTCAAATCATGATTTCCCACGACCCAATATTTCTTCAGCGTTGTCTGATTGAAAATATCGCGGCATTGCGACAGTTCTTCCATTCCTATTTCCGCCGGACGACTCGTGCCTTCAATCACATCTCCGTTTATCACGATGAAGTTCGGCTTAAAAACATCGTTCATCCGCCTGATGAAATAATCGATGGATTTCCGGTTGAAGTCATCCATCACCCTGACATTTCCATATGGGAGCGAGGTTACGTGAAGATCAGTGATAAATCCTATTTTCAATTTATTTTTCTCGTTTTTCACTTTCG
>DBRS01000024.1 GCA_002306085.1 Candidatus Moranbacteria bacterium UBA1362
CGTTTAAGCTAGTGGTTTTTCATTGGCTGAAATGTTTTTTCTATTTGCAATACAAATTTTTTGATGTTGCCGTAAAAGGCAAATTATTATATAATAAAAATATAATTAAAAATTTATGAAAAATAAATCATCATTTTTTTTGTTATTGCTGATGTTTTTGATTTTACCCATGTTTGTTTTTGCGCAATTTACTGGGGGCGTGGGACACAACGGAGAAGATTTTGATTGGAATTTGGGTTATCAAGATGAAAATATAAGTATTAATATTGGATCTGGCGGAGGCTGGTGGCTTGCAAATCCTTATGGGCTTCCGGAGGGAACAATTTTTGGCATATTATCGAATTTGCTGTTTTGGCTTCTGGCAATTTTCGGCATATTCGGGATTATAGGATTTGTTATTTCCGGTATTATCTATCTTGTCTCAGCCGGTGATGAAGGCGCAATCAGCCGAGCGAAAGCCGCCATGAAATGGTCCATAGTCGGAATAATCGTGGGTCTTTCCGGATTTGTAATAATGCAGGCCGTGATTGCTCTTCTCAGCGGAGCATCAAACAGGTTTTAAAAATAAAAAAATGAGAATAAAAAAAACTTTACTGATAATATTTTCGCTTTGTGCAATTCTCTTTGGAGGGGCAAAAGAAAGTTATGCCGAGCTTTGTTCAAACTGTGTCAGGCAATATGAAAGTTGCATGGAGGAAATCTCCAACGAGGCAATTTGCACCAACAACTATAATAGATGCATTCCGGGGTGCCAAAGCGATGATTATGCGCCTGGTTATTCGATTTCTTGCGAGCAATGTGATAATAACTACAACAACTGTATTAGAGAAAGATCGGAAGCCGCCTGTGAAGGGGATCGCAGCGTCTGCTATGATACTTCATACAGAACAACGGGAATAAGC
Organism: Candidatus Moranbacteria bacterium UBA1362; assembly: GCA_002306085.1. Taxonomy (GTDB): domain Bacteria; phylum Patescibacteriota; class Minisyncoccia; order Moranbacterales; family GWC2-37-73; genus UBA1362. The sequence goes on from DBRS01000024.1 coordinate 903, forward strand.
TGCGTTTCAGGCAGATCTGCCGCCGACACATCAGCATCTAAATGCAGTGAAGTCGAAGGATTTACTGAAATCGCAGGAGTTTGTTTTCCCACGCAGACCGGACTTTCAAGCGCGCCAATTTACATTATCTTGTCCAACATCTTTTCATGGCTTATAGGAATATTCACAATCATCGCAATTATTGCGTTTGTCATTTCTGGTATTCAATATCTTGTTTCCGCGGGAAATGAAGAACAGATTCAGATTGCAAAGCGCAACGCCAAGAATTCGTTGATAGGCGTGATTGTCGGCTTGTCGGGCTTTGTCATACTAAGAGCGGTTGTTGCGGCGCTGAGCGGCAGCGGATTTCTCTTTTAACGTAATTTCGCAGTCAAACTGAATTTTTGATGTTTTTTGAAACCAAAAATGAGTTAATAAGCCTTTGTTGACACCGGAAGAAAAGGCTGCTAAAATGGATATAGACAGATGGATGGAATTTGGTTCGCAGGAATGCGAACTTTTTTATTCTCATTGCGCAAATTCGGTTGAAACATGGCAATATCTGCGCAAAAACACAAATTAAATCTCATAACAATTAATGTGAATTTAAACAATATGGCAAGAAAAAAAATCAAGAAAGACGAATTGCAAAGTCAATCGGGAAGGCTTGGAGAATTCGGAAGTGCAATCATGCAGATTGCTGAAGAGAAGGGAATTCCTAAAGATGTGGTTATAGAGACGATTGAGGCTGCATTGGCAGCGGCATACAAAAAAGACTACGGAAAACGCGAACAGCGCATCCGCGCCAAGTTCAATGAGGTGAGCGGAGAGGCGAGCTTTTATCTTGTAAAAGACGTGGTTGATGAAACAACTCGTGAGTTTGTCGAGCCCGGAAAAGAAGAAAAAGTTGAAGTAAACGAACCGGAAAATGAAGAAGAAAAAATTCCGCGCTTCAACGCGGAGAGAGACATGCTTTTGGATGATGCCAAAAAAATTAAAAAAGATGCGAAAGTTGGCGATGTGATTGAGATAGAATTAGAGCCGCATACGGAATATGGAAGAGTCGCGGCGCAGACGGCAAAACAAGTAATAATCCAAAGAATACGCGAAGCGGAAAGAGATTCAATGTTTGCCGAATACAAAGGAAAAGAAGGAGAAATCGTCAGTGGAACAGTGCAAAGGATTGAAGGAAGGAATGTCTATATAGATCTTGGCAAGTCAGTCGGAGTGCTGTTCCCGTCCGAACAAGTGCCCGGGGAAATGCTTCGGATAGGACAGAGGGTGAAAGTATATCTGTATAAGGTTGAATCCGATCCAAAAGGTCCCGGTATAACTTTGAGCAGGAGTCATCCCGACATGGTGAGGAAACTCTTTGAGTTGGAAGTTCCGGAAATTTTCGCGGGAACGGTTGAAATCAAATCGGTTGCCCGTGAAGCCGGTTCACGCACGAAAATAGCCGTTGCGTCGAACGAGGAAGGCGTTGATCCTATCGGATCATGCGTCGGCCAGAAAGGAATACGTGTCCAGGCCGTTATCGAAGAATTGGGAGGAGAAAAGATTGATATAATTGAATGGAGCGAAGAGCCTGAAAAGTTCATCGCGTCCGCGATAAGTCCTGCGAAAGTCATCAATGTTGAGTTAGACGAAGAAGTAAAAGCCGCGAAAGTTACGGTTCCCGAGGAACAGCTTTCGCTTGCGATTGGAAAACAGGGACAAAACGTAAGGCTTGCCGCAAAACTGACAGGATGGAAAATAGATGTTGCCGGAGCGGCGCACACGGAAGTTGAAAACAACAGTGAAAAACAAGAGGGAGAAGAAGAAAATGTTGAAGGTGCGGAAGAGCAATAAGAAAAGAATTTTGAATTTCTAATTTTGATTTTTTAAATTTTCAATTTTTGGACATTCAAACATCGGAATTTGATTTGAAATTCAGAATTCATAATTCAAAATCAGTTTTAATTAAAAATTAATTAATTTAATTTCATTTTATTATTTGCTATCTTGCAGATAGATAAAATGAACAAGGTAATATGCTAGTAGAACTCTATGCGATCGGCGCATCGCTGATCTCCGTAGCATTTGCCGGCTATCTGATCTGGAAGATAAACAAGCTTCCGTCGGGAGAGGGCAAAATGGTGGAAATCGCAAACGCCATCAAAGAGGGGGCGAAGGCCTTCCTGAACCGCCAGTATAAAACAGTCGGCTATGTGGCTGTTGTTATCGCCGTGGCGCTCTATTTCGCGTTTGACTACAAAACAGCGCTTGGCTTTTTGGTCGGAGCGGCAGCTTCGGCTTTGGCCGGTTATATTGGGATGAATATTTCCGTTAAGGCCAATGTCAGAACCGCAGAGGCCGCAAAATCAGGCCTGAGAAAAGCGCTTGACGTGGCTTTCAAAAGCGGAGCCGTAACCGGACTTTTGGTCATAGGACTCGGACTCTTGGTTGTAGCGGGGTTCTACGCTTTGACAAATGATATCAGGGCGCTTGTTGGAGTCGGTTTCGGAGGAAGTTTGATAAGCGTTTTTGCAAGACTTGGAGGAGGAATTTTCACCAAAGCTGCCGATGTGGGAGCTGATCTTGTCGGAAAAGTTGAAGCTGGAATTCCGGAAGACGATCCGCGAAATCCTGCAGTCATCGCTGACAACGTGGGAGATAACGTGGGAGACTGCGCCGGAATGGCTGCGGATCTTTTCGAGACATATGCCGTAACTGCGATAGCCGCCATGATCCTTGGCTCATTGATGTTTGGCGAAGGAAGCAGCGCGATCGTCTATCCGCTCGCAATCGGAGCGGTATCAATAGTCGCGTCTATTTTGGGAACATATTTCGTAAGGCTTAGTGATGCCAACAAAGACAATGGAGAAAAAATAATGGGAGCTCTCTATAAGGGGCTTATCGCCGCTTCGGTCCTGGCCCTCGTGGGTTTCTATCCCGTCACAAAATATCTCGTGGCTGAAAGCGAGCAGTTCGGTCTTTTCCTTTCCGCGGTTATCGGGATAATCGTGACAGCCGGCATGGTAATCGTGACTGAATATTACACTTCAAAAAGTTTCAGACCTGTTAAGGAAATCTCCAAGGCTTCTACTTCAGGACACGGAACGAACGTTATTATGGGGCTTGCAATGGGAATGGAAGCCACGGCAATGCCTATTGTGATAATTGTTTTGGGAATGATGGGGTCATTTTGGCTTGCGGGCCTCTACGGAGTTGCCATTGCCGCAATGAGCATGCTTTCGATGGCTGGAATCATTGTTGCAATAGATTCTTTCGGGCCCGTAACTGACAATGCCGGGGGAATTGCAGAAATGTCCGAGCTCGGACCGGAAGTGAGAAAAGTTACGGACGCTCTTGACGCCGTGGGTAATACAACAAAAGCTGTCACCAAGGGTTATGCGATTGCGTCTGCGGGACTTGCTGCGGTCGTTCTTTTTGCTTCATATTCTCAGGAACTTATCGAAAGAGGAGCTGAAATCAGTTTCGGACTTGAAGATGTAAATGTTCTTGTCGGTTTGTTCATCGGAGGAATGATCCCATATTTGTTTGCCTCGATCAGCATGCGCGCCGTATCGAAAGCCGCCGGAGCCGTGGTTGAAGAAGTTCGCAGGCAGTTTAAGGAAATCGCGGGCATCATGGAAGGAAAAGCAAAACCTGACTATGCCACAAGCGTTGATATAGTGACCAAAGCCGCAATCAGGGAAATGGTCGTTCCCGCTCTTCTGCCGGTAGTCGCTCCGTTTATTGTCGGATTCGTTCTTGGGCCGGAAGCTCTCGGAGGACTCTTGGTAGGTTCTATTATTACGGGAATATTTGTTGCTGTTTCTATGACGAGCGGCGGCGGAGCATGGGATAATGCCAAAAAGTATATTGAAGAAGGAAATTTTGGAGGAAAAGGATCATTTGCTCATCAGGCTGCCGTGACAGGGGATACAGTAGGGGATCCGTACAAAGATACGGCAGGACCGGCAATCAATCCCATGATAAAGATTATAAACATCGTTGCTCTTTTGATCGCAGCGTTCATAATCTAATTCGACAAAGATTGCGTTTTCTTGAAAAAGACAATCACGGTCGGTATGGCAAACGAGGGAAGGTCTGGATTTTACGGCACCTTCCCTCTTCCATGTCATGTCGCATTCTCTTGTCGAAAGCTTTTAAAGATATATTTGTTGCTTAACGTGTTAAGTAATATGTTATATAACATGTTATATAACAATTTATATAACATATTAAGTGGCAAATCAGTAAATCATTAGTAAAATTATCATTATGTCAATCAAATCAGAGATTAAAAAGCTTCCAAAATCACAAATTGAGATCAACATCAGCGTGCCTTGGGAAGAGTGGAAGAAACATATAGATCAGGCGGCAAGCGACTATTCCAAAGAGATAAAAATTGAAGGATTTCGCGCGGGAAAAGCGCCGCGCAATATGGTCGAACAGAAAGTCGGCAAGCAGGCTCTGCTTGAGGCTGCCGCCCAAAAAGCGATACAGGAGACGTATCCGAAAATAATCATGGAGAACAAGATAGACGCCATTGGCGGTCCGAAAGCTGAAATAACAAAACTTGCTGAAGGAAATGAATTTGAATACAAGGTACTGACCGCGGTTGTTCCGGAAGCGAAACTTGGAAGTTGGCGCAAGCGTGTTGAAAAAATAAACAAAGAACATTCCAAGAAAAAAATCGAAGTAGGTGAAGAAGAAATCGACAAAGAGCTTGAGAATATCGCGAAAGGGCGCGTTCAGCATCTTAAAGTTGACAGGGAAGCCAGAAAAGGAGACAATGTAATTTTGGACTTTGAGGTGAAAAAGAACGGTGTTCCGATTGAGAACGGTTCAAGCAAGGATCATCCGCTCATTTTGGGACGCGGGGTTTTTATTCCCGGGTTCGAGGATAATGTGGAAGGAATGCGCGCGGGCGAAAACAAAGAATTCGAGCTTGTTTTTCCCGACAACTACCACGAAAAGAGTCTTGCAGGCACTCCCGCTCAATTCTCAGTCACCTTAAAAGAGGTTCAGGAAAGAAAAACTCCGGAGCTGTCCGATGAATTCGCGCGTTCGCTCGGAAAGTTCAAGGATCTTGCAGATATGCGCAAAAGTGTCGCGGAGGGAATGGAAGAGGAGAAAAAGAACGAAGCCAAAGAGAAGAGACGCGCTGAAATCATAGAAGCGCTTGTGGACGTTCTGGATGTTGAGCTTCCGGAAATTATCGTGCATGAAGAACTTCACAGAATGATCAATGAATTTGATATGCAGCTCCACGGGATGGGCATGAGCATGCAACAATATCTGGAGCAGATAAAAAAGACGATCGATGATATCGAGAAAGAATGGCATCCGCAAGCTGTCAAAAGGGTCAAAGCGGCGCTTTCGCTCGAAGAAGCCGCGAAGGAATTGGAAGTCAGCGTAAGCAGTGAGGAAGTCGAGGAAGAAATGAACAAGACGCTTTCGCAATACAAAAAAATTAAGGATGTTGAGAAGAATGTTGACTTGGAAAAATTGTATAGATATATTAAGGGTATGAAGCAGAATGAGAAAGTTTTAAAAATGCTTGAAGAAATTCAGTAGTAATCAATAACCAAGAAACAAGAAACCTGCCGGCAGACAGGCAGTGAACCACAATAAGCAAATGTTCGAAAATTTGATTGTTGCTTGTGTCTTGGTAATTGCTAAGCCTATGCCTAACCACTATCTCATACCTACCGTAATAGAAAAAACGAGTTTCGGTGAAAGAGCCTATGATATATATTCAAGGCTTCTTAAGGATCGTATTGTTTTTCTCGGAACAGCCATAGATGACGCGGTTGCCAACGCGATCATAGCCCAACTTTTATTTTTGGAACAGCAGAATCCAAAGGAAGACATAAAGATGTATATAAACTCTCCCGGAGGGTCTGTGAGCAGCGCTTTGGCGATATATGATACCATGCAATATGTAAGACCCGATGTGCAGACGATTTGCGTGGGGCTTGCCGCTTCTGGCGCAGCTTTGCTTCTGGGAGCGGGCAAAAAGGGGAAGCGGTTTGTTCTTCCGAACGCAGAAGTTTTGATTCATCAAGTGATGGGTGGAGCGACAGGACAGGCATCTGATGTCGACATACATGCAAGGCATATTCTAAAAACAAGAGATCTTCTCAACAAAATATTGGCAAAACACACGGGACAGAAAATATCCAAAGTCCAGGAAGACACTGATCGTGATTATTTCATGAGCGCAAGCGAAGCTGTGAAATACGGTATAGTCGACAAAATTATAGAAAACGGTGAAGTTTAAAAAAACCGCCTGAGGGCGGTTTTTCATTGAATTTGCTGAGTTTATTTCAATAGGGAAAGTAAGCTTTCTCCGTTCATGTCCTCATCTTTCGGAATACCCATGATATCGAGTATGGTAGGAGCAATGTCGCTTAGCAGTCCTCCGACCTCGCTTTGCTGGCGCACAACTTCTTCGGATTTCTTTTCGCGGTGATTGCTGGGAGTCACAAGCCATAAAGGAACTGGATTTGTGGTATGTTCCGTGTTTATTTCTCCCGTATGGTAGTCTTTAATCTCTTCTATATTGCCATGATCGGCCGTAATCAAAAGACAACCTCCTTTTTTCAATACCGCAGGGATTAGCATCGAAAGATTTTTATCGACTGCCTGAGCAGCAACAATGCAGGCTTTCTCGTTTCCGGTATGACCGACCATGTCCGGATTTGCGTAATTTATGAAAATAAAATCATATAGTTCCTTTTCGAGTGCTTCAAGCACTTTTTCTGTTATTATTGACGCGCTCATTTCCGGAGCTTCGTCAAATTTTGAAACTGCGGGAGAAGGAATTAATGTACGGTCTTCGCCGGGCCATGGATCTTCCTTGCCGCCGTTGAAAAAATAGGTGGCATGAGCATATTTTTCCGTTTCAGCTATACGTAGCTGTCTTTTCTTGTTTGTGCTTAATATTTTTCCGAGCCCGTTGTCCAGCATGATGGGGGGGTAGGCGATTTTTACCGGTAGATCTTTTTCATATTCCACCATTGTCGCAAATTCTACTCCCAAGATGTCTCTTTTGAATCCTTCAAACTCAGGAAGCGTGAAAGCTTTTGTCAGCTGGCGCGCTCTGTCTTCACGGAAGTTGAAGAAAATTGCGGCATCTCCCTCCTTTATGGTTGCAATTGGCTTACCGTTTTCCATTATTACGGACGGTTCTACGTACTCGTCGGTTATATCTTTAGCATAGGAGTCTTCAAGGCATTTTATTGCGCTGTCGAATTGTTCCCCTTGTCCCTCGGTAAGTAGTTTATACGCTTTTTCGATTCTGTCCCAATTGTTATTTCTATCCATTGCCCAGTTGCGCCCGCAAATGGTTGCGATTTTGCCGATCCCGATGGATTTCAAGTGATCCTGGAGGTTTTGAATTGTTTTTATTCCGGAAGTCGGAGGGGAATCGCGCCCGTCAGTAAAAGCGTGAATATACACGTTTGAAAGCTGTTTTTCCTTTGCCATCTCAAGAATTGCATAAAGATGGTCCATATAGGAGTGCACGCTTCCCATTCCCACAAGACCCATAACATGCAGCGAAGAACCCTTTGATTTTACCGATTCCATCACTTCGGAAAGAACCTCGTTGGAAAAAAAGGTTCTGTCTTGGATTGACAAAGTGATTCTTGGAAGGTTTTGGTAAATGATTTTGCCGGCTCCTATGGCCATGTGACCAACTTCGCTATTGCCCGGTTCGCCCCAAAACAAACCTACTGATATTCCCGATGCTTGTAGTGTTGTCATGGGATAGTAATGATCCAATTTTTCTATGGTTGGAAGTTTTGCTTCCTTGAGGACGTTTCCCTTGCTATTATTGCTGATTCCCCAACCATCAAGAACAATCAAGACAACTGGCTTGTACATAGTGTTTTTGGAAAATAAAATTTAATGTGTTTTTATAATTGTTTAGTCATCAAAAGTAATACGTCTAATTGGAAATAATAATTAGGCGCATGGTGTTTCTGACAATATTCTATCATTTTCCAGTCTCTTTGACAAAACAGGTTGCTTAATGTAATATAATGACTAGCATTAATTAAATAAAATTTAGCTGTTCAATTGATAGACTATGCATATTTGGCTTGTTTTAGGCAAATTGTATCAGAAGAGATTATGGATATATTACGAATCAATTGCATAAAATTTTCGCTAAGAAGTAAAGCTTGCTTATTTTTAGCATGCATGGAAAATCTATTGAAACGAGTGAAAAAATATGAATGTTATTCTTATTCTCTCAGGTCTGCTTATAGGGGCAGCCGGAGGATTTTATTTGGGTTATCTTGTCAGACAGGCAATTGCGCGTAGGCGCCTTGATACAGCTGAAGGACAAATTGAAAAGATGCTTGAAGAAGCCGAGAAGAAATCTCAGGAGGTTGTTTTGAATGCGAAAAACAAGGCTGTGGAAATTCTTGAGGAAGCGAAAAAGAAGGAAAAGGAAAGAGAGGATCAAATATTGAGGAGCGAGCAAAGACTTGAAAAACGCGAAAATATAATCGATAAAAAAACGGAAGAAATCGAGCGTGGTCACAAAATTCTTGAACAAAAAGCCGAGGAAATCAAAAAAATAAGGCACGAGGCCGAGGAGGTTCGCAAGAAGGAACTTCAGAGGCTTGAAAAAATAGCAGGTCTTTCCAAAGAACAGGCAAAGAAAATTTTGTTGCAGCTTACCGAAGAAGAGAATCGTGATTTGCTGGCAAAACACATAGCTAAAATGGAAAAGGAAGGGTTTGAGGAGATTGAGAAAACGGCAAAGAATTTAATGACAAGCATTATTCAGAAATATGCCGGATCGCATACCGCCGAGGTTGTCACCACGACCGTTTCAATTCCTTCCGACGAAGTCAAAGGACGCATTATCGGACGCGAAGGCCGCAATATTAAGGCGCTCGAGAAGCTTACCGGTGTTGAAATTATTGTTGATGATACTCCGGAGGCGGTTGTAATTTCGGGGTTTGATCCTGTAAGGCGCGAAGTAGCCAGGATTGCGCTTGAAAAATTAATAGGGGATGGCAGAATCCATCCGACCAGGATTGAAGAAGCGGTTGAATACGCCAAAAAAGAAATAGACAACAAAGTCAGGGAAGCAGGCGAAGCTGCCACATATGATCTTGGCATAGCGGGGCTTGATCCGAAATTGGTTTATCTTCTTGGAAGATTGCGCTACAGGACAAGTTTTGGCCAAAATGTTCTTCTTCATTCTCTCGAGGTGGCCCATCTTTCAGGAGCGCTTGCTGCCGAACTTGGTGCGGACGTTGCTGTTGCAAAAAAAGCGGGACTTCTCCATGACATAGGAAAAGCGGTAGATCATGAAATTCAGGGAACTCATGTTGAGATAGGCATTAAAATACTTGAAAAATTCAAAATGCCCAAGGAAGTTATTGATGCGGTAAAGTCGCATCATGAAGATTATCCGTTTGAAACTTCCGAATCTTTCATTGTCGGAGCGGCAGATGCAATTTCGGCAAGCCGTCCGGGGGCAAGAAAAGACACTATTGAGAAATATCTGAAACGGTTGGAAGAGCTTGAGACAACAGCGAGCTCATTTGCTGGAGTTGAAAAAACCTATGCCATTCAGGCCGGCAGGGAAATTCGCGTATTCGTAAAACCGGAAGAAGTTGATGATCTTGGAGCGCTTAAACTCGCGAGAGAAATAGCTGACAAAATCGAACAAGATCTCAAATATCCCGGAGAAATAAAGGTAAACGTGCTCAGGGAAACAAGAAGTGTGGAATATGCGAGATAAATGTTAAGTCAAATCTTAATGATTTAATGTTTTAAACATTGAAAATTCAAAAATTCATTCTTGGGGCGTGTGGATAACTATTATTTGCTTTATTTACGCTAAAAAGAGTAGAATGTAGAAAGTAAAACATAAAAACAACATACCCGTTAGATGGCTTATTACGCCTTACGCTTAACGGGACAAACTAGAAAGGCGGGTGATATTATGGCAAATGTAAACAAAGACGCCTTGGTAGATGCGATTGCTGCTAAAACTGAACTTGCTAAAAAGGCTGTTGAAGGCGTTATAGATGCTCTTCAAGAAAAAATCACCGACGAAATCCGTCAGGGAAACAAAGTTACGTTGACTGGATTTGGAACATTCAGAGTTTCCAAACGGGCGGCTCGTCAAGGAATCAATCCTCAGACAAAAGAAACAATACAGATTCCAGCAATGACAGTGCCTAAATTTACCGCTGGCAAAGCTCTCAAGGAAGCTGTAAAATAGCAATTTTTGTCATTTAAACAAATACGCAAAAGATGGGAACAAAATCCTGCCAAAAGCGGGATTTTGTTATGGTCGAACAGGCAGGTAAGTAATATATTACGTAATAAATTACTTA
>DBRS01000009.1 GCA_002306085.1 Candidatus Moranbacteria bacterium UBA1362
CCTTCCGGATTATCGTAGTTTTTATAAAGATGTTCGGTGACGATAAGTTCCAGCACTGCATCTCCCAAAAATTCCAGACGCTCGTTATGATCAAGCTTATAGCTTCTATTCTCGTTAAGATATGACCTGTGAGTGACAGCCTGTTTTAGAAGTTCAATATTCTTAAACTTGACGCCAATTTTCTTGGCAAGTGCTTCTACCATACAAATTTCCAATGACTAATTTCCAATTATATTCAAATTTCAAATGTCAATTTTAAGTTGAGGTTTTGACATCAATTTGCTATTGGAGATTTGTCATTTGAATTTTTAAAAATTATTTTAATCTGCTTTTTCCTTTTTCTTCTCCTTTTTCTCAGATTTTTCAGGCTTCTTGTGATTCTTAGATGTATCGTCTTTCATCGGCTCGCCCATTTCGCGATAAATAGTACCAAGAACTCCGTTCACGAACCTTGCACTGCTTTCGCCTCCGAAAGTTTTGGCAAGCTCGATCGCCTCATTGATTGCCACTTTCGGAGGAACTTCATTATAGTTGCCGAACATTAGCTCATATATTCCGAGCCGCAAAACGTTGCGATCAATAACAGTGACTTGCGCTAGCGGCCATTCGGGCGCACATTTTTCAATGAGCGCGTCTATCGCCGCCCTGTTTTCAAGAGCACCTTTCACGAGATTTTCCACGAACTCGAAATTCTCGATCCCAGGCGCAAATTCCCTCACATTGCGCTCGATTATTCCGTCAATTTCGTCATTGCGGCAGCCTTGAAAATCCCATTCAAATAGGGACTGCATTGCAACACTGCGTTGTAGGTGACGGTTTGCCATAATTAAGGTGTAGACATCACAAACATAAAGACAAATAAAACTAAGATTCCAAGAAAAGTGTATATTAGAATTCTTGATTTCGTATCGTTGGAAGATGTAGCTTTAGCCCCTCTATCTTTCTCTTGTTTACTTTTTATATAGTAATATATAGCAAAATAGATAACAGTTACAATAATGAGATCTAACGCCCGCATACCAGCAACAACTAAATTCAGAAAACCTTCCATTTCAAAAGCGCTAGAACTCTGAACAATTTGGCTTATTATACTAGCAGCTAAACCTATAGCGACTGCAGAATAAATTATTTTCAATAATTTCATTTCTATTGAAATTTATTTCTTCTTAGTTTTTTTCTTTAAAGTATTTATAACTTCTTTGCCTTTATAAAACCCGCAATATGGACAGGCCCTGTGGGACAAAATTTTCTTTCCGCACTTCGGACAAACCACTGTTTTCTTGGGTTTTATTGCAAATCTCTTGCGCTTCCTATCGCGCCTAAGTTTTGTGTGCCTCTGCTTTTGTACTGACATAAAATCAAGTCAAAAGTCTATCAAGCCTGTAAAGTCTTTAAAGCCGTTTTCTTTATGAGCTTTATGGACTTTCGACTTTATGGACTTTATTTTTATTATTAATCTTGGGCTATAATAACACGCATTTTGATAAAATGCAACCCAACAGCTTTTCAAGCTTAAGCTTCCCGGTTTATCAGAAATATTCGATTTGAAAATTAAAAAAACTAAGGTCTTCAAGCTAAAACGCTATGTAGTCCTGGCTTTGAATGATGGCTTCTTTTTTCGAGCTTATATTATTTAAAATTCCTATCGAGGCAAAAACTGCTATCAGCGAACTCCCTCCATAGCTTAGGAACGGAAGCGGAATTCCGGTAACAGGCATGATCCCGATATTCATGCCGATGTTTTCAAAAACCTGCACGAAAAAAAACAGCATGATGCCCACCACGACAAGATAGCCAAAATTGTCCGGAGCGCTTTTTGCTATTACATACATTCTGTAAAAGAGAATAGAATAGATTGCGATGACAAAAAGTGATCCAAACAGACCAAGTTCTTCGGCAATGGAAGCAAAAATAAAGTCAGTGTGTTTTTCCGGAAGGAAATTTAGCTGAGACTGACTTCCGTGTCCTATGCCTTTCCCTATCAATCCTCCGGATCCAACCGCAACCATAGATTGGATCACGTTATATCCGCTACCTCTTGGGTCAACAGCATCAGATTTCACGAGACTCAAGATGCGATTTTTTTGATATTCCTGCAATTGAAACCATCCAACGGACGCAACAATCAACCCTGCAAAAATTATCACCAGAATTTTTTTGAAACTTATTCCCGAAACGATTGTCATGCCAAGCCATACCCCAAGCAACACCATTGCGCTTCCAAAATCTGGTTGTTTTATGACAAGTCCGATTATCACCAAAGACAGGATAAAAGAAGCGACGAGTCTTCCAGTTTCACCGAGTTCAGTTTTTTTCTGCGAAATGAAACTCGCCAGAAAAATGACCAGCGCAATTTTAGCTATCTCAACCGGCTGAATATGAAACATGCCGATTCCAATCCATCCCGCGGTGCCTCTGATCGTTTGTCCGAATATGAGAACAAACACAAGACACAGGATCGTGAAGAAATATATCAGAGTGCTTTTTAGTTTCAACACCTGATAGTCCATAAAAGTAAAGAATATCATCATGGTAAACCCCAGCACGGAAAAAATAACTTGCCTCCAGAACACGCTAAGTCCCTCGCTTTCCTGGGCCATGGAAATGCTATAAAGTACCGCCAGTCCGACACCAAGAAGCAACAATGAACATAACAACAACGTCAGATCTATCTTTAACAGCTTTCTGAGCATAAGAAATCGAATAAAATTTTATTGAGCTGTTTTGCCACTCTTTCTTATCGCATAAATTCAGGATCGAAGATGTTTGTCTGCGAATCCACTTCTATTTTTTGGACAGTCGCATCCAGAACGTATGGCCATGTCATAAGAAAATCCCTTTCTTCCTTGACTCCCACCGAATCTTTTCTTGTAGTATTGACTCCGACTATTTTTCCATTCTCGTCCCTCAAAACGACTACTATGTTTATTTCCTTAAGATCATAATTACTTTCGTTTCTGATAATTCCGGCAACTTCATTTCCCTCGCCCATGGGTGATTTTCCAAATCTCTTGTTGTATACTCCAATCTGAGGTTTTCCGATGCCTGCCGAGATATTCTCCCATTTTACTTCACTAAGCTCGATGCTTGCGCTTACAGGAACGGATCCACTCGGAACAGAAAGCCCAATCTCCGCAATAAATCTGGAGTCCGCCGGCAAAATGAAAGATTTCCCATCTTTTGATGCCAGTATGTCGCCATCAGCACTCTTCAGCTGAAAAGAATAGAAAAATTCTTTAGCCCCTACAGAGCCGTTGGGATTAGATATTTTAGCTATAACGTCGTAGGTTCCATTGCCTCCGTCAGCAATCGCAATTTCCTCGATCTTAAGATCTTTTGTTTCAACAACTTCCCTGCACGGACTGCACGGCCCTCCGCAATCAATCCCTTTTTCGGCTTGATTCTGGATCCCGTCAAAGCAAGTTTCTTCCGGTTTCGCAATAAGATATATAAAAAACATCAAGACAATAAATATTAAAATATATATTGATATTATTATATTTCGCTTGGTTTTTGTCGGATCCAACATATTAAAACGCCAATCGGCTTCTGCCTTGCCAGCTACCGACTGTCGGCTTACTTGTTACTAGTTCTAAGTATATTTTATTGGCGCAAAAAAACAAGCCCGTCAAAATAAACACTGCGTGAAAATTAACGGTAAACAGATTTGTAAACATGCGTTTTATTCGTCCGCGACACCTATCTTTTTTAAACGGCAAAGCAGAAAAATTTTACGACAAAAAACCGCCTAAGCGGGAATGGGAAGAAAATTTAAAAGCAAAATTCTCGGCACTGACCTACTCTCCCTCATGGAGGTACCATCGGCGCTGAAGTGCTTAACTGCTCTGTTCGGGATGGGAAGAGGTGAACCACTTCGCTAGAAGCACCGAGAATTTTGCTTTTAAAAATATTCAACAAAATATCAAATAAGTAATTCTTAACTGCTAACCGTAAAAATGCGAAAGATTAATGAATCTATTAGTACTTCTCGGCTCAACCCGTTACTGGGCTTACACCTAAAGCCTATCAACCTAGTATTCTTCTAGGAGATCCTTCTTACACCAACTTCCAATACAATAAATTGCCCGCAAGCAATCAAAACAATTCTTAATTATTGATTACTTTTAGCAACTTATAAAGGAAGTTGGTGTAAGATAATGTCTAATCTTGGGATGAGCTTCCCGCTTAGATGCTTTCAGCGGTTATCTCTTCCAAACGTAGCTACTCGGCAATGCTCCTGGCGGAACAGCCGATACACCATAGGTTTGTTCTTTCCGGTCCTCTCGTACTAGGAAAGAGTTCCCTCAAACATTCACGCCTACAGCAGATAGAGACCAACCTGTCTCACGACGGTTTGAACCCAGCTCGCGTACCGCTTTAAATGGCGAACAGCCATACCCTTGGGACCTTCTCCAGCCCCAGGATGCGATGAGCCGACATCGAGGTGCCAAACCCTGCCGTCGATGTGGACTCTTGGGCAGGATCAGCCTGTTATCCCCGGGGTAACTTTTGTCTGATGATCTTCCGCGCATCTACATGCTACGGTCGGTTCACTAAATTCCACTTTCGTGACTGATCGACTTATGAGTCTTGCAGTAAAGCTGGTTTGTACTTTTGCGCTATCGGCCCGATTTCCATCCGGACCTAACCAACCTTTGTAAACGCCTCCGTTGCCATTTAGGAGGCGACCGCCCCAGTCAAACTACCCACCAGGCACTGTCCCCGAACCGGTATGAAACCGGAATTAATAAATTTATATTTTTAAATTCCGTTCTCGTAACGGCTCAGGGTTAGAATTAAAACTTTGGCAGAGTGGTATTCCACTGTTGACTCCATCCCATCCGGAAACAGGACTTCAAAGTCTCCCACCTATTCTCGGCAACCAAAATCTCAATCCAATACCAAGTTGTAGTAAAGCTCCACGGGGTCTTTTCGTCTTGCTGTAGGTCGGCAGCATCTTCACTGCCATTGCGATTTCACCGGGTCCTTCGTTGAGACAGTTCCCAAATCGTTACACCTTTGATGCGGGTCAGAATTTACCTGACAAGGAATTTCGCTACCTTAGGACGATTATAGTTATCGCCGACGTTCACTGGCGCTTCAAGGATTAGCTTGCACCAACCCCATTAACGTTCCAGCACTGGTCAGGTGTCACCCCCTATACTTCAGCTTGCGCTTTAGCAGAGAGTTGTGTTTTTGATAAACAGTCGCTTGGGAAATTTTCACTGCGCCCAGCCCCACTTTTAATTCTCATTATTTTAAAGGTAGGAGGAGAGGGATACGAAAGCCTAATCAGCATAGAACATCATCGTTCTGTACTTATTCTCCCAGTATTTCTACTGAGGCCAGTTCTACGTCTGTTTTGGCTTTTACCGCACTATCTCTTCACTCCCACAAGAACTAAAAGTGGGGCCGGGAAGACATCTCGCGAACTTACGTCTAGTTTTTTTGCCGAGTTCCTTAACGAAGGTTCTCCCGTTCACCTTAGGCTACTCGCCTTGTCTACCTGTGTCGGTTTCCGGTACGGATACGGCAGTATTAACCTTAGAAGCTTTTCCTGGTACCTTGCTTTGTTTCGTTCACCCCGATAAATCGGAGCTTCCAGAAATGCCTTGGGCTGATGCATGGTGGATTTGCCTGCCATGCACCCTCAACACCTCTACGTCAATCCAATAAGACGCAAAACATACTAAGATACGTCACTCCATCGAATACTGCCGCAGTGCAGGAATATTAACCTGCTGTCCATCGACTACGCTTTTCAGCCTCGCCTTAGGACCGACTAACCCTGGGGCGATCAACGTTGCCCAGGAAACCTTAGACTTACGGTGTCCCGAAGTTTCATCGGGATTGTGGTTACTCATGCCAACATTCTCACTTTTCTGCGCTCCACGACGGGTCACCCCTTACGCTTCAGCGCACAGAAAACGCTCTCCTACCACTCACGAATTCACCAAAAACCACTTCACATATATTTACATCATGCTTATCTGAAAATAATTTGTCGATGTGACCTTGGCCACATCAAGGAAATTCAGATTTTTTTTGATGCAAATGGTTTTTGTAGAATTCGTGAATCCATATCTTCGGTATTATGCTTAGCCCCGTTGAATTTTCGGCGCAAAGTCTCTGGTCTAGTGAGCTGTTACGCACTCTTTAAAGGGTGGCTGCTTCTAAGCCAACATCCTAGATGTATAAGAAACTTCACTTCCTTATCCACTTAGCATAAATTTAGGGACCTTAGATGATGGTCTGGGCTGTTTCCCTTTTGAGATCCGACCTTAGCGCCGGATTTCTGACTGCCATGGTAAACATCGCAAGAATTCGGAGTTTGGTTGAAAACCCTACGGCGAACCGCGAATTCTCATCCAGTAGCTCTACCTCTTGGATGCAATGTCATGACGCTAGCCCTCAAGCTATTTCGGAGAGAACCAGCTATTGCCGAACTCGATTGGAATTTCTCCCCTACACACAAGTCATCCCCGAGTGTTGCACGGCTCGTGGGTTCGGGCCTCCCCCTGGTATT
This sequence comes from Candidatus Moranbacteria bacterium UBA1362, assembly GCA_002306085.1. Classification (GTDB taxonomy): domain Bacteria; phylum Patescibacteriota; class Minisyncoccia; order Moranbacterales; family GWC2-37-73; genus UBA1362. Next base: position 6,527 of record DBRS01000009.1, read on the forward strand.
ACCCAGGGTTCACCCTGCTCATGTGTAGCTCGTCCGGCTTCGGGTCTAATCCATGCGACAAGTCGCCCTATTCAGGCTCGCTTTCACTGTGCCTCTGGAGTTCCTTCTCCTTAGGCAAGCCGCATAAAATTAACTCGTTGGCTCGTTCTGCAAAAAGCACGCCATCACCGCCACACCTATTGCCACAATTATTTACTATAAGCAAACAAAAATCATGAATCATGATAATCATTTGCCAGCAAAAATTTGTTACGGCATTAGGTGTGGCGGCTCTGACTCTGTGTTAGTATATGGTTTCAGTTCTATTTCACCTCCCTCACCGGGATGCTTTTCACCTTTCCCTCACGGTACTAGTTCACTATCGATCTGAAATAATATTTAGCCTTGGGAGAGTAGTGCTCCCATGTTCAGACAGGATTTCTCCGGTCCCGCCTTACTTGTCCCAGACTTAGTTCCACAAAATTGTTTTCGCATACGGGGCTATTACCCGCTATGGCTGCTCTTTCCAAAGCATTTTGCTAACAATTCTGCTAAAGACTGGAGGCTTTTCCGCGTTCGCTCGCCACTACTTACGGAATCACTATTGTTTTCTTTTCCTCCTGGTACTAAGATGTTTCAGTTCCCAGGGTATGCCTCTTCACGCTATGAATTCACGCGAAGATAACTGTACGCAGCACAGAAATTTCGATTCTTAGTTTTAAGTTTCAAAAAGTTTCAGAATTCAAAATTCCTGTGCTACGCACAGTTGGGTTGCCCCATTCGGAAACCTCCGGATCAAAGCTTGCTTAACAGCTCCCCGAAGATTATCGCAGCCAGCTGCGTCCTTCATCGCTTATTTCAGTCAAGGCATCCACCATACACGTTAAGTAACCTTTCTTATTTAACGGTTAACAGTTAACAATCACTTATTCATTGTTAACTATTTGATTGCCTCTAATAAATTAGAGGACTTTTTTGACCTACTTATGACTTCCATGTTTTAGCTGACGCCCGATACACCTTTCCGCACACATGATGCATCACACGTATACACATGGTAAGACCTATTCACTTTTCAAGTTGCGCATTACTGCGGAAACCACTCATAGTAACATGCAACAAGTGACATGTCACAAGGAATACGTTTCGGCACTAATTTTCAAGGCAAACAAAAAACCCTCGGAGTGCGAGAGATTTTCGAAAGCAACCACAAAGAAGGCCCCGAACTTCACCCGCTAAATTTATTACGTTTTTCAATTAGTTTTCTCAGATGTGTGTATCTTAAGAATACAAATTTTACACGTGATATTATTCTAACAAAACCAGAATATCTGTCAAGTGCCACAGAGATGAAATCTGAAAGTTTAATTTTCCCCTTATTCTAACCAAAAATTGCTAAAAAACAACACTCTGCGAATAAGCCCTTTCACAGAAGCATTTATCATAAAAAATTATTTATTGCTGATTCTGATTTTCGACTTCGCCCCCATCTTCTTGCGCACTATTTTCGGATGATGTGTTTTGCTGATCCTCGGTCTGCGAAGATTCATTTTGCAACACTTCAACCTGCGGCGCCTGGCTTGCTTCCATATTCAATGTTTCGGGCTTATTCTCAATGCCTTTGGCAATGTTGCTTATCATTTTTTCAATGCGTTCCTTGATTTCCGTGCTGTTTTCAGGAAGATTTGTCAGAACCTTTTTGTATTGTTCCGATGCTTCGCTTGTTTTTTTGGTTTTTTCATAAAGCAAGCCGAGATTGAAACTGGCATTGATATCATTTTCATTCTTTTCGATGATATTCTTATAAATAGTTTCAGCGATTTTCAAGTCATCCTCATTACCTCTGTTTTGTCGGATCCTGGCGACATTGAAAATATAATTGATGTTGCCGCTTTCAAGGATAACAGCTTGCTCAATCATCTTAATCGCGCCATCAAGATCTCCAAGGGCTTCCTTTGAAAGCGCAAGCTCATAGTATGCCACCGCAAGGTTTTTCTTCTCATCAATCGCCTTCTGGAAAAGTTCTGCAGCTTCGCCTATTTTCTTCTTGGATTCATCGGGATTCTGTTCGGTTGAAGCCTGAGCAAGCTTTATCTGTCCTAATTTTACGCTGAAAAGAGGATTGTGCGGTTCAAGTTCGAGCGCCCTCTTGTAATTTTCTTCCGCAAATTTGAAAGAATCAATGACAAAAAATCCCGAATTTTCATATACCTGCGCAAGCGCCTCCACTGCGACGACATCCTTTCCCGACATACTTTTGGCGATATTGGCAAATGTTATCGAACTGTTGAGATATGTCTGGATTTTTCCTAGGTCTCTTTTCGCTTCAGGTTTTTTTGCTTCATTATTGGCAAGAAGCATAAATTGCTGACCCAAAAGAGCACAATAGCGGCTCTCGAGACTGTTGAGAAAAATAGCTCTTTCGAGTCTTTTAATGGATTTTTCTTCATTCACACTTCTTTCTTTCATGGCTAAACCCGCATACATGTCTGCGGCATAGGTTTTGCCTAGAAAAAAGAAGAGAAACAGAACGCCTGCACTGACAACCATAAACACGAAAGCCAAAGACAACGCGTACTTTGGAGAAGCCTTGAAAGACAGGTTTAAAAACTTCTTTTCGGTATTGCCCTCGAAAAGCAGCATGGCTACCGATAAGGCAATCAAGAGAAAGCTTATTATAATCAGAGTGCCTTCAACTTTAACGGCAAGTATGCCAAGAAGTGCTATCAAGGAAGACGAAAAAATGCCCAATGAAAATATCTTGTTTTGATTTTTGTTTATGCTGAGAAGATAAATACCTATGCTCAGGAAAGTTAACACCGTAAGAACCAAGAAAAACACTCCGGAAACTCCGAGTGTCGGAAGCGATTCAAAAAACATTCCGCTCCCCTGGGAAAACCTCAGACTATAGTAAGGATTTTGATTGAAATCCTGCGGGCGATACATTGAAAAGACATAGCCGTATGTGGACGGTCCCGATCCAAGCAGAAAAGAATCCTTAAGAGAATTCTTTGCAATATCCCAAGAAAGCTGGTAGGACGGGCGCGCTTCAATAGGCAAATCAGCTCTTGCGATTGAGTTTTTTCCGACCATCAAGATTGCCAAAACCGCCACGAAGATAAGCATTGGAATCCATGCCGTTTTGCGATCGGGACGCACAATTTGAGAAAGAATATATATGAGAAAAAAGCTTACGCCCGCGAGAACTCCAAGCCAAAAGACGTATGAATACAAGACAAGCATGGCAAAAAGATTCAGCGCAAGAACAAAAAGAAGAAACGCAAAAACAGAATTTTTTTTCCATTTTTCCTGAAAAATCCTGTTTTTTTCTGAAAATAGCCAGAAGCACAGCATCGTTATGAGAGGTAATGCCGCACCAAAAAATATTCCCAAGCCCGTAAGCGATCCTATGGGGCTCAAAGGAACATACTTGAGAATTTTATCAGAAACAATCTCAGGTCCCATGATATTAACTAGCGACCAAATCAAAAGCAAAAAGTTTGATAATATCAAAGAAGCAACGAAGAGAAAAAATCTCTTGGGAGAAAAATGGCTCACGATCAAATAGTACGCTATAACCAAAGCCGTCAAGCTCATGAAACCTCTTGAAGGATCGCCAAAAGATCCCCAAAAGCTATGCCACCTATCGGCTGAAAACAGGATTCCTATTCCGCATATTGCCCAAAAAAGAAGGATGGGGATGTCGAGCGGAGTCCTGACTATTTTCATCTCACCAACAATTACTCCTTTTGAAACCCACGCAACCAGCGCCAGCAGGATCAGGAAATAAAAATACAGCTGTTTTTCAAAAACAATTCCCTGGAGCGAAAACCCCGTGAAAAAAATCGGAATGCCGAAAAAAATCAAAATAAGCGACGCAGTTATGGTCGCATCTAAAAATCTCACAATCCATTTTGGCTGCTCATCTTGCATCTTTTCGCCATGATCCTGGACTATTGAGAAATTGGGACCTGAAGACGCTTTTGGATGCTCCTGCTTTTGACGAAAACCCAAATTTATAGCGTTTTCGGTACCGTTTTTGTACTGGCGAAATTGAAAGTCCATAGTCTTTTGAGCTCAAATTATTACAAGTAAATAATAGCTTTTTTTAAAAAATAAAGCAAAAAGCCCTTTTGCACTATAAAATGCCTCTGGAAGCGTTATGTAACTAGTTACTGAACGTGTTACTTAAAGTGTTATATAACAGTTTATATAACACTTTATATAACAAAATGTCTGACACCCCCTCCAAAGGCCACCTGCAAAACACACCGACAAGAATCAGAGAAAAAAGTATTTTGTATCTGGTATTTGGTGTTGCATTTGCATTTCCGAAAAGCTAACGGAGTTTACCCTGTGCGAAAATTTACGAGTCAAAAATATAAACTAGCTTGCGACCAATCCGCTCGGGGCGCCTGGAGGATTTGTGTCGGAACCTCCCTCTCCAATCACCGCCGGATAACCTTCGGAAATTTCGCCGTCAGCGTCAACCACGAAAAGATATGCCTGTTCGCCGTTTTCGAATGTTCCCTGGTTTACCGTAACCATTGCAGAAGTATCGGACCAGGCGGTAGGAATTTGAATTTCCCGATGGGTGCATAAAGACCAATCTGCATTATCTCCCATTTCGATCCGTGCTTGAGTAGTGTCAATGTAAATGTCATCAAAATCCGAATAATAAATCACTGAATTGTCAACGCCTTCGTCCAAATTGCCAAGGCGACAATATCCTCCAAATATGATGTCATGCCAAGATCTCAAATCACTGCTGTCAGTTTGCTCTTGCTGACTGTCAACAACCTTTTCAAATATGTTTTCTCCATCCCCCCTGTATTCACGTATAGTGCCGTCAAGAGCTATTCCATTTCCTTTTACATAATAACCCTCCCACCTTACCCACTTGTTATAGGGAGGCATCGAATACCAATGAGTTTCAATTGCGCTTTGATCTTCAGGCGGCACATATCCCTTCGTCCCGGTAATGCTGCTCCCTCCTTGTTCCCCGGGCAAATTATTTTCATTCAGATAAGTATGAGCAACGCAAGGAACTTCTCCCGTGCCATCTCTTGCGTCATAAGCGATTCTGAACCATTTATTGTTGTCAGTTTCTATATTTCCCGCTTCCCTGATTCTTCTTTTATAAAAAGTAATAAATAATTCGTTTAGGTCAGTTTCGCCCCCATCATAATAGAATAAGGAATCCTGATAGCCATTCACGCCATTTGCCTGCTGGTGCAGGCACCTTGCAAAATTTCCGACTCTGGAAGAATCATTTTCAAAAATAGGCGTTATATACTGAGTAGCGGTTATGGTTGACCATCCGTTTTCCGTAACGGGATTGCCTGCGATTGAACTATTGAAATTATCCCATTTTAGCGGCTGCGCCCTTTCTTTAAGCCCGAATCCTGACCCGGAGATAGTAATCTGACTACTATCCGAAACCTCCCCTGAAAGACCTGATATGATCGGCGCCGCAACCGCGCATCGGAAAGCGGCAAACACACCAAGAAGCAGAACAACGACGGATGAAATTTTTATAGATTTATTGTCCATAATTTAAATTAATAGTTTACATGATGTTTTGTGCGGCTCTGAACCGCCCTATTGCTTGAAAATCTTTACCCCACCTTCAATCGTGATTCCTCCCTTTATTTTTGCGGATGTTCCCGCCTCATCAGCGCCAATGTCCCAAGTGCCTCCGATGTTGCGGGACTCTCCGTCAATATCATCACCGAAAGCCAAATAGGGATCGTTTGAAAGGTTTGTTCCCGCATCACGCGCGACGGTGTCAAAATTGGAAAGATGAAAGTCATAGTTTTCAGCATCGGCGAATTGCACGATTACATTAGTTTTGGAATTTGTGCCGGGTGCTGTGCCATCAGAAGAAATGTTGTAGTCACAGAGAGGATCAAAACCTGTTGAAAAATCAGTATCATTATTATAGGCAAGGTTATTTTTTAATATGCCGCTTTGATACATGGCCTCATAAAATCCGGTTGAATTCCCATAGGCTGTGTTATTATAGTATACGGCTTCATTGTTCGCGGTTGATCCGGCCACATAAAAAGCCACTCCGTGTGTTCCATCAGCATCGCGATACCCATAGGCAATATTATTCCAAGCATATATTTTGTTTGTTTGGGCGGATGATCTTATGCCACTACCGATCACATCATTTGTTAGCGTGTTTCCTTTCAAAATATTATTGCTTATTTTCAAATAATTTTCTTCTGCAGAAATAGAACTACCAGCTACAATAGTGCGTGAATTGTCGTGCGAATAATTCAAAATAAATTGAAGGCCATCGATCCAAACGTGATCATCTAATACTTCAAGTGCCCATTGATATGTTGATGTCGTTGCCCTCTCAATCCTATACTTCTCTTCATCCCATTTCCCTTCGTG
>DBRS01000001.1 GCA_002306085.1 Candidatus Moranbacteria bacterium UBA1362
TCTATAAAATGCTAAATTTGGAAATATATTGAGTGGTTGTTTTATTTCTAGAGACTTCCACAGCAGCCTCTATCTTACCTTCTCCAATCGCTTATTTCAATCTTCCCTCGCCCTTTGTCGATTACGGAAAGTTTTTGCTTTTCGCGCCAGCCATATTTGTCGATGATTTCTTTCGGCAAAGTCACAGAAAAGCTGTACTTGCTTGTCCTTTTTAACTTGTGTACGGATTTTTCATTTTTCATAAGTATTTCTTAATTAATTCAAAGACAATTGTTATGGTTTGTATAAAAGCTAAAAATGCTGTGACAATAGTAAGCCAATAAAGACGTTTTTGAAGAACATTATTCTGCTTGTTTTACTCTTCTATTCTATTACTTAATTTTTGGATTTCTTTATTGATTAAAATCGCATTAACAATATCTGCCATATCTTTATTTTCTAATGTTTAATAGTATTCTCTCAATAACCACATCTGCCTCAGCCTGATTAGTATCAACGAGCTCAAAGCTATCCATTCTTTCTGGATGATTTTGAATATTTTTCAAAATATTCTCTTCGGAAATTTTTTCTTTTTCAGTTTCTGGTTTTGGCCTGGCCAATGCACGCTTAAGCAAAATTTCTTCAGAAGCAGTCAGGAAATATTTGAAACATTTCGCACTTAATTCATCTGCCAGTTTCAAAAGTGGCATTAATCTTTCTTTTTTGGAGAATCCTCCTTCAACAATCACATTGAATCCGCTTGAAAGGAACTTCTTGGCCATTTCAAGACGAATATCCACAATCAGGTTTTTGTTTTCTGCAGTATCTTCCAAATTATTCACCATCCATTTCAAATCATCCCAAGACAACAACGCTGTTCTGTCCAACTGCAAATGCAAAGCCTTAGCAACAGTGCTTTTGCCTGCGCCCATCGGCCCATCTAGTATCATTAAAAATGTCTTTTGCATAGATATTTGTTAATTTTCAGAAACTTCTATAGACATTGCTATTTATTGCAATTTATACTCGCATTATAGCACAAAACAGGGTTTTATCCCTGTTTGCGCTATCTTCAACAAAATTTCTTGTAAAAATTATTCTATTCTTAATTCTTTTTTCTGTATCCATTGTGGCCCATCTGGGGTAATAACTAAAACATCAACTGGACCTCCAACTCCTGGCATATCTCCAGGATCAGCCTGAATACCATCAGAAAATCTCTGCATTGCAGAAGTTGTTTGAATAACCAGTATTGTAAAATCAACTGCATCCTGCAAAGTCATTGCACCCCAGTTTATTGCATATTCCAAACCGTTGAGTTGTTTTTCTATTTCAGGTTGACCCTTTTGTTTTACAATTTCATTTACAAAAGGAGCATTAAGAATTCTCGGATCCCAACCTTTTACAATTCTTGATACAACATCGGTTTGCCCAAGCCAATTTGCGCCATATTCTAATCCTTTCTGAACACTATCACGCATTTTGGTAACTTCCCCGGGAACATACACGTTATAAACTTCGTGAGATCCATCTGAATTATAACCAGCAACAAACAAAACCAACCCTTCGATCGCAGCGTTTCCTTCCTTGATTTGACCAAATGGATCTTTGAATTTAAATTTCAAACCATATTGTTCCACATTCATTTCAGTAATTTCCATTCCCTGTCTTTTGAAATTCTCTCGAATTTGATCAGGAAGCTTTTTTAATTGTTCCTGCCATTTTAGCTTTTTATTAAAAATGAAATGCAGCTTTTCTGCTACTTCTTTCACCGATAAATTCTCTGCATCAGCTTCACGTTTAAACTGTTCGATGAATTTACTAATATTTTTTAGGATTCCATCTTCTTGAATAAATGCAAGACCTGTGACTGCTACACCGACTCTATTATTGATTAAAAATAGTTTTGTTGCAGCATCAGACCCAATTCTAGAAACTCCTTTTTGGTTACGATAAGATTGTCGGCTATCAGTTGCTAATACAATTCCTTCAGGAGTTGTTGTATTAATTGCTAAAGACATATTTTTTACACACTTTTCTGAATACATTTTTTCCGAAAAGTATGTTATAATTTAATTAGTTATAAGAGGGCGACCGAGACAACCCGCAAAAGTAATCTCAGTCGCTCTTTTTTATTTGTGCTTTTTCGGCACTTTGACTATTTCTTTTTCAGTCGTATTGGGATGCTTTTTTGCATACTCCTTGGTCGTAAGACGACCATTATCCGACTTCCTGTAAATAATCTTTGTTTTTTCTTTTGCCATCGTTTTTTGTATTTTAATTTTTATATATTGAAACCCGCGAAAGCGGTTTATTTGTTTTGCCTATAGAAAAAAGCTTGAGCAATATGCTTTAATCAAACATACTTCTCAAGCTTTTCATTTTCGCTTTATGCAGATGTTTGTTTTTTATTGTTTTTTCATTTTTTAGGCTAGATTTTTGTTTTTATTATGACGATGCATGATATACAAATTCTGGCTTTTTATGCTATTTTTAATTATACACCTTTTCAGCAAGCTTGTCAAGGTTAGTTGTTCCAATGCTTAACCATATAGCATAAAAACCTTGCGAAAAGGTTAACATCCCTTATGCTTTACTTCTTTCAACCCCTTTTTCTCCCGCAGGCCGAACAACAATGTTTATGAACACAAACTGTCGCTCCGCATTTTTTGCATGTCCATCTCGCTAATCCTACAAATTGTCGACTCCTTTTTCCTGATCGCCAATCGCATTCTTTTGTTCCGCAACTTCAAGATAATGTTCGATGTTTGACGCAGTGATTTCGTCCGGCGCAATCGTGGTGTTGTGGACAAGCCCCATCATCACGCTTTTTTCAATTTTTGTCGCATCTCCCACGCTTTCAATCACTCTTGCGAGCTGTGGATTCTCATCATTTTCGTTTCCTGGAGGATAAACTGTATCGAATTCTCCCGAAATGTATGTGATTGGACATTCCACATTTTTTATTTTTTCAAGAAGATGTCCTTCGGAAAGCTTCTTGGCTTCTGAGAGCCTTTGGGAAATCCTATCAACAGCAAACGGACTTTTTGTTTTTGGAATATATTTTTTCAGTTCTTTTTCATAATCTTCTTCTCCGGAAAAGGCGGAGCTTATCGCAAAGGATGCGGCTTCTTTGATTCCCGAAGAAACAAAACGCCCTCCGAGCTTGGCAAGGTTTTCTTTTTCATTTACTCCCGCAGGATTCAATAAGACTATGCTTGAAGTCTTTTCAGGATATTTGACGGCAAAAGATGCCATAATTTCACTACCCATGGAATGACCAATTAGATGGACTTTTTTGTCTTGTGCTATTCGCCCCAGAAGCTGATTGAGAACTTCCGCTTCATTTTCAAAATCATCAGTCTGGAAATATTTTTCTGAAGGATTATCTGAATTTCCGTATCCGGGAAGCGATGGCATCACAACCTTTCTTCCCTCGCAAGCCAAAGAAAATCCAAGTTCCGCGATTCCCTCCCAGCCACTCCCAAAGCCCGGGAGCAGGACGGCAACATCCGCATCTGCCTCTTCTTTCGATTCAAGAGAAATCATCCTGTAATCGATGCTCAATTTCTCCCCGTTTACCACGAGCTCGGCTTTTGTTTCCTTTTTTAATTGCTCTCCTATTTCAGAAATAAACTTTTTTCTAGATTCAAATATTTTGTTTATCGAAGGTGTTTCAAATTTTGGCATAATTTTTATTTATATTTAGTGACTTCCATAGTGACCTCTACAGAGGTCACTATTTCAAAGCATATTACTTCTTTAAATTTAGCACTCTCAAATTTTAAGGCAAGTTGGACACGAAAAGGGGCTTTTGCGGCATCGCCGCAAAAGCCCTTCAAATCAATCCTCTGAAAAGGTGGTTTATTCTCGCTGCAAAATCATACGGAATGAACCGCAAGGACGTTTTCGTCCACTTTTGAATCGATAACATATCGTACGGAACTCGATAAGTGTCGATGGCCACGGTTATAAACCCCAATTTCTTCGCAATCATCACGCATCTCCAGTAATGATGAGGATGAGCAAGGATCACCGCTTTTTTCCAGCCGTACCGGTCGCAAATTGCCTTTGCCTGGGATAGCGCTTCGTATGTATCGAGATATTTCCCTTTAACGCGGTGCTCTCTGATGATGCCGGCTTTTGACAACTTGGGCAGGCAATCCGCAATCTCCCACTGAAGAATCAGGGGCAATTCATACTTCTTGTGAAGCCTTTTTGCAATTTTTGCCAAAGCCTTATTGCTATCTCCGGGACTGGTTTTGCGAAGACCGAATGATTGCCCGAGCACAACATCGGCCCTGCCAAGCTCTTCTTCTAAGCTTGGAACGACTTTCCAACAAAAAAAGCAGCAAAGAAGCTTTTTCAAAAAATGCATGGTTTTCAACCTCCTCTATCTTTGGTTTATAAGGATCTTCAGGCAACAACTGCCTGGCTGCTAATCTTATCACATATCAAAATAAATTTCAATGATTTTAAAACCCCGCTTTTTTGAAATCTTCAGGCCCGATCACCACGCCGCTTTCCACATGCCAGCCGCCATCGGGACATTTTTCTAGAAATTCAACGGCTATTTCCGCTATTTTCAACGACCAGCTTACTGTGTGCCCTGTTGCGATTTTTCTATCAATTGAATGCTTCCCGCAATGACAATGTTTGATTTCGTAATTCAATTTCGAATCTGTTCTATTATGCTTCCCGCCACAATGATGCACTTCGTGCTTACCGTCTTTATGATGAATATGATGAAATATGGACAAAATTTCTGACATGTGTCGTTTATGTTTAAAAATCTTTAAACCCTGATTTTTTGAAAATTTTCTTGGTGTTTTTCATGAATTTGCCGAACTGTTTTCCCTTCGTTCTCTTTTCCAATTCTGTCATTTCATAGTGCTCGGCTTCTTTTTTGAGGCTCACATAGTTTGCATATTTTCCTTCGTCGAGATTGCCGGAGCGGAGCGCCTCGAGCACCGCGCATCCCGGCTCGTTCGTGTGCGTGCAGTCGGCATATTTGCAATTCTTCGAAAGCTCGGAAATTTCATCGAAAAAATTATCAATGCCCTCGCTTGTGTCGGTCATTCCCACTTCCCTCACTCCCGGATTGTCAATCACGATCGCGCCGTTCTTGAGAAAATATATTTCCCTTCCGGTCGTGGTGTGCGTGCCCCTTCCGCTGCGCTCTCCGATTTCTTTTGTCTTTATGGCGTCTTCTCCCAGCAATTTGTTGATCAAGGACGATTTCCCCACGCCTGATGAACCCAAGAAGCAATAAGTCTTCCCTTTCTTGAGATATTTTTCAAGTTCTTCAAGTCCTTCGTTTGTCCGCGTGCTTGTCGCAACCACATCGATTCCGCCAAGCCTGCGTTTGATCTGTTCGAGTTTCTCTTCCAGATCTTCTTTGGAAATCAGGTCGGTCTTGTTGAGAATGATCGCCGGTCGGATGCCGCCGTCTTTTGCGATGGCGAAATATCTTTCAAAACGGTTGAGGTTGAAATCCCTGTCGACGGATTCGATGGCGAACGCCGTGTCAATGTTGGCAGCGATGATCTGCACATCGTTCTTTCCGCTATATTTCCTTTTCATCGCCGTCCTTCTCGGCAATATTTTGTGAATAACCGCATTTTCCGCATCAGCTTTTTTGATCGCCACCCAATCGCCAACTGCCGGAAAATCTTCGCGCGATTCGGCGCTGAATATTCTCTTTCCTGTTATTTTTGCAAGATATTCTCCTCCGTTGCCGATAACCTTATATGCTCCCTTGAACTCGGCAACAACCCGCGCCACATCAAAACCCTCCGCTTCGGATTGTCCGAAGGCGGATCTAAAATTTTCATCCCATCCCAAATCTTCTATTGTCATTTTTCGTGTATTCATTTTGGTGACTTCCGTAGTGACCTCTATAGAGACCACTATTTTCTAAACGTCTGTTTTTTAATTTTATCACTTTACTTTCGGATTACAAGTTTAACAAAAAACCGCCCCGGTCGTCGGAGCGGCTTCGGATTCAAAATTCTATTTCCTGAAAAGCTTTACTGCCCAGCCGAAGAGGCTGAATTTACTTTCATTTTCAACAATGAAGTTATTGATGTCCGTCTGCTCCTCTTCCAATCTCTGTATCTGGTTCTGAAGCTCAGTCTTGTCCGCTTCGTTTTGGACATTTTCCATCAGCCGCTTGAGCTGCTCGATCTGATTGCGCGTCTGCGCCATTTGGCTTCTGAGCTCGCCAAGGTTCTTATAACTTGTACCTATCAGAAATGTCTTTATTTTACTTCTGTTCTGCACCGCATAGATGATGTCCGATGCCCTGTCCCTGATTTCATTCTGCTGCTGCGCCACGACGCGCACCTCCTGACCAATCCCTCCATTCCTGTCAGCTACCGCTGTGAGGCTTTGAACAAATTCCGCCACCACGCTCCGATGAGATTCGGCATCGACTTTTCCCTTCACTTTTTCTACTTTTTTGACTTCCTCCGTTTTTGTTCTATTCTGTTCATTGGTTTGAATCTGGACATCTTCACCCTGATTCATAACCTTGTTCTGCTCCTGGTCCTGTACGGCATTTCCGTTCTGGCTGCCTTGGGAAGCTTGCATGTCGGATACTTGGCCGGCTCCCACTCCTTGGTTGGAGTTGGTGTTTGCCGCCTGGGCCTGGATGATCAGACCGAACGCGAGCAGTAACGCCACCATCAATGTTTTCTTCATTGTTTTTTGGTTTTAATGATTATCGTCAGCATGCTTGGATTATACCACAATCGAAAAGCGCAAGCCCATGACATACACAAATAGCAAAGCGGTCAAATGAACCTTGGATTGTTATTTTCCCGGAAAGATGCCATAATGGCATATGTAGTCAATTTCTTATGGACAATATACGCGAAAGATACGAAGGACCGGAACTGAAACCTCTAAGGATGGTTCCGAAAAGACCGAAACGTCGGAAAATATGGGTAATCGCCCTGTTGGCAACCTTTGCCGTTGTCGGTTTTTTCTTTTGGTCGCACGAGCCGAAAAAAACGCAGGAATCAACCGTAGCGGGGGTGGAGACAAAGGCCGAAGAAGCCGTTCCCCCGAAATCAGAAGAAAAAGTGATAAGCCACAAGGTCTGCGAAGGCGACATCCCCGCGGAAATTTTTTCCGAATATGCAAAACTTGACGCAAACGGCACTGCCGCCCTTCTTGATGCCGCAGAAGACGTGTACGATTTTACTAAAATCAAAATCGGACAAAACATGGAATTTGTATTTGATGAACAAGAAGAAAAATTAAAAGAAATACGATATTATCCGGATAGCGAAAACATAATTATCGCAAAAGCTGACGAAAAAAACTTCGAGGTCAAGAAAGAAAATATTCCCTACGAAGTGGAAATAAAAACACTTGATGTAAATATAGATGAGTTTTTATACAAAGACGCGCTCGACGCCGGACTTTCGGAAGCTACCATTCTTGAAGTCGCCGACATTTTTTCTTTTGACATAGATTTCAACACGGAAATCCGCGAAGACGACAAAATGAGAGTGATTTTTGAAAAAAGGTCCCTGAATGGAAACCTTGCGCCCGATGGAAAAGTTATCGCCGCAAAATTTACTAATGCAGGCCAGGATTATTTTGCGTACTATTTTGAAACTGACGGAGAAGGCAGCCATTATGACGCTGAGGGCCACGAGCTTATGCGCCAATTCCTCCGCGCGCCATTGAGCTACAGAAAAATCACCTCGGGCTATACCGGAGCAAGATATCATCCGATCACAAAAACTGTTTCCGCCCATTATCAAATTGACTACGCCGCACCAGTTGGAACCCCGGTCGTTTCCACTGCAAGAGGAACCGTAACAAGCGCGCGCTATGAAAACGGATGGGGAAACATCGTGAGAATCAAACATGACAACGGCTATACCACGCACTACGGACATTTGAGCAGCTACGCCAAAGGGATCAAAGCTGGCGCTTCAGTCTCGCAAGGGCAGGTTATCGGTTATGTCGGATCAACAGGCTGGTCAACAGGACCGCATCTTGATTACGGCATGCGTCTTAATGGAAATCCCGTCAACCCCCTGTCACTCAAACTTCCGAAAGGCACGCCTTTGGAAGGGGAAAAGATGGAAAAATTCCAAAAGCTCAAAAAACAATATGACGAAATGCTAAAATAGTTTGACTAAAGAAACAAATGAAAATAAAGGTCTCTATAGAGGCCTCTATTTTTTATCAGAACTGAGCAAAACTATTTTTCCTTCCTAAATCCCTCAAGCGCCCGAAGAACTTCGATCGGGATCGCAAAAACAATCGTGTTAGACTGGTCGGAACTTAAATCGTTGAGCGTGCTGAGAGTCCTCAGATGAAACGCACCATTCGCTTCAGAAAGTGTCTTGGCAGCCTTTGCCAGATTCTGGGACGCCACAACTTCCCCTTCAGCCTTGATGATGACAGCCCGCTTTTCCCTTTCAGCCTCGGCCTGTTTCCCAATGACGCGTTTCATCTCTTCTGGAAGCGTAACGTCTTTTAGCTCCACCGAATTGACTTCTATCCCCCAGGCGTCGGTAGCCTCGTCAACAATCAGCCTTATTTTCTCGGCAATCGCGTCGCGGCTCGAAAGCAGTTCGTCAAGATTGACTTCTCCCACGACATTCCTCATCGTCGTCTGCGCCAGCTGAGAAACGGCATAGTAGAAATTTTCAACCTCGATGATTGCTTTTTCTGCGCTTTTAACTTTGTAGTATATGACTGCGTTAACGTTCACGGAGATGTTGTCCCTCGTGATGGCTTCCTGGTTCGGGACATCGACTGCTTTCACGCGCATGTCTATCTTCTGATAACTCTGAAAGATCGGGATGACAATCCTCCATCCCGGTTCCATTATTCCCGTGTACTTTCCAAAAGTGAACTTGACCCCGCGCTGGTACTGGTTTATTTGCTTGATGGAAGCAAGCAGAAACAAAAACGCTATAGTTAGGATAAATGTTCCTGACATATTGTTATATTATATGTTAATTATTGCTCACAATTTTATTCTACCCTACAATGACATTTTTACCAAAAGAGAATTTGCCATAAGCTTGGCACCCATAAAATTTGTGCGACAAAACGTAAAATCAAAAAACACCATAAGATCATTTCTCAATTAGACCAAGGCATCGAAAATTTTACAGTTGCTTTCATTATAGGAACATGGCGCTATCTTCTCGCTATTCTTTTGCCAAAAAACCCTCATCATGCTCATCCTTTTTATCCGACACGAACAATTGGAACATTTTTTTTGATTTCTTGTAAAGTTTAGGAAAAATCGCTGCCTTCTTATCCATAGCCTTTTTATAAGCTTCAAGATAACCATTTGCCATTCTTTCCGAAGAAAAATTATTCTTTACGTGCTCAAAGCAATCTTTCCTGCTTATTTTATCCACTAACTTTATTTTTTCAACCATTTCTTCCTCATTGCTGCAGATAAATCCCGTTTTTCCATCAACCACTATTTCCGGCACAGAACCTCTCCTCATGGCAAAAACGGGCGATCCGCAAATCATGGCCTCCGTAAAAAACAATCCGAATGGCTCCTCCCATTGAATGGGCGCGATAAGTCCTTTGGAATTCCTCAGAAGCTCAATTTTTCCGTCATGGTCCACTTCTCCGATAAACCTTACCTGATCATCATCAATCAAAGGTTTAACTTCGCTTTCAAAAAATTCTTTATCGGCCAAGTCAACTTTTGCCGCCATAACCAGTTTTACTCCCGCTTTTTTAGCTATTTGTATGGCCTGAACCGGTCCTTTTTCCGGAGACATTCTGCCAAGAAAGGAAAAATAATCTTTTGGTTTATAGTTTTGTTTAAATTTTTCTATTTCCAAACCATTGTATACATTGGCTATGAAATTAAGATCAGGCATCGGCTTTCTTTGGCTCAAACTTATACTGATGAAATTGGAATCTGCATAGGCACCGTAGACTTTTTGCTGATAAGGAACATCCAACGGACCATGCAATGTAGTTACTACCGGAACATCCAGCAGGTTTTGAAAAGGGAGAAATCGCCAGCCGATGTGATTGTGTATGACATCAAATTTGTTATTTCTCAAATAATCCACTACCCTCCCCACTCCCATAAATTTATAGGCATTTCTAAGATTCATGTCTTTTATGTCCGGATTTGAACGAATTGAAGTCGGAAAAATCTTCACCAATTCGGCACTAGTAAGAGAGTCTCCCGAAGCCAATAGTGTTACCTCGTGTCCCATTTTAACAAGTTGCTCGACCAAGTTATATATTACTAATTCAGTTCCGCCATATTTTACCGGCGGGACCCGTTCTTCGAACGGAGCTAGCATTGCAATTTTCATTTGTCTTTTTCGATTAACTGATTAAAATAAGTTTGATATTTTTTTGCTATTTTTTCCCAAATAAAGTTCTTGTCTATCCTCTCAAGACAGTTAGACTTATAGAAATCCTTTCCCTTCTTTAAAACCTCGATTATTTTATTTGCCAAATCGTTATAATTCCTTGGTTCTGCCAAATATCCCGTTTTACCGTCAATCACGGAATATTTCAGGCCTCCCGTACGAGAAGCAATAACC
Source organism: Candidatus Moranbacteria bacterium UBA1362 (assembly GCA_002306085.1). Classification (GTDB taxonomy): domain Bacteria; phylum Patescibacteriota; class Minisyncoccia; order Moranbacterales; family GWC2-37-73; genus UBA1362. The sequence continues at coordinate 10,542 of DBRS01000001.1, forward strand.
GGAGTTCCGCAGGCCATGGACTCAACTGGCACTATACCGAATGGTTCGTAATATGATGGAACAACACATACGTCAGAAGCTGAATAGTATCGGCAGAGATGTTTTTGCTTCTTGGCTCCCAAAAAAATAATATTATTTTCAACTTGTAGTTCGGCAGCTATTTTCTGAAGTCTTTCAAGCTCGGCTTCCTCAAGCTTTCTTGCCGACTTGCTTTTCCCACCTCCAATCACATACAGTTTGGTGTTGGGATAATATTTCACGATCTTTTTCAAGGCGTAGATCAGCGTACCAATGCCCTTTCTCCATTCAATTCTTCCGACATATAGAATGTTTTTTGCTTCTCCCCTGAATCTAACTAGCTTTTTTGCTCTTTTTTCGTTGATTGGCCTAAATATTTTTTTGTCTATTCCGATTGTTATAACTTTTATTTTCTCTTTTCCAATTTTAAAAAATTTGGATATGTTATTTTTATCTACGGGACTAGTGGCAACAATTGCATCAGCATTCTGCGCTATCTCTTTTTCCGACTTCTCTCTGATTTTAAATAATTCATTATTCACATCCTGAAGCTTGTAGTTTTTCAGAGCATTGAATCTAACCTGCCCGATAGAATGATAGACATGCACAAGTGGAAGATGTTTTTTGATTTTTTTCTTAATCTTTAACCCGGCAAGGCCTGAAAACCAATAATTTGAATGGATAATATCATAATTTATTTTTTCCTTCTTCACTCTTTTCAAAATGTTTTTGACAAATTCATCCAAAACATCCAGAAAATTATCCCTGGGAATATATCTTTTAGGACCTGCCTCGACTCTAATCACCCGAAAATGACTGTTAATCTTAATTACCTCCTTTTTATTTTTTCTGTCCCAACGAGTATACACATCAACGTAAATGCCAAGACGACTTAAAAATCTTGCCAAATAAAAAACATATATATTTTGCCCTCCCGCTTCTTTCGAGCCTATTTCAGCCAATGGATCAGCATGATCGGAAATCAATAAAATGCGCAAAGGATGAAAAGTATTCTCCTCAGAACACATAAAGCAATGAGTTAAGGATTAATAAACTGTGCAACCACAAAAAACAATCATTTTCTAACAGATTTCAATCTCGTTGCACAGCGCACACGACAAGTACATAAAAAAGCCTCTGCCTTGTTAACAGCCCTATTTTAATCTCTTATGCATTCCTATACATTATTAGCATCTTAGCATAATAACCGAAAAATTTCCAGTTTTTTCAAAAAATACGTAAATCAATCATTGATCATGTTGATGAAGCTCTGGCTTTTTATAAAGATTGGCTTTTGTTAAATAAAAATGATAGAATAGCCACATGGAAATATTTTTAAACATATTATTGTTTTTCTTTGCGTGTTTTGTCATCTGGAAATCGTCCGGAATGACGGTAAACGGCATTGAGAAGTTTTCAAAAAGTCTCAAGTTGTCTTCTTTTGCCACTTCATTTCTGCTTTTGGGAGTTTTTACTTCGATTTCCGAAATATCTGTAGGCATAAATTCCGTTCTTAGCGAAAAACCTGGGGTATTTGTGGGAAATCTCATTGGAGGATCTTTCGTGCTTCTCCTTCTTGTTATACCTGTGCTTGCCATATTCAACAGAGGAATTATGCTTAAAGACCATATCAGTTCGCGCAGGCTTCTCACCTTCCTTTTCATCATCATCTGTCCATCGCTTCTTATTTTGGATGGAATGGTCAGTACATATGACGGACTGCTTCTCATTTTTCTTTATGGACTGTTTATCTATTTCTTTCAGAAACAACACTCGATGTTCAACAACATAAGATCGATGGAACCCAATGAGAAGAACGCAAAGATCATCGGAAAAATTATTATCGGCGTGACATTTATCTATTTTTCCGCAAAAATACTTGTAGACAAAACAGTTTTTTTCGCGAATATCTTGGAAGTTCCACCTTTTTTGATAAGCCTACTTGTTCTTTCCATAGGAACCAATCTCCCGGAAATAGCGATTGCCTTCAATTCAATCAAGAAAAGACGCCCCGAAATAGCTTTCGGCAATTATGTGGGAAGCGCGGCAGTAAATTCACTGATTTTCGGAGTCTTAACTTTCGCCAACGGTTCGTTTGAAATAAACAAAGCGACATTTGAACACACTTTTTTTATAATTCTTTTTGGTTATGTCCTGTTTTTTCTTTTTGCCAGAACCAAAGACCGCATATCCGCAAGCGAAGGTCTCTTGCTTCTTTTCACATTCCTCATTTTCTTGTTTATGCAAACTACCGAGATGCTTCTTGTGTTTTAAATCTTTTAGTCTCAGACATATCAAAAGCGCCCTTGGGGGCGCTTTTTAAGGAAAATATAATCTATTCGCCTGACGCCAAAGGAGCCAATTCGTGCTTAGCATCAGAAGTTTTTCTCCCGAGAGATTTTTTCTTGAGCTTCAAAACCGCTTTTGCTATTTCAACGATTGTTACCAGCAATATTGCTTCCCCCATAAGCAGGCTCCACTGAAACAAATGCAGCGGAACAAGATTGAGAAGTTTTTGCGTGGGAGGAAAATAGGTTATTATGGTTGCCAAAAACAAGCTGCATCCCACGACGACAAAAAGCCATTTATTTGACCAAAAATTTTTATACCTCCAAAAAGGCTTTCGGAGAGTGCGACAAGAAAAGATATATGTGATCGAGTTAAAAGCAAGCGACATAAATGCCATAGTCTGACCCAAGGCGATGTTTCCCAAGTGTATTCCGAAATACCAGAAGAAAGTCAAAGAAATTATTCCTGAAATCATGGATACCGTTATTATGAGAAAAAGTCCCAACTTGTCCAAAATGGGCTCATCCATCCTTTTCGGTCCGTCCGACATAGCCTCATCTTCCTTGGGCTCAAAACCCAAAATAAAATCTTCAGGCCCGTCGCATAAAAGATGAAGCCAAAGGATCTGAACGACGGTCAGCGGCAAAGGCCATCCCAAAATAAGCGCCCCCATGATTGCGACCACTTCCGCGAATGAATTTGAAAGAATGAAAAGGATTATTTTTTTGATGTTTTCAAAAACCAGCCGCCCTCCTTCGATCGCGGAAACGATCGTCTTGAAATTGTTGTCGAGGAGGATAAGGTCGGCAGTTTCCTTGGCCACCTCCGAGGCATCTCCAACAACTATTCCGATGTTGGATTTTTTAAGAGCCGGCGCATCATTGACTCCGTCTCCGGTCATCGCCACAATTTCCCCATTATCCTGAAGCGCGCTTACCACACGAAGTTTCTGGTGAGGCGTAACGCGCGCAAACAACAATATTTTTCCCACCCTTTTTTTGAGCTCCTCGTCATCCATGCGATCAAGCTCGATCCCTTCCAAAACTTCCTGAGGCTTCACTCTGAGTCCAAGATATTTCATGATTCTCTCCGCAGTCAGACGATAATCGCCGGTAATGACCTTCAATTTGAGTCCTCCATCCAGAGCAGCCGCAAGAGCTCCCTTTACTTTCTTGCGCGGAGGATCCCAAAGTCCGACAATTCCGCCCCATTCAAGATTTGAAAGTTCTTCTTCCTTGATCTTTCTTTCCCCAAGATCCGGAATTTTTTTGGATGCTACTGCTAAAACTTTAAGTCCCCTGTTTGCCCATTCATCAACCGTTCTTATTATTTCTTCCTTTTTCTCGCTTTCGAGCGCGCACATCTTCAAAACCGCCTCCGGAGCCCCCTTCACCGACAAGAAAAGCATTCCGGTTTCTTTTGGGAGAACGTTGGCAGCAGCCATAAACTTGTGCTCACTGCCAAAAGGTATTTCCGAAATACGCTTATGTTTATCAAATATTTTCTGCTGATCAAAATTCTTCACGCCCTTGAGATAATCCCAGAGAGCGGCTTCTACCGTATCATTCATGTCATTGCAAAGACACATCGCAAGATTGCTGCTTTCGGGATCGGCAAGTTCGGTTTTGGTGATCTTCATTATCCCCTCCGTCAGCGTGCCCGTCTTGTCGGCGCAAATCGTCGTGACGGACCCCAAAGTCTCAACCGCAAGGATCTTCCTGATGAGCGCTTTTTTCTTGAGACTATCACGCATCGCCAGCACAAGAACAAGCGTTATTACGATGAGCAAAGCCTCGGGAATAATTGCGACCAAAAGTATCGCTGAAAGCTCAGCCATTTCCAAGACATTCCTGCCGGTGAAAAGCCCGAAAAGAAAAACTAGTGCCGCAAGAAAAACAGAAATATAGATGAGTGTTTTCGTCATCTTCTTGAGACGTACCTGCAAAGTCGTTTCCGGTTGCTCGGTTTCCTTAAGCGTCTGGGCTATCCCCCCTATTTTCGCCTGAGAGCCTATTTTTTCTATTCTGATTACCGCCCTTCCCGAAACGACGATTGTCCCCATGAAAACCTCGTCATCCTCCTGTTTGCGGACAGCATCGCTTTCCCCGGTAAGTACGGCCTCGTTCACAAGAAGAGAAACCGATTCAAGCACTTTCCCATCCGCAGGAACGCGGTCCCCCATACCGAGATACGCAATGTCTCCCGGAACAAGCTCCGACGCGTCTATTTCATGCTTTTCCCCTCCGCGCAGCACTTTCGCCCTCGGCTTTACCAGTTTCTTGAGTGCGGCAAGCGTGTTCTGGGTCTTGTTTTCCTGGAAGAAACCCATGAGGGCATTTATTAGAACAACGGAAAAAATGAGCGCGATGTCAAAATATTTTCCAAGAAAAAAAGAGACCAATCCTGCCACGAGTAATATATAGACGAGAGGATTGGCGAATTGCAAAAAAAAGATTTTCACCGCAGGCATGCTTTTTTCTTCAGGCAGCGCATTTTTACCGTATTGCAACTGTCTTTTTTTGATTTCTTCTGAGCTGAGACCTTTATATTCCATCTCTATTTAGTTAGATTTATTTTTTTAATATTTTTCATTTTATCAAAGTCAACTTTCAAAAACAACTAATGCAAAACGGGAATTTCCCGTCTTCGCGGTCACTTGTAAAAATTAATATTCTCCGAATGCCGATTCCGCAGACTTTCATCATAACTTTCCGAAAAGCGAATTTTTTTGATGGCACGACTAATCGGAAAATTTTATAAGATATCTTTTCGGCTTCGATTCTTGCTCAACTACGCCTTTCCAGCCCGGCTCTGCATCGGACACTCTTTTAACCTCCCCTTTGTGTCGGCAAAGCGGATCAACAATTCTGGATTTGCAATATACTTTCGCGTCGTAGTTATTTGAATTTATCTCATAGCCCTTATTGCTATTCATTCTGTTCCAAAGTTTTTTTAATTCCGCGTCGTTTTCCAAATTTTTGTTGATTTTTTCAAGCACATTTTTGTCAGTGGTGTACAAATCTTCTTCAGTCACATATTTTCGATGAAGGGCGTATTTCAGATAATCTCCGACTCTCCTGAACATCACCGCCGTTTCTATGGCTGCATAATAGCCTTCATTGAGTGTTTTAAACAGTTTGGCATATTCATAGGCCGAATCAAAATCTTTGAAAATCCATCTGCCGTTTTCGACAGTAAGACTATTCAAAATGCTCCGAACTTTATCCTCTCCTGAAACTTTATAGGCAAGCAAGCCGCGCAACGAATAATCTATCCTGTCAGCGCATAAGTCGGGCAGCTGTGTTTCCAGCAGTGGAAAATGCGTTTCGTCCAGAATATAGCCGACATCAAACCCGTATTTTTCTAAAATTTCCGGAATATTCGAGCTTAACACATACTCCTCGAAATAGTTGTCCTGATGGTTTTGTTCCTTTTCGGATCCTTTTGACAAGACATAGTCAACGGCGTGGGAAAAAGCACTGTGAGAAACATCATGAATAAGCCCGGCAACCTGTTCCTCAACCGATGCTCCGAATTTTTTCAACAGCAGACACACACCGACAGAATGATCAAACCGGTTGTGTTTGCTTTCCGGATAAAAAGGTTCGTAATATCCGGCCTGATCTATATCTTTCAATCTTTGCAGTTCAGGACTGTTTATTAAATCCAGAAGCACCGCTTCGGTTATTTTAACTTGCCCATAGATTTTGTCTCGATATTCCATACCAGACAATTGCAATTCCCTTCAATAATTAAATTTAGCACTTTATTTTTTGCCAATTTGCAATGCTGACGCTGGCTTAGCGAGTCGGCCAATCGTAAATTTCCAATTTCCCTCTGCCTTTGTCAACAATAGTAATTTTTTGTTTTTCGCGCCAATTATACTTGGCAATAATTTCTTTGGGAATGACGACGTTGTAGCTCCATTTGCTCGCCTTCCCTATTTTCCTCACATATTTTTTCATACCTTTATTTGCCATGCTGAATTTATTTCAGCATCTTCTCAATAATTACCCGTACCTATGAGCGTAGGTACGGCCGTAGGTACTTTTATTATATCATATTTAAAACAAAAACAGGGTACTAGCGAAACCGCTATCACCCTGAAAATGGTATTCTTTGCATGTTAGGAATCTGTTGCCGGCGCCCTGACATAGCAGCGACAAATAAACGCATATAGCCATTAATTTTCATTTTCTTGCTACTTTCTGACCAAGTTTGTATGCCTTATTTTCCCATTTTGCTTGCATTTTAGCACTCATCGCCATTCCTCCAGCCATAAGCATTTCAACCTTATCGCACCTAAATAATTTGCTTGTTAAACGAAGTGCAAATTTTGGATAACGGGTAATCCCCATCAAATGATTAAATGGAAACGGAGCGCCAGAAGAACAAATAATAACTCCGACTTTTCCCTTAATTGCCTTGGCGCGCGAAGTGATGCCCATTCTAAAAGTGACTAAAGTCAAACACCTTTCCAGAAATTTTTTCATAACTGAGCTAACACAATACTCGTAAATCGGAGTTGCAAAGACAACCACATCACTTTCAAGCGCATCTTGTTTGATCTTTTCGGAATCATCTTCAATCACGCATTTTGCGCTGACGGGGTCTTTGTCTTGCACGCATTTTTCACAGCCCCGGCAAAACTTAATATCCTCATTCAAAAGGTCGTGAGTTACAATTTGCACGTCGGATTTGGCAGCCTTAAACCCATCAATAAACTTCGCAACTAGTTTCAATGTCATCCCCTGTTTGTTATGCGCGCCATCTAAAATTACAATTTTCATAGTTATTTTTCAGTTATAATATGCAAATTTTCCATGCATGAAAAGTAATATAATTTCAGTATCTTCTCAATAATTACCCGTACCTACGTCCATAGGTACGGCCATGGGTATGAGCGTAGGTACTTTTATTATATCATATTTAAAACAAAAACAGGGCTTGAACCCTGCTTTATTTGTAAGAGTTTCTATTTCTTTTTCGGCAGACCCCAGCGCCATTCTGGTTTTTCGCCTTTCTTATAACCGAAAAATAATATAATCGCAATCATAATCAAAAATCCTAAAAGTGTTGCACCAGGGGCATCATCTGTTTCGCCGACATACAATCCAAAAGCAAGAAAAGTTATACCAACAGTCATAACCAACCAACCCTGCCATCTTACAGGCACCCAGCCCCAGCCAAATAATTTCGCCTTAAACCAGTAACCTTTCGGATTGTCCCTAAAATATGCGATGTATTCTTTTAGCATAATTTTGATTTATTCTTAACTGACTTTATTATATCATGGCGGGAAATTAAACAATAGGCACGAAAAAGCCGCCTCACCCAATCGCTGTTGGTTTATTGGCGG
>DBRS01000013.1 GCA_002306085.1 Candidatus Moranbacteria bacterium UBA1362
TTTTCTTTCTTTTCAAGCACTCTCTTTCTTGCAAAAAAATAAATGAGCGCTCCAACTGGTCCGGAGATTAAAATAACGAAAGCCCACGTTTTCCTGCAAACAGATTCTTTTTTAATGACATGCCGAAGTATCCAAAGCCAAAAGACTGTCACGATCAGCGCTACAAACCCGCAGACTGCTGCCAGAAGGGGATTTTCTTGTGCCCAGCCAATAACAAGCGGTTTGGCATTTTCATGCATTTCTTTGCTTTTTTGCGTGATTTCAGAAATGAAAACGAGCGCTACTCTCAGGAAAATTACAAAATTTTCCCAGCCCGTTTTAGCATACTCCCAAGGCAAATTAATAACGGGTTTTAAATATTCCCAAATTTTTCCCAAAATTTCGTTTTGCATACGTTTCCATAATTATATCTTTTTATGCTGAAATAGAAAAGGGTTTGGCAATATTGCTGTCTGATCCTTGCTGAAACAGGCTGTTTCTGCTTATGCGGGAAACGGTGTGTTTTTTGAATTTGGTTTTATGTGTGAGAAATCGTATACTTGAACTATGGATATTTCAACTTTTTCACTTGAAAGCGAACTTTTGGAACAAGGCTACGATTTTGTTATTGGAGTTGACGAGGCGGGAAGGGGGCCGCTAGCGGGACCGGTTGTCGCGGCAGCCGTGTTATTGCGAAATTTCAAGTTTCAAATTCCGAATTTTAAGACAAATCAAAATAATCAAATTTTCAATGACAAGATGTGGGAATTGATACGCGACTCGAAAAAATTGAGTGCAAAACAGCGGGAGAAAGCCTTTGATTTTGTCCATGAAAACTTTCATGTCGGAATAGGTTTCTGTGATCATGAAACGATAGACAGGATAAACATTTTGGAGGCGAGTTTTCTCGCAATGAAAAAGGCTACTGCGGACTTGATCCGAAACGTTGAACGCGAATATTTTATTAATATCATTCCTGCCAAAGCGGAAATTCAGGAAACCGCGCAAAAATCAGGATTACGACTCGGAGGCCGAGATGATAAGATAGTTATTTTAATTGACGGGAATAAGAAAATATCGAATTTCAGCATGGAACAGAAAGCCGTCGTCAACGGCGATAAGCTTGTGAAATCCATCTCGGCGGCTTCCATTGCTGCCAAGGTCACGCGGGACAGGATAATGCTTGAGATGCACGAAAAATATCCTCAATATTGTTTCGACAGGCACAAAGGGTATGGCACCAAAGTTCATTTGGAGGCCCTCAGAAAATATGGTCCGTGCGAAATTCATCGCATGAGCTTTGCCCCGGTCAAAGAGGTTAAAAGTTGACTTTTTGGCCCAATGATGCTATTCTAACCTAAGCATGTAACATATTAAGACTTATAAATACGATGAGTAAGGCTATAAAATTGAAAGCGAAAGTGCGTAAAGCGGTGGGAAAAAAAGTAAAAGAGCTCAGAGATGAAGACATGATTCCCGCGGTGGTATACGGACACGGAATCGAACCGCAGAATCTCGCGGTGAATTATCTGGATTTCAGCCGTGTGTTTGAAAAATCTGGAGAAAGCTCACTGGTTGAGCTTGATGTGGAGGGCAAGAAAGCGAACGTCCTTGTGCACGAAATCCAAACCGAACCCCTAAGCGGAAGATTTTCGCATATAGACTTCTTCCAAGTCAACATGAAAGAAGAGGTTGAAACGGAAATTCCTCTTGAATTTGTCGGCGAATCTCCGGCCGTGAAAGAGCTCGGAGGAATTCTGGTGAAAAGCCTCGATGAAATCACTGTCAAATGTCTGCCGGCAGATCTTCCGGACAAATTTGAAATGGATATTTCAAGGCTTGCCACTTTCCAGGACGTGATTGCGGTAAAAGATATCAACTCTTCGGACAAGATACAGATCATGACCGATCCGGAAACGATAGTCGCTTCCGTGCAGGAACCCAGGTCTGAAGAAGAGCTGTCAGCTCTTGATCAAAAAGTTGAAGAGGATGTTTCAAAGGTTGAAGGAGTAGTAAAAGAAGAGCCTGCTGCTGAAGGAGAAAAGCAAATTGAAGAAAAAAAATAACTTCGCACAAATCAAAATCCCCGCAAAAAGGGGATTTTTGATTGTGCATCAGGGTTGACAATTGTTATTTAGGCGTGTATACTTGACTCAATTGTAAGTGTCTTACTCGTTTTCGCATTTTTGTCGAAAATTAAGAGAAGAGGTCGCCTTACAAAGTAATTATTTTCACAAAAAGCGAAAATATGGCAAAGAAGCTATATGTCGGCGGACTTCCGTATGCAACTACTGAAGACCAGCTGAAAGACCTTTTTGCGCAAGCAGGAACCGTTGAATCCGGAATCATCATTATGGATAAGATGACCGGTCGTTCAAAGGGTTTCGGATTTGTTGAAATGTCTTCTGATGAAGAAGCATCAAAAGCAATTGAAATGTTTGACAAGAAGGAATACGAAGGACGCACGCTGACTGTAAATGAAGCTCGCCCGATGGAACCTCGTCCAAAACGTGATTTCAACGGAGGAAACAGATACTAGTCAGTCTTAAAACACTCCCTGATGCGAATCGGGAGTGTTTTTTATTGGACTAATATCAAAAAATATGCTATAATTAATATATAGGCAGTAGATGCAGGGTGGCAAATCCTGCAATTTTGCTTTTAATAAGCTTAAAAACAAAAAAATGGATTTTCTGCACAGCGATCTTTCAGCTCAAAAAGCCTCAAACAGCGGGGCGATGAAAAAAGTGCTTCAAAACAAGGATATGGTCAAAATCTTGCCGAAAGCCTCCCAGCGCCAGGAATTTTATAACGCGCTGAAACAAAATAAAGGAGATGTTTCCAAAACTCTCGGCCAGTTGGATAGAAATAAAAAAGACAGCATAACTTCGGACGCTGCCAATAGAATCAGAAGGGCTATGGGGGAGCGCTTTGATTATTCCGGATATAGAAAAAACCTTGATGCGTCAAGGCAAGAAGCGGCTAGCGGCCGCATATCAACCCAAAGCAGCCGCGCCAAGGCTGCTTCACCCGGCCAAGTTCCGCTTTCGGCAAGACTAACAAAAACAAATTCTTCCGTCATGCGCTCCTTGCGTTCAGGTCTCATGTGACAGACAAAAACAATGAAAATTAAATCTGCAAAATTTGTAAAAGGGATTGTTGGAAGCGACAAAATCCTTGAGGAAAATAAACTGCAAATTGCTTTTGTGGGACGTTCGAATGTGGGAAAATCCAGCGTCATCAATACACTTGCCGGCGTAAAAGATCTGGCAATTTCAAGCTCAACTCCCGGGCGAACGTTGCAACTCAATTTCTTTCTCATAAACGAAAAAATATATTTTGTTGATTTACCAGGTTATGGCTACTCGAAGCAATCACTCAAGTTTGCCGAAAAAATGCGCAAGATGATCATGTGGTATCTTGAGTACAATGAAAACAAACCCAAAAAAGTCATTTTAATCGTCGATGGCAATGTCGGTCCGACAAAATTTGACATGGAAATGATGGAGCTGCTCAGAGAAAACCTTTACGACGTGATCGTGGTTGCCAACAAAATGGACAAAGTGAAAAAATCAGAGCTTGCGAAAAAGAAAAGGGAAATTGTTGAAAAACTCGGCACTGAAAATGTTGTCTATTTTTCTTCAAAAACAAAACAGGGAAAAGAAGAACTGCTCCAAAAAATTTAAATTAGTTTTATAATTGAAAAATTGACCTTTATTTTGTTTATTGATATAATTTAACGTAGCTTTAGGAACATATTTGCTGCCTCGGGGGCAGCGTTTTATTTGGTAAAAAATATGGAGATACGCAACATTGCAATCATTGCGCACGTTGACCATGGCAAAACGACACTCACTGACGCGATCATGCGGCAGACCGGAATGGTGGAAGAAGGGGCGACGATGGATTCCAACGCGCTCGAACTTGAAAGGGGCATTACGATCTATGCTAAAAATGCTTCGGTTTTTTATCATGGAATGAAAATAAACATAGTCGACACTCCGGGACATGCCGACTTCGGATCGGAGGTTGAGCGTGTGCTCCGTTCGATCGACAGCGTGCTTCTTGTCGTGGACGCGCAGGAGGGTCCGATGCCGCAGACAAGGTTTGTGCTCAAGAAATCTTTGGAACTCGGCCTTAAGCCGATTGTTGTGATCAATAAAATCGACAAACCTGCGGCCAATCCCGATTTGGTGCAGGAGCAAGTTTATGAACTCTTTTTGGATCTTGGCGCAAGCGACGAGCAGTTGGATTTCACCACGATATATGCGATTGGAAAACAAGGAATCGCCAAACAGCATCTTGATGATGATTCCGATAATATAAATCCTCTTTTGGATACGGTGCTTCTCAAGGTTAAGCCTGCCGAAGCAAACAAAGATGTTGATCTTCGCATGCAGCCTTTCAACTTGGGGTATGATAATTTTCTGGGTCGCCTTGCGGTCGGCAGGATCCACGAGGGCACGATAAAAGCTGGACAGACCTATGCTCTCAAAAAGCTTGACGGATCGGCTGAAAAATCGCGCGTAACAAAACTCTATACTTTCAAGGGAACGAATCGCGAGGAAATCCGGGAAGCTTATGCGGGCGATATCGTCATGGTTGCGGGTTTTGCGAAAATAGACATCGGAGAAACGATATGTGAAAGTGAAACACAGGAAGCATTGCCGGCAATCATGATTGACGAGCCGACGATTTCCTTGCGTTTTATGGTCAATGATTCGCCGTTTGCCGGTCGCGAAGGGAAATTCGTGACCAATAAACAGCTTCTGGAAAGGCTCAGGAAAGAACTGGAAGTTAACGTCGGTCTCAAAATAGATTTTTCTTCTTCGGAATACTACACTGTTTACGGGCGCGGGGAGCTTCATATCGCGATTCTTCTTGAAAATATGCGTCGCGAAGGCTATGAAGTTCAGGTTTCGCAGCCGCAGGTTATCATAAAAGACATTGATGGCGTGAAATCAGAGCCTTTTGAAGAAGTAACAGTCGATGTTCCAAGTGAACTTTCAGGAAACATTATTGAAAGTATGGGAAAACGTAAGGGAGTCATGACAGATATGCAGATCCACGGCAGCCAAACAAGACTCTTGTTTGAAGCGCCGACGCGCGGGCTTTTGGGTTATCGCGGCCAATTCGTTGTTGACACAAGGGGTGAAGGAATCTTGTCATCGCGCGTGGTTGGATTTAAGCCGTATGTGGGAGAAATAAAACGCCGCGAAGTCGGCTCCATGATTTCAAACGGCACGGGAAAAGCGCTCGGATTTTCTTTGGCGAATTTGCAAGAGCGCGGAGTGCTCTATATCAATGCCGCAACCGAAGTATATGAAGGCCAGGTAATTGGAAATGTTTCCAAAGGCGACGACATGACGGTGAATCCCCTGAAAGGGAAGCAACTCACGAACATGCGGGCGTCAGGGTCTGATGATGCGATCCAACTCACTCCGCCGTGGGAACTTTCGATCGAGCGCGGACTTGAAATTATGAACGAAGACGAATATCTTGAAGTGACTCCGAAAAGCGTGAGACTTCGCAAGCAATTTCTCAAGGAAATCGACCGCGTGAGGGCAATGAGAAAGAAGTAAACTTGCATCAGTAAACTTTGACTTAAATAATCTTTTATAGTAGGCTGATTTGAAGTTTTTAGTAAATTAAAAATAAGTGACTGGAGGATGTTATGGATATAAAAGGTGAAACACTGATACCGGATGAGCTAATAATGGAGGCGATGAGATTAAACATTAAAGAAATTGAAAGGGCTAGCGAAACAGGTTTTTGCAAAGGATTATCATCGTTTGTTTTGGAAGATGGATCCTACAAGCTTCCGGAACAAAAAGTGCCGGAAAGACAGCAAAGAAAAGATTTGGCAGAATTGCTGAAAATAAAAAAGCATTTCGCCGATTTGCTTGGCATCCGGATCTGATCAAAATGGAGACGCGGGATTTTATTCTTTTCGTTTTGATCAACTATTGCCTGGCTGGCAGTAAACCTGTCCGTCGGCTATAAAAGATAGTTTTCCCCGGTGAAATCACTGAGGAAATGAAAAAGATGGCTTTTGATGAATTTGAGGAAAGAAGGCGCGCAAGGTTAAGAGAAAAATTTCCCAATGAATACTAGCAAAAGTAGACATCTTTTGATTAACGGAGATTCCCGCGAGGAAACTCCGTTTTTTTATAATAAAATTGAATGTTAGTTGTCGGATGTGTTATATAACATGTTATATAACAATTTATATGACAAAAAACCTCCGTGCTGCGGGAGGTTTTATGTTTAGTTTTTTATTTTGCTGAAAGGTTACGCACTATTTTTGCCATGAGCACTAAATCAACTTGTTTTACCGATATGCGAACCCTGTCGCCATTTTTGATGTCTGACAGCTTCAAAGATTGCCATTTGCTGTTTAATATTCTTGAGTCAGGATTTATTTTTAGTAAGTATTCTTTTTCACCTTTTTTGATTATCAAAGAATCGCCCGTTTTTGCCGTCACTGTTCCGCGGATGGACCTCAGGTTTTTGATGCGGTTTTTGACGTTTTCGGTTTTTTTCGATCGCGTCATTTTTTCCTGCTGAGACCCGTGCATGCTGCGGTCGGATCCGCTTCCGGCGCTGGCATCATAGACGATGCCGGCGGTGCCGACTGTTATCGCGATGCCCGAAATTGCCAAAGCTTTGCGCACATTTCCTTTCATAATAATTTTTTTGCAGCTATTGCGGATAGCTGCGGGGAAGTTAATTTTTAATTTAAACTCAATTCTCAAGCGTTCCAATAATATAATACGCGAAAGACCAGCTCTGTTTTCACGGCCTTTGTTGTCCTTAGGCATGCGATTGGATATAATTCGAATATTGTTACAAATAAACCTTGTTTTTATGCACGTTCTGGATTTTCAAAACTATTTCGAAAACTTTGGAATGATCATCCATCTGCTGAAAGAATGCTCATATTTTGGCATTTTTTTTCTTGGCGTCGTTGTCGCCTACCTGATACCGATTCCTGAAATAGTTGTGCTCATGCTTTTCGGCTTTGCTGCCAGAGTGACCGGTTTGGATCTTGTGTTTGTTTTTGCATCTGCGACTGCGGGAATTATTGTGGGAGATAATGTGGCATATAGATTAAGCTTTATGGGTCACAGATATGTCGAGAAATTTAACAAAAAAATTCGAGAGCATGAGCTCACAAAATATGAAAATTTGGTGGTTAGTCATATAGGGAAAGCGATATATTTTCTGAGATTTGTTACGGGCATTCGTTTTTTTGGTCCGGTAATTTCCGGGGCTTTGGGAGTGAAGTGGAGGGATTTTTTCTTTTTTAATATGACCGCCAACATTTTGCATACGCTCCTTTTCATTTCCATCGGGTATTTCACGGGGAAAAGCATAATGGTGACAATCGCGGAAGTCGAAATAGTCAGAAATATTTTGATGCTTTCCTCCGTATTTATCATAGGTGTTCTTCTTAGCGTATTTTCGAAAAGAAAAAAGCCGAAGCCTGAAGAGCTCGGCAGAGAGAATTGATGTCCAGAAATTTTCAGAAGTATTGTTTTATCTTCACGAAATCATGCGCGAATTCTGGGCGGCAGGCGATTTCAACCGTTCCTTCCGGAAAACTGTTGAGAAATTTTTCGACGTTTCCTATCCATTCCAGAATAATGAAGTTTTCCGAAGAAACACAATCTGCTTTCCGGCAGGCTTTGCAATTGACGAGCCTCAGCCAGTTCAGAATACGCGCGGCGGGCTTGTTGCCGGGCGTGAAAACTTTTTTGCCAAAGCGGATGTAGGGAATTGAATATTCGGTTTGCAGTTTAAGAGCCACTTTAAACAGCGGCGGAAGAAAATGCACGTGCTGGTGAGAACTTATGCCGTCGGGTTTTTTTCCAAAAATCTGTATAAATTTCTCTATCTGTTCTTTCCATTCCGTCTCGACTCTCTTTGCAAAAGATTTCCGGATGAACAGTTTCAGAAAAAGTCCGGCCATGCGGCGAAAATTTCCTGTCTGCGTCTGTTTTTTCCCGCTGGATTTATCCGAAATGTCCAAGTGGATATCGATTTTCGCGTTGCTTTTCAGCAGTTCTTTTATTTCCTCGCTTGAAAACACACCGTTTACCATTACTCCGATTCTGTTGATTTTCCCGAGCGACAACAGATAGCGCGTATTCCTGTTGGCTCGCGGGCTTATGCCGAAACCGTCGGCGGAAATGATCGTTCTGTGTCTGTGTGAAATATGGTATTCCATTGATGCGGTTTTTAAAGACTTGATATAAGATTCATTTATGTTGGAAAAACGCGAAATCTATGCTACAATTCTAACAGATGAGCTGAAAAAAACAATAAAAATATGACAAAAGAAAAAGTCGAAACCATGCGCATAAAAAATTATAACGTGTATTTCTTTCTCGCGATGCTTATCGCCGTAAGCGTGGCGACTTTTTTTGTTTTCAAACCTTTCATAATAGCCATACTGCTGGCATCGATTTTGGCAATTGTTTTTCAGAGGCCGTATGATTTTTTTCTTAAGTTAAGCCGCGGCAGGAGGCGACTGAGCGCTTTTCTCACTTCGTTTATTATTCTGCTCCTTATAATAATTCCTTTTACCCTGATCGTAATAATGCTCGGGCATGAGATTATGGCATCGTATGAATCAATTTCAAGCAACGGGGATTTTTACCAGAAAAACATAGATCCTATCGTAAGAATGGTTCAAGACTCTACTCTATATGAGGCATTTGGCTTGTCGCAAGTCCTCAACAAAGAAACTTTCGCGCAATACTCCCGTCAGATAGGAGAATTTTTACTGTCTTTTATTCAAAGCGCGTATCTTAGTGTTGCGCACGTTTTCCTGATGATTTTTGCGATGTTTTTCTCGCTTTATTATTTTTTCATAGACGGAAAGAAATTTGTGAGCAAAGTCATGCACATAAGTCCGCTCCGGGATTCAGATGAGAATTTGCTCGTGCAGAAGTTTGTTTCCATAAGCAGGTCCACAATCAAGGGAACTTTTGTCGTTAGCTTTTTGCAAGGCCTTGTGGGAGGGATGGTTTTCTATATAGCCGGAGTGTCTTCGCCGGTTATCTGGGGTATCGTCATGATGTTTCTTTCCCTTATTCCGATGCTCGGATCAAGCATCGTATGGTTTCCTGCGGGAATTATCATGCTTTTACTGGGCAATGTTTGGCAGGGCGTTTTCATTTTGGTGGCGGGGTTTGCCGTCATATCTTTACTGGATAACATATTGAAGCCCGCGCTTGTGGGAAAGGACGCTCAACTCCATCCGCTCTTGATACTTTTCGCGACGCTCGGAGGACTGGCGCTGTTTGGGCTCTCCGGATTTATCGTCGGACCGATCATAGTTGCGCTCTTCGTGTCAATGTGGGAAATATACGCGGTAAAATTCAAGAATCAGCTCAAGAGATACAACAAATAGCTTCCAGCTGTTAGCTTATAGATTTTGGAAATTTTGGGAATCTGTTAAAATAAGCTAATGGATTTTCTATACTTTTATCAGAATATTCCTCTTTATATTAACCCTGTCGCTTTTACGATCGGGCCTTTTTCCGTGAGGTGGTATGCTGTTTCGTATATTGTCGGCTTTCTGGTTGCTTATTTGGTTTTGATTCGGAGAATAAAAAAAGGAGAATATGTTGTCAATGAGCAAGGGGCAGGCGACAAGGGACAGAAGAGAAACGCTGTTCATTGTGCGCTGGTTATGGATTTTTTGCTTGTTGCTTTCTTTTCCGCTCTTGTCGGTGCAAGATTGGGTTACGTTTTGATATATGATCCCGCGTTTTTTATTTCAAATCCTCTTGCCATCATCTCGCCGTTCGATCAGGCGGGAAATTTTGTCGGAATATTCGGCATGAGTTATCACGGAGGACTTGCCGGAGTCATCTTGGGCGGCATCATATTTTGCGGATTTAAAAAAATAAATTTCTGGAGATGGGCGGATTTTGTCGTTCCGGCGGTTCCGCTCGGATATTTTTTCGGAAGGATTGGGAATTTCCTTAACGGTGAGCTTTACGGACGTGTGACAACTTCTCCGCTAGGGATGTATTTTTCAAGTGATCCTCAAAATTTGCGTTATCCGTCGCAGCTTCTCGAAGCTTTTCTTGAAGGTCTGCTTTTGTTTTTTGTCGTTTTGGGCGTGCGTAGGTATGGACATAGGTACGAGCGTAGGTACGAACCTTTGGCCGGTTTTTTCAGGAAAGACGGCATGCTGCTCGCGGTTTATATCGCGGGGTACGGAATTTTTCGCATTATCGCCGAACAATTTCGCCAACCTGATCCGCAAATCGGCCTAATCTCGGGCTATTTTACAATCGGACAGATATTGTCACTTTTTATGGTAATCTTGGGAGCCTTGATTATTTTCAGAAACAGGAAACAAATGCTATAATTTAAGAAACCGACAAGAGATGTATACAAGAACCAAAATAAAGAGAGTTGCCGACATAAAGGCGACGACAGGCGGAAGCAAGCGTGTTGATTTAAGGCGGGATGAAGCCTTTCCCGTGCTTTTTTCGCGTGGCAAAAAAAGTAGACATTTTTATACTGAAGATTCCAAGCTCTACATAACTCCGCGGGAACAGCAAATGATGAGAAACGGAATCAAAATAAATCGCTCCGTGCATATGTGGGATTCTGCAAATTCCAGGATAGTTGCCGATTTTATGCGCTATTGTCCGAATGGCGGCAACAGCTCTCTTGTGAAAATTCTCGAGAAGCGTTCGGCCGATCTTTGCGATTCGCTGGCGGAGGTTTCTCAGAACTTTGTTCGGCAGTTTTCATTGGTGCGCTTGTGGAATCTTTCAATAGTGGGATCGATACTTTTCGGGATGGTTTTGATGACGTTTGTCTACAAATACCTCGGGCAGGGAGCCGCCGCCAATCAGATTGCTGTGCAAAACGCGCAGGCAGTGCAGGGGCAGGTTTTGGGAGTAGAGGCGGAAGTCAATGAGAAAGAATTTACAAGCGAATTTATGGAAATCGAGAACGCGGACGAAAAAACCTTGGAAAAGGAGATAAGGGAAATGGTGAAAGGCTTCCCGATTGAAAATATGGTTCCGTATATCGCCGAAAAAGACAGGACAGTCGCGGCCTTTATCGTGGGGATCGCCAAAAAGGAAAGCGCATGGGGAAAGCGCCGCCCGGTCCTCAATGGCCAGGATTGCTACAACTATTGGGGATATAGAGGCAAGCGCATGCTGATGGGAAGCGGCGGGCATACATGCTTCAACAGTCCCAAGGATGCTGTCGACACTGTGGCAAAAAGAATTGAAACTCTTGTGAAAAAATATGACAGGAACACGCCCGCCAAAATGGTTGTTTGGAAATGTGGCTCGGATTGCGAGGCGACAGGAGGAGAAGCGGCTGCCAGGAAGTGGATAAGCGATGTTTCTCTGTATTTCAACAAGCTGAATTATGAGAAAGAAGAAAAATAACTTATCACGACACAAATAGGTTAAAATGTAAAGATAAAAGAAAAGCCTTGTTTTAGGGCTTTTTTTGATTTTTTTGTGAAAAACGACAAAAACAATGGGAATAGCCAATGTTTTGGGATGTATTAGTGTGCATAAGATGTTTGACCGAAATACTTATTTTTGCTAGCATAAAATCCGTGTTTCCGAAATGGAAACGCTTTTTATTAGTAAAATTATCATATGTGTGATCCCTTATCTCAGGGGGTAAAGAAGTCATTAAAAAGTGGAGGCTGGAATAAAAATTGTTTAAACGTGACGTCCAGAAACAGAGCGGTTCTTTTTTTGGCGTTGATTCTTATCATCTTAGGGTCGGTGTTTCAGTTCTGGGATGCCAGGCCCGTCTATTATGCTCAGGCATATGACCTTGGCAGCCAGGAAGATGTTCACTGCAGTAAATCCCTGCTTTCGGTGAGTGAAGGAAAACTGAAACTTTTTGAAGATCCGAGCGACTCAAATCCTACCAGCTTGCCGGAACTCCTGGAACAGAGCGAAAAAAATTTCAAGACCGAACAGTTTGCCAAAAAACTTTATGAAATAACCGGAGATGCTCCGATAAAAGAAATGGTTCCTTTCATTTCCAAAAGGGACGAAAAAGTTGCTGCGTTTCTTATCGGAATAGCCAAAAAAGAAAGCGGATGGGGCGAACATGTTCCTCTGCTTAATGGCCAGGATTGCTACAACTATTGGGGATATAAGGGAGCTGCCAGTCGCGGAAGCGCGATGGGTTACGCGTGCTTTTCCAATCCGGAAGAAGCGGTGGAAATCGTGGGTAATAGGCTCGAAGTGCTTATAGGAAAAAATCACACTACCGCTTCGAAAATGCTCATTTGGAAATGCGGATCGAGCTGCGCCGGTCATGATCCCAAAGGAGTTGAAAGTTGGGTATCAACGGTGTCTCTCTATTTCAACAAAATCATGAGTTAATTTTTGGCATATTGCCTGCAATTGCGGTCCGGACTGCCGGATCGCATTTGTTTCATGAAAATATTTTGATATAATTAGGGCAAGCGTGACTTTTTGAATAGTCGGCTTATGCTAACTATTACTACAAACAAAAACGCTTTTGCCGAAAGCATTGTTCTTGCCGCCGTTTTGGCGTTTTTTTGTTTTTTGCCGCATAATGCGAGCGCTGCTACGTATTATCTTCCCGATAATTGCGCGAATTTTTCCGCATGCTTTCAGATGATGAACGGAGGAGACACATTGATTGTCAGGGATGGAATATATTTGAACGCATACATGATGGATCCTCCATCGGGGACAGCTCAAAACCCGACCAGAATAATTTCGGAACATGATGGAGGAGTAATTGTGGACTTAAACTTCAACACCAGCGTTCCCGGCTCATACGATGCCGCAGTTATCATATCTACCAGCCATGTGGATTTGGAGGGATTTAAGTTTCTGAACGGACAGGAGGCGGTTGGAATATTTGCGGGCGGTAACATAAACATTAGAAGATGTGCGTTTGGAAATTCTTTCGGAGGAACATATGATTCCGTTGTTTTGGTTACCGGAAATAATATTTTGATAGAAGACTCCTGGATGTGGGGACAAGGAAGGGCAATGATTCAGGCAAGCGGTACCAGCTTGACGTTTCGCAGAATTGTCATGCGAAACGACTATTATCCCGGAGAGCATGAGTCGACCGGCATTCTTTTGTACGGCGCAAAGAATGTGATAGTCGAAAATGCGATTGCTTTGGATTTTAATCCCGCCACGACAACTTCTCATTCAAGGTGCGGATTCAGAAGCAGAGAAGGCTATGAAGCGGTTAATCATAATTTTTACGGCTGCATATCTCTCAATCTGCCGAACACGCCCAACGGCGGATATTGGGGGTTTGAACTTGCTGTCGCCAACGCAAAGAATTGCGTGGCGTGGGACGTCGCGCGGCAGGGTTTTGTGCAGGAAGGCTGGAATGCATCGTATAGCATTGATCATTGCACAGCCGGCAATACCGGCCTGGGATACGACATCAATAATATGCCGGTAATAAACAGCTCAAATAATCCTGTCGGTATTTCCAACTTTTTGAATCTCGGGCAAGGCGCAAATATTATGAATCGTTACGTGAACGGGATTGAAACCAGCCAGCCTTTGTGGCCATGGACGTACGAAGACAGAATAAAAGCCGATTTTCAGCAAAGTTTTCAGAATATTCCGGCGCAATATGGCAATGCTGCCAGAGGTTTTGCTGCAAATGGAAACGGGCTTTATGGCGGGCCAATAACTCTGACAAGTTATATATGGGAATACCTTGGAAATCCGTGCCCGCAGAACATATGCAACGCAACACCTGACGAAGAGGCTCCTTCTTCGCCAAGAGGATTGTCGGTAAATTAGCAGATTGAGATTTTGCACATGGTATCTGAAAAAACATTCTGACTTGAATGTTTTTTTGATTGTTTTTCATTAATCCAAAATTGGGTTATAATAAAAGAAGTTAGATAAATAAAGCGCTAAGTTGAAAAATTTCTTTTGATCTTTAAGGTTCCGAATTATGGCCTGGTTTTTTATTGCAACCGCCGGATATTTTTTCGGCGCGATTGCCAACACGCTTGATAAGTTTCTTCTGGGATCCAAAAGGATTTCATCAGCTCCCGTCTATGCTTTTTATGCGGGACTTTTCGGTCTTGGCGCTCTTCTTCTTGCTCCTTTCGGTTTTACCGTGCCTGATACCTATATTATTTGTCTCTGTCTTATAAGCGGACTTATTTTCTCGGGCGGGATATTGCTTTTGTTTTTCGCTTTCAGCAAAGCCGAAGCAAGCCGCGTTGCTCCGGTTTCCGGAGCAACGATTCCTTTGGTGACATTTATCCTGTCTTGGGTTTTCGAAATGGAAAAGCTTCACTGGCTTCATATTCTCGGAATGCTGCTGCTCATTTTTGGCGGACTTCTCATCTCGTTTGATTTGCCATTGAAGCTTGGAAAAAAGAAATTTTTCTCAGGATTTTATTATGCTTTTGCGGCAGGTTTTTTCTTGGCGGTTGCGTATGTGATTTTTAAACACATCTCAAGCAGTGAAACGTTCGTAACATGGTACATCTGGACACGGTTCGGAGGATTTATCGGAGCGTGCCTGCTTTTTGCCATTCCTCTTTGGAGAAAAAATATCTTGAAAAGTTTTCGTTCGGCCAAAAAAGATAAAAAGCAGACGGCCATAACGGGCAGCATATTTTTGGGTAACAAAATTGCAGGAGGGCTTAGCACGCTCATGATTAATTACGCCATAGGCATAGGAAGTGTGACGCTCATAAACGCTCTTGTTTCGTTGCAATATGTTTTTTTGCTCATGATTGTGGCTTTATTTTCAACAACTCATGCCAAAATTTTCCAGGAGAAAATTTTGTTTTGGGATTGGGCGCAAAAAATTGCAGCGATTTTTATAATAGCCGCAGGAGCAGCACTCATCTATGTTTAAAAATTCCAGCAGAAAAAAAATAGATATTCTAACCATATTTATAGTTATCGCATGTTGCTTTTGTTTTGCCCAAAAATCTGAAGCAGCCATTCTTTTCGAAGACAATTTTGACGGGTATTCCGACAGCCCGGAAAATCACGGGTGGGATATCCCATCGGCTGCCAATGTGGAAAACTGTGATTCTCCCGACGGCGGAAGGTGTCTCAGATTTTCTATCCAGGCGAGGGGAACCGCGCAATACTGGTCCAACTTCGATCCAAATCCCAGCGGCACTTTTGAAGACGGCTACATAGCCTTTTGGGCAAAAGAAGAAGGGCATGAAGACGGGACCGCGGGCGGAGTAAAGTGGCTAAAACTTTTTTCGGCGGATTACCATAATAATCCCTCAACCTATGCGAATGTTACTTTCAGTCAAACATATCAAACCGGCAGGTTTAGCGGAATTAATTGTGGTCCCGGAACATCGCCTTTGAATGATACACAGGTGGCTTATGGGTATGAAGGTTTTGTGGGTGCGGGAACATGGCGCGTGGATACCGAATATACTGCCGGAAATTCCGCCGGCTATGGAACAAATAGCGCGTATGTGTGCAAAGTGAATCATGTTTCTTCTGAGAACAATCGGCCGGGGGTAGGTCCGAACTGGGAAGACTATTGGATAAAAATAGGAACAATAACAAATCATTCATCTGCTTTTTATACCGGTTCGGGCTGGCACTACTATGAATATTACGTGAAACACAATACGGATGATAATCTTGACGGCGAGTTTGCCGTATGGGTTGACGGAGAGCTTAAGATACGAGTTGCAAACATGAGAAACAGAAACAACGCGAATTCGATGGATTGGGATTCCGCGTCATTGGTAAATCACGTCGAGATAGAGGCTCCGAACATGTATTACATATATTTTGACGACATAAAAACTTCTGACAGCTATATCGAATATGTCACGCCGCAAGAGGACACGACCGCTCCATCTTCCCCGTGCGGACTAAGCGTAAGTTAAAAAATTATAAAGCCTGCGAAATCTCTCTCAAATTGTTAAATAACATGTTGCTTAACATGTTAAGCAACAAAATATCAGACAAGAACGTTTAACCTGCTTAAGAATGTGTAAATAATTTATATTGATGTTGCATTGGTATTAGCGATCATGAAAACTCATCGGGCGGAACAATTAACTGGCAGCAGCATGACCGGGCAGGATTGTCCGATATAACTGTGAATGAGGATTACTTCGCCACAGTTGCAGACTATTATCCCTACAAAACCAGCGGAAGAAATGGTGACTGCGTAGGAGGTTTTACGTTTTCAGGTTCCGAAGAAGATGTGACCGCGCCTATGGCGCCAAGCGGACTGAGCGTTAGCTAGTTTTTAAGATAAATAGTATAATGAAAAAGTGCAGGCTGATAACGCGGCGGTAACGTGACTGGTAACATGACTGGTAACGTGGGTGGTAACGTGGCTGGCGAAGCGTATCAATTGTCTTTACAAAATTTTAAAAATAGCAAAACGGAAATTAAAATGGTAAAAAAAATTCTGAAAATAATCGGATACACACTAGGAATTCTGGCTGCTCTAGCCCTAGTTTTTTTTATTTACATCAATCTTCCGGTAAGTCCAAGCAAGGAAAAGGCCAAGATCGGAGTGACATTTTCCTTGCGTTATGCGCGTGACATAGGCCTTGATTGGCGCGAAACCTATATTGCCATGCTTGATGACCTTAAGATAAGGCATATTCGCATCCCGGTTTATTGGGATTTGGTTGAAAAGGAGCGGGGAATTTATGATTTTTCGGATATAGACTGGCAACTTGAGGAAGCGCGAAAAAGAGACGCAAAAATAATTCTGGTAATAGGGCAAAAGGTTCCGCGCTGGCCAGAATGCTTCATTCCTGAGTGGATAGGAGATGACGATGCGGTGAGGAAAGATAGGCTTCTTGAATTTGAAAAGACGGTTGTAAACAGATATAAAGACGGTCATCCTGAAATCGCGCGCTGGCAAATAGAAAACGAACCATTTTTGAGATTCGGAATTTGCCCTCCTGCCGATGCCGATTTGCTCGACAGTGAAATTGCCCTTGTGAAAAATCTTGATTCATCGCGTCCGGTTATCATTACCGACAGCGGGGAGCTCAGCTTGTGGATCAAAGCGGCGAAGCGTGCCGATATTTTCGGCACAACAATGTATCGGGAGGTATATAATGCCAATCTTGGACACTGGCGTTATCCGATCGGTCCGAATTTTTTTAAGGCAAAACAATTTCTGATAAAAATGTTAGCGAACCAAAAAAATACGATTGTGGTGGAACTTCAGGGAGAACCGTGGGTTGAGGGATGGACGGTACATGCTCCGGTTGAGAGACAGCTTGCCTCGATGAATGAGAATATTTTGAAGGACAATGTGGAGTTTGCCAAAAAAACGGGAATCGGTGAAATATATATCTGGGGCGTGGAATGGTGGTATTGGATGAAAACAACGCAGAACAATCAGGCACTTTGGGAAACGGCGAAAGAGATTAATAAGCAGGCTACTATTTAAAAGTGATAGGAGCCAAATTGCGAATTAAAGTGTTGTTCGTGATTTGATTTTTGTTTGTCAAAGATGCGCGGATTCATCCCACATAAAGAAAAAAAACATAATTGGAAGACGGCCGTTTTTATAATAACCGTTATGGCAGTTTCTGCTGGAGTTTCTTTTTTTGTGCATGCGCGCGCAGGGAAATTAAATGTAAAAATATTTGATACCACCATATTTCATACGGATGCTTCAATTTTGCAAACGGAGCCGGTGGGGCCCAATGAGGCGATTGAGATAGTTTTTTCGGCCCCCGTTGACACTTCTTTCTCTCAAAAAGAAATTTCCATTTTTCCCGAAAGCAAAATGATTCTAAAATGGGAAGAAGGAAACAGAAAGCTTAAAATAATTCCCGAAAGTTATTGGTCGCTGGAAACAGACTATAGAATTGAACTAAAAGGGAGAAACATTTTCTTTTCGCGTTTTGAGAAATCGTTTGAATTTTCAACTCATCCGTGGCCCGAGGTGCTTTCAACTGTTCCGTCCGATGGAGCAGAAGATATCGCGGTCAACATGGAGGATCCCATTATTTTTAACTTCAGTAGACCGCTCGATGATTTCAGTATAAAATTTGAGGTAGAACCTTATACGGAGTTGGAACATTTGGTAAGCGATGACAGAACTTCGGTCAGACTTGTTTCGCGCGATGATTTCAAGTGGAATACGAAATACACCATATCCACATACTTGAAGCTAAAGCAGCAAACGACGAGCCAATATCGGAAAGCGCATGAGATGTTTTTCGAAACCGTTCCTCCGCCGGTGATAGACAGGAGCTTAGATCAACAGACACAACTAAAGCAGGCGTTGCTGTATACAAAGCCATTGGTGCAGGAAGGAAAGTATATAGACATCAATCTCAAATATCAGCATCTTATCATATTCGAAAACGGAAAAGCGCTTGATGCATTTCTTGTTTCAACCGGCAAAAAGGGTATGGAAACTCCCCAGGGAACGTTCGCGATCCACAACAAGGCGCTTCGTCCGTGGTCGAAAAAATATTCTCTGTTTATGCCATATTGGATGGCGATCTTTCCCTCGGGGGCGGTTGGAATACATGAACTTCCCGAATGGCCGGGCGGATATAAGGAAGGCGCAAACCATCTCGGAATACCGGTTTCGCACGGTTGTATAAGGCTCGGAGTCGGTCCTGCAAAAAGAGTGTTTGATTGGGCGAATATAGGTACTCCGGTCATAATTCACATGTGAAACAAATATCAATCTGCGAGTAAAACGTGAAACCGCAAATGGTGAATTCACGCAGGCAGATTATTATATCAAATTTGGTTATTAGTAGATTAATATCATATTAAAATGCAAAAGAACAAAATCGCGGTTTTTGATATAGATGGAACGATATTTCGCAAAAATCTCCAATTTGAACTTATCAATGAACTTTCCTGGATGAATGTTTTTCCCAGGAAAGTGCGTAACCAGATCGTTTCACTCTATACTGACTGGATCGAACATAAAGGAACTTACGAACAATATCGTCTGGGACTTGTGCATCTTTACGAAAAATGCATAAAAGGGTGCAAACTGGAGGATATTGAACGTGCAAGCAAAGTGGTTGTTTCGTTTCATCAGGACAGGACATATATTTTCGCAGAACAGCTGATCAAAAAACTGAGACATGATGGTTATCATCTGATTGCGGTTTCCGGATCGCCCATAGAAATTGTCAAAGAATACAACAGGATGCATCTTAGGTTCAATGCCGTTTTCGGAAGCGTGTATGAATGCGATGATAGAGGGATTTATACGGGGAAAACATATTATGAGCCGGTGAGACATAAGGGCTCATTGGTTAAACAATATGTCTATGAACACAATTTGACACTCGAAGGTTCTTACGGAATAGGTGATACGGAATCAGACGCAAGCTTCTTGGAAATAGTCGACAATCCCACAGCATTCAATCCGAATGATAACTTAAAGAAGATAGCGGAAAAGAAAGGATGGCATATTGTGGTGGAAAAGAAAGATGTGATATATAATATTAATTAACTATAAGCCGACATTAATTTTATCGTTAACCATCTCTAATGCCTATTTCGCGGTTATTCGAAATAGATTCGAATAGATTCGAATAGATTCGCGAGTTTCTATATTTATGAACCTTAATGAATTTTTTGAAAAAGTAGCAGAGAAAACACTTTGGGCATGGCTGCCTTTTGGTGCGCTAACGCGTCTTTTGAGAGAATTTAGGGATAAATACATGAAATAGCTTTAATAGCTTTGTGTTCAGGGATAAAACAAAAATCCCCGAAAAGGGGATTTTATGGTGTGCTGCGGGAGAGATATCTCACTCGTCGCTTTCGCTTCTCTTTGAATACCCACGGTTTTCAATACTTTCCTCCAACGGGAAACTCCCGTTTCCCGACCTCTTCCCGTTCTCGTCTCGCAAAAAATTAACGTGCCGCGGGAGAGACTCGAACTCTCATGGTATTGCTACCGGAGGATTTTGAGTCCTCTGCGTCTACCAATTCCACCACCGCGGCTTTTTGGCTTTTTTAAGGCTTTTTTCTACTATATAATATGTGATTGAAAGTAGTTTGTCAATGTGATATTATTACATTGTTAAATGGCTGTATTGTTAAATTGCCAAGAGCCATTAATTTTTGTTTATAAAACATTAAAGCAGCATGCCTGGCAGTTTAGCAATGTAACAATTTAGCAGCTAAGAAGGTGGCTAAGATAATTTCACTTATCAACCAAAAAGGCGGAGTTGGGAAAACGACTACCGCAATAAATATTGCAACTTATCTGGCTGACGCAGGCAAGCTGGTGCTTTTGGTTGATCTTGACCCCCAAGGAAATGCGTCATCGGGTCTTGGGATTGATATCCGGAATCTCGATAAGGGATTGTATCATTCTTTGATAGGAGGAGAACATCCCAGAAATATAATAATAAAATCTAAAAGTTCAGGACATGATCTTATGCCGGCATCCCAAGACCTTGCGGGAGCGGGGATAGAACTTGTACACTTCGATAATCGCGAATTCAAACTCTATGACGTTTTGAGGCAGATCAGAACAGATTATGACTATATTATCATTGATAGTCCTCCGAGCCTGGGTCTTCTTACGATCAACGGGCTCGTGGCTAGTGACGAAGTTTTGATTCCCGTGCAGACCGAGTACTATGCTCTTGAAGGACTAAGCCAGCTTCTTCAGACTATCGATCTTGTCAAAAAACACCTGCAGCCGAACTTAAGCATCATGGGAGCAGTGCTCACGATGTATGACAGACGCAATCGACTGGCGCGCCAGGTAGTAAGGGAGATGAGGAATCACTTTCCAGGCCATGTTTTTGATAGTATTATTCCCAGGAGCGTGCGTCTTGCGGAAGCTCCGAGTTTCGGGAAATCAATATTGAGTTTCGATAGCCTTTCAAAGGGCGCAAGATCGTACAAAAACCTGGCAAGGGAGATTCTCGAAAAAGACAATAAACAAAAGAAAAGTTTTACAGTTTAAATCATTAATCCACGTTAATTTTTTCTCGAATAATCGCGAATGTATATTGAAGATAATTTGTGACAATATTCGAGTTGATTCGTGAATAATATATGAGTCAGCAATTTGGTCTTGGAAAAGGGCTTTCATCTCTCATTCCCAACAAGCAGTCCGCTCAGATTTCGCAGGATGATTTTTCAAAACGCGTTATTGGAGCTTCGGACGATCCGATTCGCGGCGACAAATATGTTATCGAGGTTGATGTTAATCAGATTGTGGCGAATCCTCTCCAGCCGCGCAAAAATTTTGATGACGAAAAGCTTGCGGATCTCGCCAATTCCATAAAGACGCACGGAATAATACAACCACTTATCGTTACCAAAAACGGAAACCGCTACGAACTTATTGCCGGCGAGCGGAGGCTTCAAGCAGCTCAACTTGTTGGACTCAAAAAAGTTCCGGTGATAATTCGCGATTCAAGTGAACTTCAGAAGCTTGAGCTTGCCATTGTGGAGAATATTCAGCGTCATGATTTAAATCCAATTGAAGAAGGCAAGGCGTATCAGAAGCTTATTGATGATTTTGACATGAGTCAGGAGGAAGTTGCTTCTAAGATGGGGAAAAGCAGAAGTCTTGTAGCAAACAAGGTGCGTTTATTATCGCTTCCAGTCGAGATTCAGAAAGGTCTTATCGAAGGCAAGATCACAGAAGGGCACGCCAAAGCGATTCTTTCAATTCCAAATCCTGAAAAACAGCGCGCTCTTTATGAACTCATTTTGAAGAGCAATCTCACGGTCCGACAGATTGAAGATAAGACAAAAGAAATCTCAGTGCGTCCTCATAAGCGCCAGATTGCAGTGGATCCGCAGGTGAAAGAAGTTGAAAACGCGCTTGTTGAAGCTCTTGGCACAAAAGTAAAGATTTCCAAAGCGGGAGATGGCGGTAAAATCGTCATCGAATATTATTCCAAAGAAGATCTTGAATCGCTTTTGAATAAACTTGCGCAAAGAAAAGCGTCAAATCATTGATATTATAAAAATTTGTATTTTTATCTTATTTTTTGATTGTCAGAAAAATTTAAAAGACATTAAAAAACAATCCTGGAGGATTGTTTTTTGAATAAATTTCTGTGACTATTGTTTGGTTGAATTTTCCTTTCTGAGTTCTCTTCTTATGTGTGATTTCGCAACGGATGTTTTGACGAATTTGAGCCAATCGCCGTTCGGAGTTTTGCGGTCTTTGGATGTGAGAATTTCAATAACTTCTCCGTTTTGTATTTTGTAGTCTAACGGCACTATGTTATTGTTGGCTTTGGCTCCTATTGTGTGGTTGCCGACTTCACCGTGAATGGCATATGCGAAATCTACCGGCGTGGCATCTTCCGGAAGATCAATAATGTCTCCGCGAGGTGTAAATGCGAAAATATGATTTTTGAAAAAGTCTATGCGCAGGCCTTCCATAAATTCTTTATTGTCGCGTCCTATTTCGCTCTGCCATTCCTGAAGCTGCCTCACCCATTCAAGCTCCTTTTCGGGCAAGGCTGGTTTTTTTCTGAAGAAATAATCTTTCCAGTTTTTTTTCTTTTTTTGTTCGCTGTATATCCAGTGGGCGGCGATTCCAAACTCAGCTTCATTGTGCATTTTCTGGGTGCGTATTTGGATTTCGAGTATTTTGCCGTCAGGACCGAAAACTGTCGTATGAATCGACTGATATCCATTGGGTTTAGGAAGTGAAATATAGTCTTTTATGCGTCCGATCATCGGGCGGTATTTTTTGTGAACGATACCCAGCGCCTCATAGCAATCAGCCACTTCTGGCACGATTATTCTAACCGCCGCAAGATCGTAAACGCGGTTGATATCCATATCGCGTTCCTTTAATTTTAAATACAGGCTGTATATGCTTTTGGCGCGCCCATGAATTTCCATTACTTTTATTCCGCCTTTTTCGATCTCTTCACGAAGTTCCCTGATTGCCTTGTTGAGGTATTGCTCTCTTTCTTTATAATTTTTTTCCTCGAGTTGTTTTACTTTATTATAATTTTCTTCATCAAGAAATTTAAAGGCGAGATCTTGCAGCTTGGCCTTTATTTCGCCCATTCCCAAACGGTTTGCTATCGGAGCAAATACTTCCATTGTCTCGTGAGCGATCCGAAGTTGCTTATCCGGAGGATTAAATTCCAGTGTTTGCATATTGTGGAGCCGATCGGCCAATTTGATGATTATCACACGTATGTCGGTTGCCATAGCAAGGAACATTTTCCGCAGGTTTTCTAGAAAATATTCTTCGTGCGAACCGCGCAGTTTGATCCTTCCCAATTTTGTTACGCCATCAACCATTCCTGCAATTTCTTTGCCGAATTTTTCCTCGATTTCTTTCAAAGTTGTTTGTGTATCTTCGGGAATGTCATGAAGAAGAGCCGCCGAGATGGTCTTTGATCTCAT
Source organism: Candidatus Moranbacteria bacterium UBA1362 (assembly GCA_002306085.1). Classification (GTDB taxonomy): domain Bacteria; phylum Patescibacteriota; class Minisyncoccia; order Moranbacterales; family GWC2-37-73; genus UBA1362. The sequence goes on from DBRS01000013.1 coordinate 23,355, forward strand.
CCCTATTTCAGCAAGAATCTTTGCGACGGCAATCGGATGTTGCACATAATCTTCACCGCTTCTGCGTTTTTGCCCGGTGTGTGCCTTTACGGCGAAATTGAAAGCTTCAGTTATGAGTTTCCTTCTTTCTTCGGTAGGTTCGCGCAGGGAGTTTAATATGTCGTTTAGGCCTAAATTATTCATATCTTTATTTAGTACGTTTTGTGCGCTGTTGTTTATTTAAGTATATGGCAGCTGCATGAAGGAAGCAAGATTTTGAAAATTTCCAGTTAAAAATTTCTAATTTCCCCAATTACTGACAGACAGATAGCAATATTGAACATATAAAATATACAATGCTCAAGTTTTATTCATTAATTATTTTTTAGTTAGAATTTTGCTAGAAATTGGAATAATTAGAAATCAAAAATTTAAAAATCGTCTTTTGCTGGACGATTTTTAAGATCAAAACAATTATTTTATTGTTCGTATTTGCATTCCTTGTTCGAACATTTTATTTTTCCCTTGATTGCAAATGCCAACGGCTGTCCGCAATCCGGACAAAATTCTCCGGTAGGCTTGTTCCACATCGCAAAATCGCAATTTGGATACTTGTTGCAACCATAAAACACTTTTCCTTTCTTGGATTTTCTGGCAACAACATCTCCGGCTTTACATTTCGGACATTTGAGCCCAACTTTCTGTTCTATCTTCATTATATTTTTACATTCGGGATATTTCGAACACCCCAAAAATGATCCGAATCTTCCGCGTTTCACAATCATCGGCGCTCCGCATTTGTCGCAGACAATTCCCGCATTTTCTTCCTCCTCTTTTTTTTCTTCGGCAGTTTTTTCAGTGTATTTGCACTGCGGATAATTGGAACATGCGATGAATTTTCCGAAGCGTCCGAAGCGCACGACCAAATCTCCTCCGCATTCTGGACATTTGCGATCCAGTTTTTCAAGCAGATCTTCTTTTTTTACGGTCTTTGTTTTTTCTTCGAGGTTTTTGTGGAAAGGCTTGTAGAATTCATCTATCATTGGCACCCACTTGAGTTTGCCGTTTGCAATTTCATCGAAATCCTTTTCAATTTCGGCGGTAAAGTCGATGCTTACTATTTGAGGGAAGTTTTCCACCAAAACATCATTCACTGGATATCCGATTTCGAGAGGGAATAGTCTTTTCTCTTCGTTTTTGTCCACATATTTTCTTTCGATGATTGTGGAAATTGTCGGCGCGTACGTGGAAGGACGACCTATTCCATATTCCTCCAGAATTTTCACAAGAGTCGCTTCATTGTAGCGTGGCGGAGCGGAGGTGTATTTTTGTTCGCTTTCCGTGCTGACAAGGTCAAGTATATCGTTTTCCTTTAGAGGTGGCAGAAATGTTTCCGGCTGCGACGACTTATTCCCATAAACCTTCAGAAATCCATCGAAAATCACTGTTGAGCCGGTTGCTTTTAGCAAATAATTGACTTTTGCTCCGAGCGCTTCAATGTCTGCTTTTACGGAATTGAGCCGTGCGCTTTGCATTTGACAGGCAACGGTTCTGTTCCAGATCAGTTTATACAGCTTGTATTGATTCGGTTCTAGGATAGGCATAAGATCGTCCGGGTTTTTTTCAAGGTCTGTCGGCCTGATTGCTTCGTGAGCTTCTTGCGCGGATTTGGATTTCGTCTTGTAGTAGCGCGGACTTTCGAGCGCATAATTTTTTCCGAACAGATTAGTGATAACTTTTTTTGCAGCTACCAGAGATTCCAGTGAAAGGTTCACGCTGTCGGTTCTCATGTACGTAATGTATCCTTCTTCATAGAGTTTTTGCGCGGCCATCATCGTCTGTTTCGCCGAAAATCCGAAATTGCTGATAGCCGCCTGCTGCAAAGTTGAAGTCGTGAACGGCGCCGCGGGATTTCTTAATGTTTCTTTTTCTTCGATTGAAATGACTTTATATTTTGCTTTTTTCAAATCATCTTCAATTTTTTCCGCAGCTTCCTTGCTTGAAATCGTGCTCTTTTTCGTCTTATAGTCTCCGGCAAAAAGTTTGAGTGTGACCACTTCTTCAATCTTTTTTCCGTTTTGCTCAACGAGGCTCGCATCAAATTCGTCTTTGCCTTTCTTCAATCTTGCGCCGATGGCCCAGTATTCTTCCGATTTGAACTTTTCGATTTCCCGTTCGCGCTCAACAATGAAACGAAGCGCGACAGATTGCACGCGTCCCGCGCTTAGGCCTCTTTTTATTTTTTTCCAGAGAAAAGGGGAAAGCTCGTACCCCACAAGGCGGTCTAGTATCCTTCGCGCTTGCTGCGCATCAACAAGATTAAGATCGATATCGCGCGGGTTTTTCAGGGCGTTTTCAATGGCTTTTTTTGTGATTTCATGGAATACGATCCTGCTTACCTTTTTTTCTTTTTTCGCCTTCGGCTTGTCCAGATCAAGAATTTTGGCAAGGTGCCAGGCGATTGCTTCTCCTTCGCGGTCTTCATCGGATGCCAGGATTATTTCTTCGGCTTTTTCTGAAAGTTCCTTAAGTTCCTTCACTTTTGGTTTTGCTTTTGCCGGAACTACGTAGTGGGGTTTGTAGGCGTTTTCAATATCGATTCCCATTTCGGTTTTCGGAAGGTCGCGAACATGCCCAAAAGAAGATTTCACCTTGAAACCTTTTCCCAAGAATTTTGTAATTGTCTTTGCTTTTGTCGGAGATTCAACGATGATTAACTTCATGAATTCAATTGTTAAATTTGTTATATTGCTAAAATGTTGTATTTATTTTTTCAACAACTTAATCATTCGGCAATTTAGTCTTTGACTCGATGTAATTTTGCATCCTTTTATAATTACACGGGAGTTAGAGTTTTATGTAATTCTGTCCGCCTATGTTCTTGATGAGTCCTTTTATTTCCAAAAGAGAAAGGGTCGAAGACACAGCCGATGTTTCAAGTTTAGTTAGTTTGATTATTATGTCAACATGCATTTCTTCATGCGACAATGCGTCAAGCACATTTTTTTCTTCTTGAGAAAGTTCTCCGGTAAATTTTTCTTCTTGGTTTTGCGCGATCTGATCGAGCTTTAATTCTTCCAAAACATCTTTGCAGGAGGAAACAAGCTTCGCGCCTGATTTTATCAGCATGTTTGCGCCTTCCGATTGCGGCGAAAAGATCGAACCCGGAACCGCAAAAACTTCACGGTTATAGTCGAGCGCAAGGTTTGCTGTTATAAGGCTTCCGCTTTCTCGCGCGGCCTCAATAACCAATGTTCCCAGACTCATGCCTGCCATGATGCGGTTGCGTGCCGGAAATGTCCAGATGCCAGCAGAAGTTTCGATGGAAAATTCACTAATGAGGAGCCCGTCATTTTCGACAATTTCCTCCGAAAGCTCAAAATTTGTCCGCGGCGCGATACTTGCTGCATCAAGACTGTTTCCCAGAACAGCGATAGTTTTTCCTCTGGCATCAAGAGCTCCTCTGTGAGAACATGCGTCTATCCCGAAAGCCAATCCACTTACGACGCACACCCCGTTTTTTGCAAGGTCTTTTGCGAATCCGAACGCAGCCCGCCTTCCATAGTCCGTGAGCTTTCTGGAGCCGACTATTGCAACAAGCGGCATTTTGAGGCAATCAAGATTTCCCTTTGTATACAATGCGTAAGGGCAATCGGGTATTTGCCCGAGAAGGGAAGGATAATTTTCGTCTTTTAGGGAAAGCATCGTTACATTTTCTTTTTCAAGTTTTATCCATTCCTCATCCGGATTTATTGTGCCGCGCTGTTCAATAATACGTTGGGCGAATTTTTCCCCGATACCTGATTTTAAGAGTATTGAAAAATCGGCCTTCCAAACATCTTCGGCCGAATCGAAAAAATTCATAAGTATTTTTATTTTCTTCTGTCCAAGTCCTTCGATTTTATTCAGGGCATTGAGAAATTTCATCTCATGCAAACTCTCAAATTTTTGCAATTGCAAGAAACCGAGAAGTTCTTAATTACTTTTTGTATGTTTTTGCGTAATTATGAATGCTTTAATATTAACACGTCTGTGCAGTTTCTGTAAAAATATCAAAATAAATTATGATTAAGCGGCGAAACAAGCATTCTCCGTAATTAAACTGCAAGTCGGCAGGATAAAAATCAAAAAGTATGCAAAATTTCTGGAAAGATAAAAGGTTTAAAAAATCAAAAATATGAATTAAAATAGTGACCTCTGAGAGGTCACCAGGAATTCATCGCAAAGAGACAATCAAGACAGACTTTTTACAACCTCAAGAATTGCTTTTTCTGTTTCCTTCAATTCTTTGTCCGAAAAATTTTGCACAACAAAAACGTCGCCGGAAATCGGACCGCGGGATTTTCTTCTTTCTTCTCCTTCGATGCCGATGCGATAGCGTTTGATTTTTTGCGTACCGAGCTTGTCAAAAATATCTTGCACGCCATTGTGTCCACCGGAAGAAGCGTCGGTTGAAATTTTGTATTCTCCTAGGTTTATGTCAAGATCATCATGAATAATAGTAATGTCTTCAACAGGAATTTTGTAAAAATTTACCAATTCTTTTATAGTATCTCCGGAAAGATTCATGAAAGTCTGCGGCTTCGCAAGGATCATTTTTTCTGCGGCCGCATCTCGGCTTTTTCCGGAAATTGAACCTTCGGAAATTTCCGCATTGAATTTTTTGTCAAACTTAAATTCGGGAAAACCCCAGGACTCTTTTAATTTGTCCAAAACCATAAAGCCCGCGTTGTGGCGAGTGTTCTCGTATTGTTTTCCTGGATTTCCCAAACCAATAATCAATTTCATAAATTTTAATTTCCAGTTTCGAATTTTAAATGAATTTTTAATGTTTTAATTTTAAAACGTTCGGTTATTCAATAATTTCGGCCGGAAGGTCGTTTGTCTTTGGCGAAATTCAAATTAAAATTATTGAGCGACATTCAGTTGTCATATTCGCTGCTGTTCTGATATTTTTGAAAATCTTCAATTGAATCTTCCTCATATTTATAGGCGTCAATAATATCACTTCCCAGCGTAATAATTATATCACTTTCTGCTTTCATTTCCCTTGCATCGCTTTCTTCAAGCGATGCCGGTATTCTTTTGATGAGTTCATCCAAAGTGAAAATATTTTTCTCCGCATGAATGTTTTTGACTGTTGTTTTTGAGACAATCTCTTTTGTGACACTCGGAATTATTTCAATCTCTTTCATGCCGAGAGTTTCTCTGAGCAAATCCCTTATTTTGCTTGCGAGATTCGGATCGCCGCTTTTGTTAATTATGGCAATATTTGCATTTTCTTTGGCTATTGCTTCACGTCTTTTTTTAATTTCATCCTGATTGAAAATATTCTTGGCAAGGTCTTGTACTTGGCTGAAATTTCCTACTCTTGGAACGAGAATAAACATTCTTCCAGACGAAGTCATGACATGCGATACTTTCAGAAGGCTGTCTTTTTTCCAAGCATCGACAACGATATTGGTTACGTTTTGCGTGTTCACTTTTTTGCTTAAATCGAGAAAACTTTCTATTTCATCGAATGCGATATTGGTTTTTATGTTTTCTCCGAGCGCGTTGAGGATATTATTGAGTGCAACGACATCTAACAATGTTTTGGCGGAAAATGCCTTGTTTTTTACCGCCTGGATTACTTGTTGCTGGCGCTTGGCTCTTCCAAAATCGCCTTCCGGATCATTATGCCGTTCGCGAACATATTTGAGCGCCGTTGCGCCGTCGAGTTTGTGCAGTCCCTTTGAAAGCTTGAACGTCTCATAGCTGTAGTTGGGACCGGGATATCTCGTGTCATATATATCACGCTCAACATTCACGTTTATCCCTCCGAGTTCATCAATAATTTTTACAAATCCTTCAAAATCAATGACGAGATAATAATGGATGGGAATATCCAGAATTTTTTCAACCGTGTCGTTTATAAGCGTTGCGCCCGTTTCTTCTTTGACGCCGATGGAATAAAGGCTGTTAATTTTGACGAACGAAGCGGTGTTTGCAACAGGCACATAAAGATCTCTCGGCAGGGAAAGCAAGGCGACTTTGCCGTCTTTCGTGTTGACACTCATCACCATTATTGTATCCGTCAAATTGCCCCCCGGTTTGTTTTTTCCTGCTGCTCCCAGTAGAAGGATATTTATTCTGCCTTCTTTTTGTCCCCTGAGAATTTTTTTCTCCCCTCTGCCGATAGGGAAGGTGAGAGTTTTCAAATATTGCGATACTGTTGCTTTAGGCGGCTCAGTATCGTTCATTTTGCCGCTTATTACAGAAGTTTTCCAAGAAAAATAGGCGAACCACGAAACAGCAGAAAGCAATACGGCAGTTACAAGATATAAAATCGCTTTTTTTGCGAAAGATTTTATTTTATAAAATCTTTCATCTTTTTTCATCTGCCTGATTTCATTTTGGAAAATGAAAAGATCTTCTTCTGGCGGAAGATAGACTGGCTCTTTCTTTGCAAGCGGTTTTGCGGCTCTTGGAGGAGCTAAAGGTATCCTCTTTTTTATGCCATCCATCTTGAAAAAGTTTATATGTAACGCAAATTTTTACTTGACTGAAATATTTAGGCTAACCAGCTTCGTACTATAATAGTACTCCAGCAAAAGTACAAATGTCAAAAAAAGCCTTTCTTTGGCTGCAAATCAATCCTTGCATTTGGCAAAAAAATATGATATTATGCCTATGTTTCACGTTTTTAGAAAGGATGCAGTTGGCATAACACGAGTAAAAAAAGTAAAGACATGTACAATAAAGAAGACAAACCATTAGAAAGCGAAGACGATTCATATTATGGCGTGGGAAGTTTCATCTGGGAGATAATCAAAGTGTTTTTTTGGGCTCTTATAATCATTATTCCGATAAGAATATTCCTTTTCCAACCGTTTTTTGTGCAAGGAGCAAGTATGGAGCCGAACTTTGAAAACGGAGATTATTTGATTGTCAATGAATTTGGCTATAAAAAAACAAGTTTCAGTGCCTTTGGAAAAGATGTGGTTTTAATGGATTCATTCAAAGAGCTTTCTCGCCAAGATGTGGTTGTTTTTCGCTATCCGCAAAATCCCAAGCAGTTTTATATTAAACGCGTCATCGGACTTCCCGGGGAAAGAATAAAAATTGAGGGTGGTAGGATTACGATTTTCAATGAGGATAATCCCGACGGTTTCTTGCTTGACGAAAGTTCCTATTTGCCAAAAGGCTTGATGACAGGCGCCAACAACACGATTGATGTAGTTTTGGGGGAAGATAAATATTACGTTCTTGGTGATAATAGAAGATTCAGTCATGATTCGCGCACCTGGGGTCCTCTTTCTAAAAAGGACATCGTCGGAAAAGTTTTGCTGAGAGCCTGGCCTGTGGCAAAAGCTGAAATATTATAAAAATATTTTTTAATTTTCATATTAATCCTGATGTTTTAATCTTTGAACATTAGAAATTTAAACATTATTTGAAAACAATAAGATTAAAGACAGGAATTAAATTTAATATCTATGCCCAAGGCGAAGAAAAAATCGGTCAAAAAAACTGTTAAAAAGGCCGCAAATAAATCTGCAAAAAGTGCGGCGACCAAAAAGGCCATAAAAACCTCAAAGGTGCGCGCCGGCGCAAAAAAATCCGGTGAAATCGGAGGAGAAATTTTGTTGCAGCCGCCAAGAGGCATGCGTGATTTGCTTCCCGGAGAACAATCATATTGGAGCCAGATAAGGCGCGTTCTGTCACGAATGGCGCTTGAGTACGGTTTCGGAAGAATTGATACTCCGGCGGTTGAATATGCAAATCTTTTCATCCGCTCAATTGGCAGCGGAACTGACATTGTGGACAAAGAAATGTATCTTTTCAGCTCAAGAGGAGGAGGGGATAAATTAGCTCTTAGGCCGGAATTTACTGCGAGCATAGCAAGGGCGTATCTTCAGCACGGAATGAATGTTCTTGCCAAACCCGTGAAACTTTTTTCAACAGGTCCTGTTTATAGATATGATCGTCCGCAGGAAGGGAGATATCGCGAACACTTTCAGGCAAACTTTGATATTTTTGGCGAACAGGATCCCATACTCGACGCGCAGCTTATTCAGCTTGCGCACAGAGTTATGGCAAGTCTTGGTATAAAGAATATCCAGTTTCAGGTAAACTCTATAGGATGCCCGAAGTGCCGCAAAGAATATCAGGATCTTCTGGTTGCCTATTTTGAATCCAAAAAACAAAAGCTTTGCCAGAATTGCAAAAAACGACTCGAAACAAATCCGCTCAGGATTTTAGATTGCAAAGAGGATAAGTGTATTCAGGTTGCCTCTGCGGCTCCGCAATCAATCGATCGTCTGTGTCCGGAATGTCGCGTACATTTCAAGAATCTGCTGGAATATTTGGACGAACTTGATTTGCCTTATATGATAAACCCGAAATTGGTAAGAGGTTTGAACTACTACACAAAAACCGTATTTGAAATCTGGTCTGGAGATGAAAACGAGCGCAAATATTCTTTGGGCGGAGGAGGAAGATATGATTATCTCATCGAAGAACTCGGAGGCGAGCACACGCCGGCAGTGGGATTTGCGCTTGGCATGGATAGGGTTGTGCAGGAAATGAAACGCGTGCATGCCAGGACACATGTCGAACCCAAACCGCAGGTATTTTTGGCGCAGCTCGGAGATTTGGCAAAGAAAAAAAGCCTTAAAACTTTCGCAGAACTTCAGAAAAACGGAATCCTGACCGCGGAAAGTTTCGGGCGCGGAAGCCTCAAATCCCAGCTTAGGGTTGCGGATAAGCTCGGAGTGCAAATAACCCTCATAATAGGGCAGAAAGAAGCTCTCGATGGAACGGTTATTGTTAAAGATATGGTAAGCGGAACGCAAGAAACAGTGGGGATGGACAAGCTCGTGCTGTCGGTGAAAAAAATATTAAAAAACAACGTGATTGTATCACGTAATGGAGAATAAAAATAAATAAGTCAGAAAGTTTGTCAAATTTTTCAAGTTTATAAAGCGTCTTTTCTGATTCGAATTGCTTTACAAACTCAAAATTTGAAAACTCGCAGCAAATTTATGGAGTGCATATTCTGCAATATTGCGAAGAAAAAAGTAGACGCCGCTATTGTCTATGAAGACAAGGATATAATCGCCTTCAAAGACATTCATCCGCTTGCGCCGGTACATATTCTTATCATTCCCAAAAAACATATCGCGTCCATCAATGACGTGGAAGAAAGCGATGCGGGACTTTTGGGAAACATGATTATCGTTGGAAAAAAGCTTGCAAAAGATCTGGGTACCGCCGATGGAGGGTATAAACTGCTGTTCAGAACCGGAAAACATGGAGGACAGGAAGTGGGTCATATTCACCTGCACCTTATCGGTGGAGCCGCTCTGCATGAGGAAATAAGACCGCTTAATGTGGAATGGGAAAGAAAATAATGGTTTTCGCCGTCTCTTGCCGACTTTTTGACCAATCTGTTTTTAGTGGAAGTTTTTCAGGTTGAACGTGCAGGTTGACTTATTGATAATTACAGGTATAATATTAGAGATTGGAAATTTAATTTATAAAACCATAGAAGGGGGGATATTAATGATTGAGGCAAGAAAAAAGGATAGGGAAACAACTGAAAGTCTCATGAGAAGATTTTCGCGCCGGATACAACAGAGCGGCGTATTGGTGCAGGCTCGCAAAACAAGATTCAGAACGGACGAAAAAAGCAAAAGGGAAAAACGCCAGGAAGCTCTCTATAAGGTCAAAATTAGAAAAGAAATTGACAAGTTCAAAAAGCTCGGAAAATTTGACGAAGAAGCTTTGAAAAACATAAAGCGCAAGATGTCCGAGTAATGGCAATTCGAGTGAACCGAATGCATTGAAAACGCTATAGTAGCGGTAATTAATAAACCAGAGTCGCATATGAATTTAAAAGAAAAAATCACCCAAGATCTCAAGGATGCATTGAAGAGCGGCGACAGTTTCAAAAGAGACACGTTGAGGCTTCTTGATAGCGCCATCAAAAACGCCGAAATAGAAAAAAAGAAACGTGAAGAAGGGCTCAGCGACGAGGAGATTTTAGAGGTCGTTTCGCGTGCAGTGAAACAGCGCAATGACAGTATCGAACAGTTCGAAAAAGGCGGAAGACCGGAACTTGCCGAAAAGGAAAAAGCGGAACTTGAGATATTGAAAGCCTATCTTCCCGAGCAACTTTCCGAAGAGGAGATACGTAGCATCGTAAAGGAGATAATCGCGGGAACGGACGAAGTCAAGCCGCAGGATATGGGCAGGATTATGGGACAAGCAATGGGAAAAATGAAAGGCAGAGCCGACGGGAACTTGGTAAGGAAAGTTGTAAACGAAGAAATAGCAAAATAACGCAAAAAGCAAACATCCCGTCTCCGGGATGTTTTTGTGTCAATTTGACATGATTGTCGTTCAGGGATATTGGTTATGGCGAAAGATAAAATATATGCGGTGTTGCATAGTCAAACTTATCGGTATATGCGCTGCTTGCTGTTGCGGATCCTTGGCAGGATTAGTGCAGAGCATCATATGCCATCTTTTATTTTACAAGAAAGTTGTTGCCTAAACGAAGATTTTGGCATAGAATTTAAGCACGCATTCGGAATATTTACCAGGAAAGTTATATAAATTGTTATATAACATGTTATATAACTAGTTATATAACACCTTGAAACAAAAATGGCTCAAAAAAAACTTGCCGATAAAAACGTCAGGAAACTCATGAAAACCGGCCGCTCGGGAGCAAGCTTCGGTCTGACGCTTCCGAAGGAACTTGTAATGTCTCTCGGATGGAGAGAGAAACAGAGAATCATTGTCAAAAGAATAAGCGGCGGACTGATAATCAGGGATTATAAAAATAGGGGATAAATATGAAACTGAATATCGAGATAAACAATATGTCTGAAAGTCCGGTAGGAGACGATTTTTTAAAATCTGTAGCCGAGGAAACTTTCGCAAAAAGCGGCTGTGATTTTCCCGGTGGCATGAAAGCAAGCGTAAGTATCGCACTGGTGACGCCGGAAGAAATAAAGAAGATTAATAAAGAGTATAGAAAAAATGACTGCGCAACCGATGTGCTTTCTTTTCCGGAATTCGAAAGCATCCAGGAACTCAGAGAAGCTTCCCAAAAAAACGCAAAAGGGGAGCTATTTTTAGGAGAGCTGATTTTGTGTTATGATGATATAAAAGACTATTCCTTGAGCGAAGGCTTGGAACTGAAAAAAGAGCTGGCGAGGGTAATTTCACACGGTATCCTGCATCTTGTCGGATTTTCGCATGGTAAAGAGATGTTCGAAGTGCAGGAAGAAATTGTTGGCGGAAAATGACAGGCAAAAAAGAGCCGGCAGAGCCAGAGGAAAGGAAAAATAAATATAAAACACATGGACAAGGAAATAAAAAGATTTACCAAAAGCTTAAGACACGCGATAGACGGTGTCTCATATGCGTATGTTCACGAGAAAAATTTCAGGTACGAGCTTTTTTTTGCGATTTTTGTGGTGGCGCTCATTATAATATTCAATGTCAAAACATGGGAGGCTGTGGTTCTTATCCTGATGGCAATGTGGGTTCTTGTTTCCGAACTTATCAATACTGTTTTTGAGAGGGTTGTTGATATTCTAAAGCCCAGAATTCACCCGTATGCGCGTCTGATCAAGGATCTTATGGCGGCTGTTGTGCTGATTTCTTCGCTTGTTGCGATAATCGTGGGATTCATCATTTTTTATCCGTATTTCAGAGATTTGGCCATATTGATATTTCTGTATTAGCCGATTTGAAAACGGGCTTCTGGCAAAAAGAGCGGGCATAAGCATAAAATACAAAAATGGAGAGTAATGATTTTGCCGGACAAAATGTCATTGTCTTGTTTGGGTTATGTCCGGTGTCAGTTGTTCGAAAGCCAAGAATAAGCGCAAGGCAAAAGTAAAACAATATAAAAATAAAAAACTGAGTAAGACAGAAATTTTGAAAGGGCAAAACCAATTCTTATTTCTGCTATCGCGTATGTCCAGGGACAATAATTCAATTATCACTGCCATAGACATAGGTTCGTCAAATATGCGGACCGTCATTGCTGAACGATTGAAGGGAGAGCAGCTGCCGAGAATTATTGGTGTAGGTGTGACCCCTTCTTTTGGAATGAGGCGCGGAGTTATTATTGACGTTGATGATGCCGCAAAGGCGATCAGCGATTCAGTGGAAGCTGCCGAACATATGGCCGGAGTTTCGGTTAAAAATGCCGTTGTGAATATTGGCGGGTCGGATATAGGCTTTCAAAGCTCCAAAGGTGTCATTGCCATAGGAAGAGCAGACGGGGAGGTTGTGGAAGATGATATCAATCGCGTAATTTCAGAGGCACAGATCATCCCGCTTCCGATGAACAGGGAAATTGTACATGTGGTCCCCAGAAAATACAGACTCGATGACCATGATAACATAAAAGATCCGCTCGGAATGAAGGGCGTGCGGCTCGAGGTTGATGCTTTGGTTATAGAAAGCAGCAACATTCAGGTTAAAAACATAAGCAAATGCTTGTATCAGGCGAGCATTGAAGCGGAGGATATTGTGCTGGAGCCGCTCGCTGCTGCAAAAGCAGTTCTCACAAAAAAACAGAAAGAGCTGGGAGTTGCCCTTATAGATATCGGAGGAGGCACTACGTCTATTGCGGTGTATGAGGAAGGCGATCTTATCCATACCGCGATCATTCCGGTTGGGGCGGGACATGTGACGAATGATATTGCGATCGGTCTCAGAACTTCCATTGAAGTTGCGGAAAAAGTTAAGCTCGAATACGGTTGCGCGCTCGCAAAAGATGTGAGCAAAAAAGATGGTATCGATCTGGCGCAGATAGATTCACAGGAAGAAGGAGTTGTTTCGCGTCATCATGTCGCCGAAATTATCGAAGCCAGGCTCGAAGAAATATTTATGCTGATTCAGGACGAGCTAAAGGAAATCGGAAAATCGGGGTTGCTCCCTTCGGGAGGAGTGATTGTGGGCGGGGGAGCGAAGATGCCGCAAATTGTGGATCTTGCAAAAGATAAACTCGGGCTTCCGGTGCAAATTGGGTTTCCCTCGGGTTTTTGCGGAGTATTGGACAGGGTTGATGATTCTTCTTTTGCGACCGTGCTGGGCTTGGTGCTCTGGGAAATGGAAAAAAAGGATGTAGCAGTTTCGGGGCTGTTTGGTTCAAAAGCCATGAATATGTTTTCAGTAAAAAATGACGCAGTGAATAGCATAAAAGGATGGTTTGAAAAATTCCTGCCATAGCACTGAAAAAGAAAAAATAGTCAAATTGACCCAAGTTGACATTAGGCTTAGAGCTATGATAGATTTAAGTACTGGACAGAAAAGGCTGATCAGAAACAAAAACAGCAATAAAAAACAAACTTTCATTAAGTCCCGCTTTTCGGCGCGAAGAAAGTTTGATTTTGCTTAAATTGGGAATAATCGCGAAAACAATAATTTACATCAATATTTGTCTCTGATTCTCGGCAAGCTCTTGGACATCGTAGACTTTGCAAGTCGGGATAAGTAAAAGAGATAGAGCACTAAAATTATGGCAGAAATCAAACCGGATATAGAAACATTTGCTCGAATAAAAGTTGTCGGTGTCGGCGGTTCCGGCAACAACGCGATCAGTCGCATGATAGATTCCAAAATAAAAGGAGTTGAATTTGTTGCGATCAATACCGACGCGCAGGCTCTTCACCATTCCAAAGCTTCAGAAAAAGTTCATATCGGGAAAAACCTTACCAAGGGTCTTGGTGCCGGAATGAATCCGGAAATCGGAAGACAGGCGGCCGAGGAAAACAGAGATGAAATACAGGATGTTCTCAAGGGTGCGGATATGGTCTTTGTGACTTGCGGATTCGGAGGCGGGACGGGGACAGGCGCCGCTCCGGTTGTTGCCGAAACCGCCAAGGATCTCGGGGCGCTCACTGTCGCGGTAGTCACCAAACCGTTCTCATTCGAAGGCGCGCAAAGAAGAGCTCTTGGAGAAGAGGGTCTTTTGAATCTCAAAGACAGAGTTGATACTTTGATAACAATACCCAATGATAAATTGCTCTCGATAATTGACAGAAAAACCACATTGATAAACGCTTTTCGCATAGTTGACGATGTTTTGAGACAGGGTGTGCAGGGAATTTCAGATCTTATCACAAAGCCCGGGATTGTGAACGTGGACTTTGCGGATGTGAGAGCGATCATGCAGGATTCCGGAAGCGCTCTTATGGGAATCGGCGTTGCTAGCGGTGAAAACAGGGCATCGGAAGCCGCCAGGGCTGCGATTAGCAGTCCGCTTCTTGAACTTTCAATCGATGGGGCGAAAGGAGTTTTGTTTAACATTACCGGTTCGAGCGATTTGGGAATGCTTGAAATCAATGAAGCTGCGAACATCATAACCGAAAGCATAGATCCCAATGCGAAAGTAATCTTCGGAGCCGTGGTTGACGATCAGGTTAAAAAAGGAGAAATATATGTCACAGTTGTGGCAACAGGCTTTGAAATTGAAAGAAATAAGGATGACTCTTCATCACATAAATTCGGCACAAGCCGCGTGAATGTGCAATCAGCTCAAAAACATGAAGACAGAAAAGAAGCCAAAGATCCGGAAGCATTTTTGGCCAAAAAAATCTTCGAACCAAAAATGATTATAGACGAAAAAATTCAGCCACGCCAAATAAGTCACGTTTCTTCTTCAAAAGACGATGACAAGGATGAAGAGCTCGAGATTCCTGCTTTCATAAGAAGAAAAATGGAAAAATAATTGGTTTGCGATAAAACAGGGGAAACCCTGTTTTTGTTTTGGAGTTTTTATGCTAGAATAAAAAAAGGCGGACAGACCGTCAGGGGGAGTAGGTTAAAATATATCACATATAGAAAATCACTTGAGGGGTGGTTTTTTGTTATTTAATGCGGATTGTGCAAAGCAAAATTTTGCTGTGCGACTGCAACATGGACGCCGCAAGCGATTTACGTTGTGGATAACTTTAAAAAATGGCTCAAGATGGGCGATTTGGCATATTTTTGACTTGTGGTATAATGAACTAGAAATATACTACATGTAGTGGTTTTTCTGGAAAAATATAAAAAACTTGGTTGTATAATAATATAGATTGTAAATAATCCACGAAGTCGAAAGTCCATAAATCCTATGAAAGTTCTTTAAAGGCTTTACGAACTTGATGGATTTTGAGTCTTTATATGATTTGTCCATTTTGCGGAAATAATGACACGAAAGTCATAGATTCCCGCGACACAAACGATGGAAAGGCAATCAGGAGACGCAGAGAATGCGAGAAGTGCCAAGCGCGCTTCAGCACCTATGAAGAAATGGAAATAATGCGTCTTACTGTAGTTAAGCGTGACGGAAGCAAACAGGAATACGACAAAGGAAAGATAGAAACTGGAATACGCAAAGCGTTGGAAAAAAGACCGGTCAGCGAGGACAAAATTTCAAAACTGTTGGGAGACATAGAATTTGAAATTCAATCGCGCGAACCTTCCAAAAATGAAGCGAATGCTCCGAACGAAATCTCAAGCAAGGAGATTGGAAAGATAGCTCTTGAGAAACTGAAAGAAATTGATGATGTGGCATACTTGAGATTTGCGAGCGTTTATAAATCATTCAAGAACGCGGATAGTTTCAGAAAAGAAATGGACAAAATGGAAACCTGACGGAGTTTGTGAAGCGAAAACCATAAAAGCGCAAATATAAAAATTTTAATTCTAAAAAATTAATCCCTGGGGGAGCATAGATATGAAAAAACAAAAAAAATCAGAAATTAAGGCAAAGCCGAAAATTAAAAATTTTATCAGGAAGATCATGAAGAGAAGCGGGCGCGTTGTTCCTTTCGATCAGAAAAAAATCCTTGTTGCCGTCAGCAAGGCGTTTGAGGCGACAGGTGAAGGCAACATGCGTGATGCCAGAAAAGTGCGTGACAAAGTCATCCAAGTTCTTAACAAAGGTTATAAAAAAGGCGACGTGCCTACGGTTGAGGCGCTTCAGGACATCATCGAAAGGGTTTTGATGATTTTGGATTTCGATGAAACTGCGAAAGCATATATTCTCTATCGCGAACAACACAGAAAGATCCGCGAGACAGAAGAATCGTTGGATGAAGCCGTGAGTTTGGTTGACAAATATATTCAGGAAATAGATTGGAAAGTAAAAGAAAACGCCAATATGGCGTATTCTCTGCAGGGACTCAATAATTACATAGCTTCCATAGTGAGCAGCAAGTACTGGATGAATCGCGTTTATACCAAAGAAATCAGGGAAGCTCATGAAGGCGGAGATTTTCATATTCATGATTTGCAGCTTATTGCGGCATATTGCTGCGGATGGGATTTGCAGGATCTCATAAGAAGAGGGTTCACGGGCGTCCCGGGCAAAGTGGCTTGCAAGCCAGCAAAACATCTCGGAAGCATTCTCGGGCAGATGGTTAATTTCATCTATACCCTTCAGGGCGAGGTTGCGGGGGCGCAGGCTTTTTCGAATTTTGACACTTTACTTGCGCCGTTTGTAAGGTATGACAAGCTTACATACGAGCAAGTGAAACAGGAAATTCAATCCTTTGTCTTTAATATGAATGTCTCGACGCGTGTCGGATTTCAGACGCCGTTTTCCAATATAACCCTGGACATAACACCCCCGAAGACTCTTGCCAAAGAAACGGTTATTGTTGGCGGAGTTCCGCAAAAGGAAACGTACGGAGAATTTCAGGAAGAAATGAACATGATCAACAGGGCGTTTGCGGAAGTTATGGCGGAAGGAGATGCGAGTGGCAGAATTTTCACTTTTCCCATTCCAACATACAACATCGGAAAAAACTTTAATTGGGACGATGAAAGATTTAACCCAATTTGGGAAATGACTGCCAAGTACGGGATTCCATATTTTGCTAACTTCATAAATTCCGACATGGATCCGGATGATGCAAGGTCCATGTGCTGCAGGCTGAGGCTTGATAACAGGGAACTCCACAAGAGGGGCGGAGGACTTTTCGGAGCAAATCCGTTGACTGGCTCAATCGGGGTTGTTACCATAAATCTTCCGCGACTCGGATATCTTGCAAAAAACAAGAAGGATTTCTTTAAAAAATTAGAAAATCTGATGGATCTTGCTAAAGATAGCCTGGAAACCAAAAGAAAGCTTGTAGAAAGCTTGACGCAAAGAGGACTCTATCCCTACACGAAGTTTTATCTCGATTCAATAAAGATGCGCAGGGGGCAGTATTGGGCAAATCACTTCTCAACTATCGGGCTTGTGGGGATGAATGAAGCGCTCGTCAATCTGATCGGAAAGGATATAGTGACTCCGGAGGGACAAAGTCTTGCGGAAGAAACCCTGGTTCATATGCGTGAGCGCATAACCAAGTATCAGGAGGAGACTGGAAATCTTTTCAATCTTGAAGCAACTCCGGCAGAAGGCACTGCATACAGACTTGCGCGAATTGACAGGGAAAAATATCCTAAGATTGTTTTTGCAAATGACAATGCAGTGAAAAATGAAGGTGGCGAACCCTACTATACCAACTCTTCACAGCTGCCTGTGCATTTTACCGATGATATTTTCGAAGCTCTTGATTTGCAGGACAGGCTTCAGACAAAATATACCGGCGGAACGGTGTTGCATGGGTTTTTGGGAGAGCGTATCTGGGATATTGGAATGGTTAAGAAACTAGTAAAGAAAATTGCAGAAAATTATTCTTTGCCGTATTTTACTCTTTCTCCGACGTTCAGCATCTGTCCTGTACACGGATATCTTGCAGGAGAGCATCATGTTTGTCCTAAATGTGTGGTTGAGCAAAAAACCGAAGTTTATTCGAGGGTTGTCGGATACATCAGACCTATCCAACAATGGAACAAGGGAAAGCAAGCTGAATTCAAAGATAGGAATGAATTTGTGATCAAGGAGAAGAAAACGGCGGTGGGAAGCAAAAAATAAATTAGTTTTGCAAAAGATAGCGGGGCAATATCTTCTTGGGGGATATTGCCCTGAATATTAAATAAATCGAAATTAAAATATAAAAATTACCAATATAAAATACAAAAAGATTGGAACCCATCAGTTTGTTTTTTATTGCGAAACTTGCATTTTTGATTTATATGAAAATAGGCGGCTTTCAAAAATTGACTCTGATTGATTATCCGGGAAAAATCGCGACAACGGTTTTTACTGTCGGATGTAGTTTTCGTTGTTCGTTTTGTCACAATCCTGAATTGGTTCTTGGCTCCAGACTTGCGGCTCATGGGGATCAGGAGGATGAGTTTTTTGAGCATCTTGCAAAGAGAAAGGGAAGATTAGAGGGGGTATGCATAACCGGAGGAGAGCCTACGATCCAGCCGGGCATAGTTGAATTTATAAGGAAAATCAAATCAAAGGGTTTTTTGGTAAAACTTGACACCAATGGAACAAGACCGGATGTGTTGAGAAAAGTGATCGGAGAAAGATTGGTTGACTTTATTGCAATGGATATCAAAAATACACCCCGAAATTACAGCAAGACAGTGGGGATTGAGGCTGATGTGGAGAGGATAAAGCTTAGCGTAGATCTCATAAAAAACAGCGGCATTCCATATGAATTCCGCACAACCGTCGTTCCAGGAATTCACAGCGAAAAAGATTTTCTTGAAATTGCCAGATGGCTCGAAGGGGCCGAATCCTATTTTTTGCAAGAGTATCGGGAAAAAATAATTTTAGATCCCAATTTGAAAAAGAAAACAAAAGGAAAATATCTTGATCTTCACAAAATTAAAAAGTCCATTCAATCATATTTTGGAAAAGTTGGAATAAGAGAAAATAATTAGACATTTGTCATTTCCGCCTTCGCAGGAATGACAAATAAAAAATTTCTTATGCGCATATATGTCAAAGTCACTCCTCGCGCGTCAAAAAATGAAGTCATCAAAATTTCGGAAGGGGAATATAAAGTGAAACTCACAGCCGCGCCGATTGACGGGAAAGCCAATGGTATGTTGATTGACATTCTTGCAGAATACTTTGGAATTGCAAAAAGCAGGATTAGCATAGTTGGCGGCAAAACGGCAAAAACAAAGATAGTGAATGTAGCGTGATTGGTTTAGTATTTATGTTTTTTGATATAATTGACGCATGAGTAAGTCTCGCGTCTTTTTTATTATTCTTCTTTGTTTTATCATCGGGGTCTTTGTGAGATCCTTTTTTGAAATGGATCAACGCCTATATTTTTTTATGTTCATTTTTGCTATTTCTGTTTTTGGCATATTTTACACCGACAAAAAAGCAATATTGATCGCCTCTGCCTTGTTTTTTCTGGCGGTTGGTCTTTGGCATACGGATCGTGCCATCGAAAAAACGCAAAACCTTGCTTATGATGGGAAAAACATTAACGGACAGGCGATCGTGCAGAAAGTTTCGGACGGAACGTGGGGACAAAATGTGGTGGCTAAACTTGAAGAGCAAAACACCAGTATGCTTTTGCAAGTGCCCGAGTATCCCGAATACGCTTATGGAGATTTGCTGAATGTTTCGTGCAGACTAAATCAAATTGAAAATAAGAGTTCGGATTTTGATTATAGAATGTATATGGCAAAAGACGGAGTGCTTTATAAATGCGACAAGCCAGAAATTCAGAAAATGGCAGAAAGTAAGGGAAATTTTTTCTTGCAAAACATTTTCAAAATCAGAAATCTTTTTGCAGACAACATTAAAAAAGTAATCCCGCAACCTGGAGGCGCGCTTGCGGAAGGACTTTTGTTTGGAGGAAGCAGCGGACTTTCAAAAGAAATACAAAACGATTTTTCAAAAACAGGAATGACGCATATCGTGGCGGTTTCCGGCTATAATGTGACGATCATTGCGGAATATCTTGTTTTTCTTGGCATTTGGCTCGGAATGTGGAGGAAGAAAGCCATATGGTTCGCTTTTGCCGGAATAATTTTATTCGTGATCATGATTGGATTTCCGGCGTCCGGGGTGCGCGCCGGCGTAATGGGCGGAACGCTCCTTTGGGCGATGAAAAACGGAAGATTGGCTTCGTCGGGAAACGCTATAATTTTTGCGGGAGCCGTAATGCTTTTTATTAATCCGCTTCTTCTGGGTTGGGATGTGGGTTTTCAGCTTTCTTTTTTGGCGACTCTGGGGATAGTTTTGAGTTCTCCTTTTTGGGAAAAAAGTTTTGTAAAAAAGCACAAGGCGCTCGGAATTTCAGAAATAGTCGCAATGTCGATCAGTGCTCAGATTTTCGTGCTTCCCATAATTGCATATAATTTTCATATAACCTCGCTTATTTCGCTTCTGGCAAATGTTCTAATACTGCCGGTCATTCCTATTTCCATGCTTTTGGTTTTTCTTACTGCTCTTGGCGGATTTATTATTCCTCAGTTGTCGTTGGTTTTTGCGTGGCTGGCGCATATGACACTTGCGTATGAAATAGAACTCATTAAGACTTTGGCTGCATTTCCGTGGGCAAGCGTCAGTTTTGATAGCTTTAGTGGATGGTGGGTAGGAGTATACTATATAATATTGGGAGGTGGGATATTTTATTTTAAAAAAATTTTAAATTAAATTCGAATTATAAATTCTTTAAGAATAAGATATTTAAAATTCTGAAAATTGTCATGGATTATAGAAAAACATCATATATGATAATTTCCTTGCTATTTGTGCTCGCTATAATTTTAGGAGTGATAATTTCTCATATTCGAAAAGCAGATTTGAGGATAGCATTTCTGGATGTCGGACAGGGCGATTCAATTCTGATTTCTCAGGGTTCCAACCAGATTTTGATTGACGGCGGGAAAGACGGAAAGGTTCTTCTGGAAAAAATAGGAAGATTCATGCCTTTCTGGGATAGAAGTGTCGAGATTGTAATTGCAACTCATCCCGATCATGATCATATTAGTGGTCTGATAGATGTTTTAAGAGCATACAACGTGCATAGTTTTCTTGAAACGAAGGCAAAAAGCGATTCGGCAACATACAAAAAACTGGAAGAAGAGATCGGAGGAAGAAATATCGAAAAGATAGAAACTGCGAAAGGATTGAAAGTGTTATTTCCGGGTAGTGGAGAATTGGAAGTTCTTTATCCTTTTGGCTCCATCGCCAAGGTAGATGAAAAAAATAGCAATGAAAATAGTATCGTGGCAAAATTTAGATTCGGCGAAAGCTCTTTCCTGCTGACAGGAGACATCACAGAAGAGAAAGAAAAGGAACTTGTTGCTTCGGGGGCAGATCTGGCTACCGAGGTTCTCAAAGTATCTCATCACGGTTCGAAATATTCAACAGGAGACGAGTTTCTTTCGGCGACCGATGCAAAGAGTGCTGTGATTTCAGTTGGAAAAAACAATTCATACGGGCATCCGAGCGACGAGGTTCTGCGGAAATTGTCAAAGCACGGAGTGGAAATATACAGAACTGACGAAATAGGAGATATTTTTTACAAATGTGAAAAATTCCAGGGGAAATGTATGGTTGCCAACCAGAGTTTCCTGTGATAAACTATAATCCAGTAACAATTATCAAGCCATTTTTATGAAACACCCAAGCAAAGAACAGACCCTGATAGTTATCAAGCCGGACGGCGTACAAAGATCTCTTATTGGAGAAATCATCAAACGCTATGAACGTATAGGACTGAAACTTGTTGCGGTAAAGATGCTTATTCCGACTGAAGAACATATTGAAAAACATTACACGCTTGATCCAAATTGGAGACGTGTTACCGGAGAAAAAACGATTGCAAGCTACAAGAAAAAAGGACTTATGCCTTGGTCCGAGGATCCGATTGAAGTCACCGGCAAAATTCTCAAGAATCTTAAAAAGTATATGACTTCCGGTCCTGTTGTCGCGATGGTTTGGCAGGGAGCGCATGCAGTTGAGATTTGCAGAAAAATAACGGGAGGAACCGAACCGCTAACGTCCGATGTCGGCAGTATTCGCGGAGATTTTGTCTTGGATTCCTACAAAATGTCGGATGATGATGATCGCAGCGTGAGAAATCTCATTCATGCTTCAGGATCGGTGGATGAAGCAAAGGCGGAAATAAATCATTGGTTCAAGGAAGAAGAAATCATAGATTACAGGCTTGTCCAGGAACAGATTTTGTACGATGTGAATTTGGACGGAATACTGGAATAGTCTATAGGTAGTAGCTTATTTTAGAAAATGCAAAAAGCCCCGGCAAATCGGGACTTTTTTTATCGGTATTAATTTGCTATTCTTTAAATATGCGTTATATTGTACAAAGCATGTGACGGGCTGTAGTATAACGGTAGTACGCGTCCATGGGGTGGATGTAGCCCGGGTTCAATTCCCGGCAGCCCGAC
>DBRS01000022.1 GCA_002306085.1 Candidatus Moranbacteria bacterium UBA1362
GGAGGCAAAAGACACGGGAAGGGCGAGACAGTATCTTCTTGCGAATGCCATGGAGGCAATAATCGGGGCGATATATCTTGATCAGGGCTATGACGCCGCGAAGAAATTTGTGCTTGAAAACGTGGTTACAAAACTCAAAGAAGTTCTGGAAAAAAAGCTCTATCTGGATCCCAAAAGTTTTTTTCAGGAAAAAGCCCAGGAAAACAACAAAGTTACTCCATCATACCGTGTCATGAAAGAATGGGGACCGGACCATGACAAGCATTTTATTGTGGGAGTATTTCTTGGCGATGAACTCGTCGCCGAAGGTGATGGCAATTCCAAGCAAGAAGCCCAGCGCGAAGCCGCCAGAAACGGCCTCGAAGCCAAAGGGTGGATATAAATCAGTATCAAGTATCTGGTATTTTGTATAAAGCATGCCCCGATCCAATCGGGGCCTTTCTTTTGCCAAAGGCTAAAATAAGGGGTAAAATGGAGGTAAGCCTGCCCCGTAGTCAGCTTGCTGTACTAATGGGGTAAGTATTTAATTACGTAATTAATTACGTACCCTTATGGCAAACAAAAAATCAAACGAAAAGAACATTAGAAAGCTTACAAAAATAGGCAAGCATTCCATCGGCCTAACCCTGCCAATTGAAGTTGTCAGGGAGCTGGGCTGGAAAGAAAGACAAAAAGTTTCTGTTAAAAAAGTTCGAGGAGGAGTTTTAATTAAAGACTGGAGAAAATAAGATGGAATTACCAATTCAATTAAAACTATTTAAAAAACTTGAGCTATATCAGGAATTGAAGTTTCAGGATATTAAATGTGAAAAGGCAAGTCAAAGATTGAGCAAGGTATGGAAAACAGAAAAACTGATATTAAGCTGGACAGCTCAAGGCCATCATCTTATTGCTCATCCAATTAATCACGATTATGTCAGAGGGGGTCTTTTAAAGGATAAAGAAAAAGACAATTATGAATTTGGCCTATCAGGAACGTTTACAAATTTAATTGGAAGGGGCTTTGCTGTTCCAGTTGAAAACGATTCGTCTAGTATCATTTTTACTCCTACCGGACTTTTAATGGGAGAAGTTATAAATGATGTAGAAAATGGTAAACTTGGTGGTATGAAATATGGCTTCTTTTATTATTTAACATGGGTTGCAGCAATAACAGGAGCCTTAATTATAATATTTAATTTTTTTGAAAAAATTATAAAGATTTTTAATAATATATGCCTACATTGAATTGGATTGGAAAGGAAGCAGTTGTTGGACACGACAAGGTAGTGCCTTTTCGCTTGCTTCGCAAAGTAAAATCTGCTTCTGTCGGTGATAATTCCAAAAATCTTATTATTCACGGAGATAATCTTGAAGCTCTTAAAGCTTTGATGCCTTATTATGTTGGAAAAATAAAATGCATATATATATAGATCCTCCATATAATACCGGAAATGAAAAGTGGGTTTACAATGATAAGGTTAATTCGCCAAAAATAAAAAAGTGGATTGGAAAAGTTGTTGGGAGTGAGAGTGAAGATCTATCGCGGCACGACAAATGGTTGTGTATGATGTATCCAAGGCTTAAATTACTCAAAGATCTATTGAGAGATGACGGTGCTATCTTTGTTTCAATTGATGATAATGAATATTGTCATTTGAAACAGATAATGGATGAAATTTTCGGCGATATAAACTTCATAGAATCATTTATTTGGAAGTCCAGATTAGGAAAAGGTGCAACTTCACAGACGACTGCCAAACTACACGAGTATATAATTACATACGCTAAAGATGTAAATTTATTAAAATTTAAGACAGACAAGAGAATAAGTAGCAAGGATTCAAAAGAGAGATTAAGACAGTGGGGGCAAGGTGATAGCAGGGAAGATCGTCCGACAATGTACTATCCAATTTATTCAAAAGATTTTGGAAAAGTGTTTCCTAAAAAACCTGATGGGACAGATGGACGATGGAGGATAAGTAAGGTCAAGATGGATCAGTTGATTGAGTCCGGCTTGGTGTTATTTGAAATGCAGAAGGACGGAAGAGTGGAGGCCTATAGGGTTATTCCCGCTGGCAATGAAACCAATACCGCATACTCATCAATACTTGATTCGGAGGTTGTTAAGACAACTGCACATGGCAGTATTGAGTTGAAGGGCATTTTTGGAGAGAGTAAATTTGCATATCCAAAGCCATCTTCCTTAATCAAAGAGGTTGTTTCGCTTTGCACAAAGGAAGACGATATTATTCTTGATTCATTTGCTGGTTCCGGAACGACTGGGCACGCTGTTTTAGATTTGAATAAAAAAGATGATGGAAATAGAAAATTTATTTTAATTGAAATGGAAGATAAAATTGCCAAAGATATAACTGCTGAAAGAATTGAGAGGGCAATAAAAAAATATGGATATAAGGACGGATTTGAGTATTGTGAATTAGATAAACCATTGTTTGATGAAGACGGACAGATTGAAAAAACTTGTGAATTTGACCAATTTGCAACATATATATACTTTACTGAAACCCAAACCAACATTGATAAGAAAAAAATAAAAGGCAATTTTATAGGAGAGTTGGGCGACGTGGAATACCACTTAATCTATAAAGAAAAATATCAAAATGTGCTAAATGAATCGTTTTTGAAAAAAATTAAAAAAGGCGGAAATAAAAAAGTAGTTTATGCGGATAAATGTTTGTTGGATGACGCAATGCTTGCGAAATACAACATCCAGTTTAAGCAGATCCCGTATGAAGTAAAAGTTTACTAATTATGAAAGAAATATACCCAAAGGAATTTATAAACGATACTTTAATAGAGGGAATAGGAAAAATTATTAAAATAAATGCTTATTTGTCGTTCATATTGATTGCTAATGGCATAGAGTTTTTGGGTAAATGTATTGATACGAACAATCAAGCTTGGCATTGGAATAATAAATATAGCAGAAACAATCAGCCATTTGATAATGCCATAAAGAAACTTTTCCCAAGTGCTTATGCCGAATTGTTAAAAGAGGGACTAAGAGATCAATTAAGAAATGGAATGAGCCATACCTTATTGCCTAAATCAAAAATTGGACTATCAGAATTAAAAAATGATCCCAATGCCAGTATCTCATATAGCAATCATCCTTTTTATAATAAAAATAGAAGACAACATATTTTGATATTGGAGTATTTTTATTTTGATTTTGTTGAGGCTTGCAAAAAGGTAATATCAAAAAAGTTTGAAAGCGACAAAATGAATAAACCATTTTTAAGCGTCGGATAAAAATATGCAACTAAAAAAATATCAACAAAGAGCAATTGAAAAATTGCAGGATTATCTCAAAGAACTGCCTAAGGTTGGAGCGAAGCATGCTTTTATGGGAATTACGGATAGTCCCTACAATTCTGATTCTTTCGGAGATGTTCCTTTTGTTTGCGTGAAAATTCCAACTGGCGGAGGCAAGACATTGGTTGGTTGCCATATGGTAAATGAAATTATGCGAACTGCCTTGAAACACAAAATGGAAAGGGGTATGGTGATGTGGTTTGTTCCATCAGAGGCCATTAAGTCTCAAACACTGCGCAAGTTTAAGGATCGCACTGATTGGCATAGAAGAATTTTAGATGAGGCTTTTGAAAATGGCGTGCGAATTTTTTCCAATGAAGAAGCTTTGCGAATACGCAAAGAAGATGTAAAAGATAATCTTTGCATCATAATTTCCAGCTTGGACGCTTTCCGTAAGGAAAAAACTTTGCAAAATAAATATAAAGTTTATCAGGAAAATGGAGCCTTGCTTGATCATTTTGAAAACATCAAAGAAAACAGTGTTTTAGAAAAGGATGAAGAGGAAACAGTGGTAAACTCTTTGGCTAATGTTGTCAGGATGGATAATCCTTTGGTTGTTATAGATGAGGGACATAAAACCAAAACCCAGCTTTCCATTGATTTTATAAAAGATCTAAACCCGTGTTTCATTATTGAATATACTGCTACCCCAAGAGGCGGAAGCAATATATTGGTAGACATTTCCGCTTCCGAGCTTAAAGAAGAAGAAATGGTGAAGATCCCTATTGTCTTGGAAAGCACGACGCAATGGCAAAACGCTGTTTCAGAGGGAATTGTCCAGCGAAACAAGCTTGAAAAAGAAGCTAAGAAACTCAAGGGTGAGTATATAAGACCGATTGCCTTGCTTCAAGCACAGCCAAAAAGCAAAACAAGCAATAATATAACGGTTGAGCAATTAAAAGAGTTTTTATTGAATGCCAAGATTGATGAGGAAGAAATTGCCATAAAAACTTCGGAGAAAAATGATATTGAAAACGTAGATTTGTTCAGTAAGGAGTGCAAAATAAGATATATTATTACGGTCAGTGCTTTGGCAGAGGGTTGGGATTGTTCGTTTGCCTATGTTTTAATTTCTGTGGCCAATTTGGGAGCGAAGATTGCGGTTGAGCAGATTATTGGCAGAATTATCCGTATGCCGGAAGCTAAAAAGAAAGAAAATGAAGAATTGAATAGGTGCTATGTATTCGCATCTGCAAGAAATTTCAATGAATCTGCAGCTCAAATTATTGCTGGGTTGGAACAAAATGGTTATAGCCGGTTTGACTTGATCGGAGCAAAACAGGCCACAAGCACCTATGAATTGGAAGTTGAACGTTCAATTGATAAAGATTTTGCAGTGCCGATTATGAGTTTTGGCGATAGAGAACTTTCCTTTGAAAGTTTGATCGGGGAAGATTTTCAGTTGGCCAAACAAAATGCAGAATTTGATTTTGAGATCCATTATGATAATGACGGCAGAGCTATTATTGATATTCAGGAAGACAAGTGGATTAAAGGAAAACAACAAACGCTGAAACTAACTTTTCACGACAAAAATTTCACAAAGGAAGAATTGATACAATGGCTGGATAAGCACTTACGCTTCACCTTACTTGATAAGAAAGACAAAGTTGGTTTTCTTAAAAATGCGATAGATTATCAGCTAAAAAACGTTCACTATTGGAGCTATCAGTTAACAGATTTGTGCTTTTGAACAGATTAAGTGAAGTGATAAATGGTATTTTGGAAAATTATGCCAAAGAAAGATTTGATGAGTTTGTGGCTGAAAAGAAAATTTCTATTAAGCAGTTTGAAAATTTTCCAAAAACAATTCTTTTGAATCAGGAAATTCCGCAAGAGTTTAATAAAAGCTACTACAAAAAGATAGATAAACTGAACAAAGAAGAACTGGCAATGGTGGAGCGTTTAGATCTGGAAACATTGCCGGATATAGATTTTTGGGTTCGCAGTCGCGAAAAGAAAGATCCTTTCTATATTCAAGGATGGCATAAAGGCAAGTTTTATCCGGACTTTGTTGTTATGACTAAAAGTGGCAACATTGTTGCTTTGGAATGGAAAGGCGAGGACAGAATCAGCAATGAAGACACCGCCTATAAAGTTGAGATTGGAAATAAGTGGGCAGAATTAGGCAAGGGCAAATTGCATTTCTTCTTGGTGCATACTAAGAATATTGAAGAAGTATTAATTAAATTAAAAAATTTATAATAATTACGTAATTAATTACCCCAGAAGCAAAGCTTCGCTTGCTACGGGGCAGGCTTACCTAAAAAATATGATAATCAAAACTAAGCGGTTTGTGTTGAGGCCATACAAAAAATCGGATAAGGCAGATTTGATCAAAAATATCAACGATAAGGATATCGCGCGTTTTATGTCAAAAGTCCCGCACCCTTATCGACACAAGGATGCAGATATATTTTTAAAGAAGGCTTTAAACAAAAAAAGAAAAGATGGCGGTAGTAATCTTGCCATCGAAATCGATGGTGAGTTGGTGGGAGGTTGTAAAGTTCATCGAGATGGCCATCAAGCGGAAATCGGATATTGGCTGGCGAAAAAACACTGGGGAAAAGGGATTGCAACAGAAGTTGCAAAGGAATTGGCGAAGTATGGTTTTGGAAAAATGAAACTCAAAAGGCTTACTGCCAAGGTGTTTTTGCCGAACAAAGCCTCTGCCAGAGTTTTGGAAAAGAACGGATTCAAATTGGAAGGAATTCTCAAAAAAGATCTTGCTAAGGGAGGAAAATATTATGACGTCTATCTTTTCGCAAGAGTGAAATAATTACGTAATTAATTACTTACCTTGCTACGTAACATGCTACGTTTTAATTTTTAAACAAAAAACTTATGAAAAAAGAATTGGTCAAATGGTCGTTTCTAATGGCGGCGGGAGAACTGGTCTACATTTCTCTTGTTGCAACCTTTATGCAAAGCGGCGAAAAAATTTTCGGGAAGGAAGTCGGAATTTTGGGGCCTGTTGCTTTTCTTCTGCTTTTTGTTTTTTCCGCTTCTCTTTCGGGAGCAATAGTCCTGGGAAAGCCGACTTTGCTTTATCTCGAAGGCAAGAAAAAAGACGCCATCACCCTATTCGGCTTCACTCTGAGCTGGTTCTTTGTGTTTTTTCTGGTCGCGCTTTTTGTTGCCGTGCTTTGGAAGTAAGCTTTATTTGAAAAACATATGGAAATCGAACTGGAGAAAACATATCTGTTGAAATATATCCCCGACGGGCTGGAAAAATGCGAGCATGTCGAAATTGAAGATATTTTTATTCCAGAATCCGTGGAACATCCAGTTTTGCGAATCAGAAGAAAAGGGGAAAAATTTGAAATGACCAAGAAGCAGCCTGTCGTGGAAAATGATTTTTCAGAGCAGGCGGAACACACGATTTATCTTTCTAAAAAGGAATACAAATATTTGACGCAGCTCAAGGGCAGAAGATTCAGAAAAATACGTTACTATTATCAATGCGAAAGTGGAACTGCAGAAATAGATATATACAAGGATGATCTTGAAGGGCTTGCGGTCGTGGATTTTGAATTCGATGCGAAACAAGCGAAAGAAGGTTTCAAGATGCCGGATTTCTGCTTGGCCGATGTTACCCAAGACACGCTTACTGCGGGTGGCTCGTTGTCGGGCAAGAAATTTTCAGACATAAAATCAAGGCTTGAGGAATACGGTTACAAAGTACCCCTTTTCATTTAAATGATCCATTAGCCAAGGTTTAATCTGCCGAAAAACATGCCATTTGATTGTTTTGCGTGGCAATTATCGTTTAAACAAAACTTAAACCGGCAAGGAGCGGATTCTTGGCGGTTTTTGGCGTTTGCTAAAACACTCTAAAAAGGGTAAAATTTTGATATAAAACGCAAAACAAATTTTCCTTGTCAAATTATGCGAGGCAGGCGGTTTGGGTTGTTAAGTATATTTGACAAGAAAGATAAACACAAAAATATGTACGATATCCTGATAAAGAACGGCACCATAATCAACGGCTTAGGAACGCCAAAATTTAAGGGCGATATCGGCATAAGGGAAGACAAGATTGCTGAAGTCGGCGATCTGCACAATGAACATGCTGAAATGGAAGTGGACGCCAAAGGAAAATTTGTCGTTCCGGGGTTCATAGACGTCAACAATCACTCCGACACTTACTGGAGGATTTTCCACGATTCCTATCTTGAAAGCATGATCTATCAGGGGGTTACAACAATTATCGGAGGAAATTGCGGATCTTCGCTTGCTCCGCTCGTAAGCCATGATGTCATAAAATCAATTCAAAAATGGACGGATGTAGGAAAAATCAATTTCAATTGGCTTACGATGAGTGAATTTCTTGCTGAAGTTGAAAAAAAGAAAACAGCCGTTAATTTCGGAACTCTCGTGGGACACGGAACTCTCCGGAGAGGTTTTGTGGGGGATGAGGTGCGTGACATCAGTCCACAGGAAATGAGTCTCATGAAAAAAATGTTGACGCGAGCTATGAAAGATGGGGCGCTCGGATTTTCAACCGGATTGGTGTATTCGCACGCAAAGTTGGCGTCATCGCGTGAGATTGCAGAGCTTGCGGAAATAGTGAAAAAGTATAACGGCGTCTACACGACACACATAAGGGGTGAAGGCCATGAGCTTATAAGATCAGTCGAGGAAGCTATCAGGATTTCGAAAGATACCGGGGTCAGACTCCAGATTTCTCACCTTAAGGCAATGGGAGAAAAAAACTGGCATCTCATGGAAGAAGCCATTAATCTTATTGAGACGGCGCGCACAAGCGGAATAGACGTCCACTTCGATGTTTATCCGTACACGTATACGGGTTCCGTTCTCTATATTCTTCTTCCGGATTGGGCGACTGAAGGAGGACGCAGCATGATGCTTTCAAGGCTGCGCGACAGCGAAACGAGACGAAGGGTAGTGAAAGAAATGAAGGAAAACGAATATGATTATTCAAAAATAACGATCTCGATTTCCTCTTTGGACAAGACTCTTAACCACAAAAAAATAACCGAAATCGCCCGTCTGCAGGGAAAAGAAATTGAAGAGGCGATAATAGACATATTGATAGCAAGCGAAGGACGTGTCGTCACGATGATGGATGTGCTGAGCGAAAAAAATGTGGATAAGGGAGTGGTGAACCCGTTTTCTATAATTTCTTCGAACGGTTCCGGATATAATATTGAACACAAAAAGACCGGGGAAATCGTTCATCCCAGAAATTTCGGGACGTTTCCAAGAGTTTTGGCGGATTATGTGAGAGAAAGGGGAGTGGTCGGTTGGGAAGAGGCCATTAGAAAGATGAGCGGCTTTCCAGCGGAAAAATTTCAGATAGAAAAAAGGGGGATACTGAAAGAGGGCAATTATGCTGATGTGGTCGTTTTTGATCCTCAGGTCATCCGTGATAAAGCTAACATTGAGGATCCGTATCAATATCCGGTCGGAATAGATTGGGTTTTTGTGAACGGACAGGTTGCGGTAAAGAACGGGTTGGTGACGAGGGCGCTCGCAGGCGATGTAATCAGAAGAAAAGCTAAACTTTTCGAATTTTAAAAATAATAATCAAAGAACAATGAGATAGCGAGCGATAGGATTTAAGATTCGTTTTCTGACGTTGTTTTTGGGTACTATTATGGATTTCAAGGATAAAAAAATAACCGTGATGGGAATTGGGCTTCATGGTGGCAGCATAGCCATGATCAAGTTTTTGGTTGCGCGCGGAGCCAAAGTCATTGCAACTGACATAAAAACGAAAGAACAGCTTGCGCCTTCTCTAGAGCAGCTCAAAGGAGTCAAGAATGTGCAGTATGTTCTAGGGCAGCACAGAAGGGAAGATTTCACCAATGTTGATATGGTTATCAAAAATCCTGCTGTGCCTTGGAGCGATGAACATATAAAATTTGCGCTCGAAAAAAATATTCCGGTTGAAATGGATTCAAGCCTTTTTTTCAAATTGTGTAAAAATCCGATAATCGGCGTGACGGGTTCGAAAGGAAAAACCACGACTGCAAAGATGATTTATGATTTGTTGAAATCGACCGGTAGAAAACCGATAAAGGTGGGAATCGGGCAAATCTCGGTTATTGATAAGTTGGAAAGGCTGGAAAAAGATTCGGTTGTTGTGTTCGAGTTTTCAAGCTGGCGCCTTTCTGCATTGGGTAGAGAGAAATTGAGTCCGCACATAGCAGTCATAACAAATATTTTGCAAGATCATCTCAACTACTATAAGACGATGGAAAAATACGTTGCGGACAAGAAATATATCTTTTCGAATCAAAAGCCGAAAGACTGGCTTGTCATTAACAGTGGCGATGAAAAAGTTGTGGAAATATCCAAGGATGCTAGTTCGCAGTTTTTCAGATTTTCAAATATGCCTATCAAAGAAAGCCCGTCGGTTTTCATTGAAGACGGCTATATTTTTCTCAATGATGGCGTTGATACAAAAAAGTTATCGTCAATAAACGACATAAAGATTTTGGGCAGACATAATCTTATGAATGTCTTGGCCGCAATAGGCGCGGCATATGCTTTCGGTATTAATTTTGAAGAAATCAGAACCGCCTTGTCGGATCTTGAAGGAGTTCCCCATAGACTTGAATTCGTGCGCCGCTTTTCCGGGGTTGAATATTACAACGATACGGCCGCAACCATACCCGATGCGGCGATTCTTGCCCTTGAGGCATTCGAAAAACCGCTTATTCTCATTGCCGGGGGCGCCGATAAGAATCTTGACTTTAAAGAATTCGCCTTGAAGATTTTTGAGAAAGCCAGAAACGTCATTCTTCTGGAAGGTACTGCGACTGAAAAGATAATGGACTGTCTCAAAAAAGTTGCGCCGGAAGAATTCGTGCAGTCCGTCCGTATTGCAAGTTCGATGGAAAGCGCTGTGGCTGTGGCAAAATCCAAGGCGCAGCCCGGCGATGTAGTTCTGTTATCTCCGGGCGCTGCAAGTTTCGGACTTTTCAATAATGAATTCGACCGCGGAGACAAGTTCAAAAAAGCGATCATGAGCCTCAAATAGAAATAGGAAAATGTTGGAAAAAATAAAAGAATTTATAAAAAAACACAAAAAACTTGTCATTACCGAGATTGGCATATATATTCTTGCCTTGATTGTTTTTTTTGCACCTGTGGCGTTGGCAAGTTCAATCTCAGTGGAAAATGTCATAAGGCTTGTTAATGAAGCGAGGGCATCAATTAATATTATTGCTTTGAAGGAAAATGCTATGCTAAAGAGAGCGGCGGAAGAAAAAGCACAGGACATGATTGATAAAAACTATTTCGCCCACGTATCTCCTGAGGAAAAAGATCCGTGGTATTGGATCAAGCAGAGCGGATACGACTATAGGTTCGCAGGGGAAAACCTTGCAATGAATTTTACTAATGCTGAAGATGAACACAATGCTTGGATGGAAAGCGAATCGCATAGGAAGAATATTCTGAATCCTAATTACGACGAGATAGGAGTCGCGGTAAAGGAAGGTGTACTTAATGGCAGAAAAACGATATTGGTTGTGCAGATGTTCGGCAAACAAATGAATCCGGTTTCAAGCAGTGAAGAAAATGCCGTTGGTATTGCGGGTTTGCAGACGTCGGAAAGTGACGGAAGCAATGCAAAAAGTTCGGAGGGTAAAAGCAGTTTTCAACAACTTGTAAAGGAAAATAAAAAAACGTTAACGGGCTGGCTTTTTGCTTTCGCTTTGGCATTAGTGATTATTTTCATAGATGTGATGGCTTTGATGCACAAGAAACATAAGCCGCTTTTCTTTTCTCATCAGGAATAAAA
>DBRS01000017.1 GCA_002306085.1 Candidatus Moranbacteria bacterium UBA1362
GCTTCAACAACATTAATAAAATTAAGCACAAAAATTATGTCAATAATATTCCGAAGCCTTTTTGTGATTGCAGTCATGACTGCTGTTGCAGGAGGAGCGACTTACGCTTTCTTCAATTATCACAAATCGGTTGGTGGCAATGTGCTGGGAGCAAGCACCGAAGGAGTTAACATTGTCCTTGGCGGGACAGGCAGTGAAACTGTTCCTTATTTCAACGTCACCGACATGTATCCGGGACAGACTAAAGTCAGTTATTTGGTGATCAAAAATCCGAATGCATCAATTGATGCTCTATTTAGAATATACGCGGAGCAGACAAGCAGCACGCCATGGGCAATGAGAGACAAATTGCTCTTGCAGGTTACTCTGAATCCATCTGGTTATTCTGGAACACAAAATCTTCTTGCCAATGGATACAAACTATACGGAGCACCCGATAATATCTTGGTTAAGTGGGAAGATGGAAAAAAATTAAGCGATTTGATCGGAAAGGAAAAGGCGCTGGACAATATTAGAGCCTGGNNATAGAAGTCATGCTTGACAAGAACGCCAACAACGATTACAAGGGCGCAAAATGGGAAGGAAACCTTATAATCGATGCTGTACAAGCTGATTTTCAAGACAAAGGCGCTGTTGCCTGGTAATCCGGACTTTTTTTGTTACGTAACATGTTACTGAACACGTTACTGAACAAGTTACGTAACAAGCAGGGCGAGGATAAATTAGTTAAAAGTTTATCAAATTCATCAAGTTTTAAATTTATTCTAAAATGGAAAAAGCATTTAAAATAATTCTGAATGTAATCCTATTTTTTCTGATCGCGACAGGATTGCTTGTGGTGTTCTCTTTCATCGACATCCCCGGAAACTACAAGATTTTTACCGTGCAATCGGGATCGATGGAGCCGGCAATCCACACGGGAAGCCTGATT
This sequence comes from Candidatus Moranbacteria bacterium UBA1362, assembly GCA_002306085.1. Classification (GTDB taxonomy): domain Bacteria; phylum Patescibacteriota; class Minisyncoccia; order Moranbacterales; family GWC2-37-73; genus UBA1362. The sequence goes on from DBRS01000017.1 coordinate 932, forward strand.
TTCGTGAAGCCTCTCGCTGATTATTCTGTCGGAGATATTGTGACGAAAAAGACCGATGATCCGAAAATGACGGTAACGCACCGCATTGTTTCAAAAGAAGAAGTTGACGGACAAGTTGCTTTTGAGACAAAAGGAGACGCCAATGATTCTTCGGACGGAGAGAAATTCGGCAAAGACATGATCATCGGAAAAAAATTCCTCACAATCCCCTTCCTCGGCTATGTGGTTTCATATGCCAAGACACAGATGGGAATAATTCTTATCATAATAATTCCCGCGGTCATTATCATCTATGACGAGTTCAACAAGATAGTCGCTGAAATCAAAAAAATACGGCAGAAAAAGCTGGATGAAAAAGGAAAAATAAGATTTGAATAAAAAATTATGATTCATTTCAAAAGCAAGCCAAAATTCAGCATGTTTTCCTCCATTTTGCGCGTGTCAGCAGCGTCTTTTGTCGTTGCCATGACCATAGGCGCATGCGGAATCGGAACAACGAATTCGTTTTTCAGCGACGAAGTCTTGCTTGAGGGAAACACCTTCAAAGCCGGCTATTGGATTCCCGATATCAGCATGAGCGTCGAACCTGAAGAGCCCGATGGCAAGAAAGGGTTTTACAAAACCACACCTTGCGTGACTCTTTCAGCCGATATTCATGGAGAAAAAGACGGAATAGACATATTCTATGAATTTTCAAATGATGGAAATCCGATCAAAGGAGGCAAAAAATATGAAGGAAAATGCGTGAAAATTCCGGACGGCGATCCGACTCATTTTCAAGCGCAAGCCGTTAATGAAGACAATGACGATTGGAAAAGCGAGGTTGTTTCCAAAGACTTCAAGGTAAAGACCGGAGCCGATGAAGGCGATGTCGTGATCAATGAACTGATGTGGATGGGAAGCTTCGGCGATAGAGATGACGAGTGGATCGAGCTCAGGAACATGACAGACGAAGATATCGATATTTCAGGCTGGAGGATTCTGGGTGCGGGAAAAGGTTCGGGAGAAAACGCCCACATCCAGATACCGAATGGCTACACGATTGAAGCGAACGGATATTTCCTTTTGACAAAAAACAAATGGAACAAGACCGAAATCAATCTTTCTGAAGATTTGGAAAAAAACGAGGGCAGAACGAATGTTTCAGGAATGAACCTTGCGGATTGCGGCGAAAAACTGGTCCTTGAGGATAAGAATAAAAATGTAATAGATGAAGTATGGAAGAATGACAGACATTGGCCGGACGGATGGCATGGAATCTTTTTGCACATGTCCATGGCGAGAGACGGAAAGCCGGATGATGGAACTTCCTCTTCGAGCTGGCATACCTGCATAAATTCCAAGTGTAACAACAAAACCTATTGGCGCCATGAAGGACTGAATTTCGGAACGCCCGGCAAGGCAAATCTTTCACCTGACAACTCGGATGATCCTGAAATCATGGAGCAGAAAATAGCGAAAGAAGAAGACAAAAAAGATGAGAAGAAAAAAGACGAAGAAAATCAAGGCAGTGAAAAAACAAAGCTTGAAATGAATCCGACGGCGGAAAATTCGGATGCGGGAGAAAATGTTGAACCGCAAGCAACCGAAGAATAAAAAATGTGAAATATAAAAACGCAAGGACTATTCCCTTGCGTTTTTCATTTCCCTAAAAATTCAATGCCGTTCCTCAACAAGCTATTCCAAAACAGCCTTAATTCTTCTTACTCCGGCGCTTGACGATTCCTCTTTTACAAGCTTGAAATGTCCGAGTTCTCCTGTATTTTTCACATGCGGGCCTCCGCATATTTCACGGCTGACGATTTCACCTGCGTCATTAACGATGGAATATACCGTCACTTTTTCGCCATACTTTGAATCAAAAATTCCCATTGCATTTTTTTCTCGAGCCTCATCCAGTGTCATCTCCTCTTTGATAACGTCCAGCTTTGCTTCGATCGCGGCATTAACAAGCTGCTGAACTTTTGTTTTTTGCTCTTCCGTCATTTTTTCCGGATGCGAAAAATCAAAACGGAGCCTTTCGGGAGTAATGTTCGAACCTTTTTGAACGACATGATTCCCCAAAACCTGCCTGAGCGCCGCCAGCATCAAATGAGCAGCTGTGTGAAGTTTCACTGTCTGCTCGCTAGTATCTTGAAGCCCTCCTTTGAACATTCCGGCAGAAGCAGTTTTTGAAAGCTCCTGATGTTTTTTGAATTCTTCCTTGAATTCCTCTATTTCAACAAACATCCCCTTTTTCTCTAATTCTTCCTGGATGAGTTCCAGGGGAAATCCATATGTTTGATATAAATCAAAAGCTATCTTTGCGTCAACTTTATTCATATATTCCCCTTTCTTCCACCCACCCTTCTTCCTTACTGGCAACCATTTGATTTTCTCCATGATTCTTAATCCCTGCTCCAAAGTCCTTTTAAATTTTTCTTCCTCTTTCTCCAGCTCTTCAAAAATCTTTTCTTTATTATCTTTAAGTTCTTTGTAAAAATCTTTATACATATCAACCACAACTTGGGCAATTTCTTTAGCAAAGTTTTTTTCAATTCCAAGAAGTTTTCCGTATCGCACAGCACGACGGATCAATCTGCGAAGAACATATCCCCTTCCGACATTTGCAGGAACGACACCTTCGGAAATGATGAAAGTCGCGGCTTTTATGTGATCCGCAATGATGCGACAGCTTTTGGCTTCGGACTCGCAATTTTTTCCTGCAATTTCAAAAATTTTTGCAAAAATCGGTTGAAACAATTCGGTTTCAAAAACATTCTGCTTTCCGCTTATGACATAGAGCGTCCTTTCCAGACCCATTCCGGTATCAACATTGTGTTTCTTTAATTTTTCATATGTTCCGTCAGCCTTTTTTTCATATTCCATGAAAACGTCGTTCCAGACCTCAATGAGGCGTCCTGATTTTACAAGATCGGAAAATTTTCCGTTCATCTGCCCTTCTTCGGGTCTTGTATCATAGAACATTTCGGTGTCAGGACCGCACGGTCCCGTTTTCCCCGCAATCCAAAAATTATCGTCTTCTCCGAGCGGTATAATTTTTATGTTGCCCTTAATCATTTCATCATCGCCAGCCACTTCCGCGTCAAATCCGGTTTTTTGCTTGAAAACATCCTGCCAGATCAAAATCGATTCCTCGTCGCGCGGAATGCCATCTTCGCCCTTAAAAACAGTGACGTACAACCTTTCGTGATCAAGTCCGAGCCCGTTTTCTTTGTCTGTCAAAAATTCAAAGCTCCACTCGATCGCTTCTTTTTTGAAATAATCTCCAAAGCTCCAGTTTCCGAGCATTTCAAAAAAAGTAAGATGTCTGTTGTCTCCGACGTCGTCAACATCGCTCGTGCGGATACACTTTTGAACGTTCGCAACTCTTTTACCGCCCGGATGCTCCTCGCCAAGAAGATACGGCACCAAAGGATGCATTCCGGCAGTCGTAAACAAAGTCGAAGCGTCGGTTTCGCGCGGAATTAAAGAAGCCGAAGGGATTATTGTGTGTCCCTTTGATTCAAAAAAATCCAGATATTTTTTTCTGAGTTCGTTTGCCGTCATTACAATCTATTTTTTAATTCTCTAAGATTATGCTCGATATCTTCCTTAATATCTTTCCAGTTTTTCCCCACCCAGATCGAACTTCCCAGTGAGTTTCTGAAAGCCCTTTCAAGCAACTCTTTGGTCCTGCGCAAAATTTCGTTCAAATCCGCATCGTTCCTGTTGGCCATGCCGTCAATCTCACGTTCTATATCATGTAACTTATTGCCAATTTTCCCAAGGACATCTTCATCCGATATTTTTTCTTTCACGACTTTTTCAAATTTCGAATATATCATATGAGTAAAATTAAATATTAATGTCCCAGCATGTTCATCTGGCGCTTCAATTTTATTATTTCGTTGCGAAGCTGAGTAATATCTTCTTCAGTTCTTTTGAGCCTGCTCTCCTTTGATGCTTTATCCGCCTGAAGCTGCGCTTCCTTTTGCTTGATATCGCGAAGCGCAATCTCCAGCTCAACCTTAACCCGCTCGAATTTTTTCACATCAGATTCCTTGAGCAGAATTTCCATCTGCATTTTTTTCTTTTGTGCCGAAATTTCAGGATTCATATATTAGCTTTTTAGGTTTTTAATTTTTAGCTTCTATATTTTGCAGTTGCTTCAAGCTCGCATTCTGATGCCTATTTGATTATTCCTCCCCCCAGCACCTCGCTGTCGTCAGAATAGAACACAGCGGACTGGCCGGGAGTCACCGCTCTCTGAGGCTCCAAAAATTCCACTTTCAGGATTGTTTTCGATTTTTGCCCTTTTTCCGCCTGTTTTTTTATTATAGCACGAACCGCCCGATTCTTATAGCGGATTTTCACATTGGCTTCAAGAGGAAATTTCGGCTCGCCCGAGATCCAATTTTCGGCTTCAACAAGCATCGTTTTTCTGCAGAGGCCGGGATCGTTGGGGTTATTGGTGACAATAAGCCGGTTGCTTTTAAAATCGCGCTCCACAACATAATAAGGCCCGTTTCCGCCTATATTTATGCCCTTCCTCTGCCCGATTGTGTATAGCTCAAGTCCCTCATGGGTTCCTATTTTCGCTCCTGCTCCGGACTTCAGGGTGCTTTGTGCGCCGGCACAAAGTGAACTGTTCGCAAAAACTATATCGCCGGGCGAAAGATTGACATTGCGCCTGATAAATCCATCCGGGCTCTCGCCTCTTATGAAACAAATATTCTGCGAATCATCCCTGTCAAAAACCGGAAGGCTCATTTTTTTGGCGATCTTTCTCGTTTCGGGTTTCTTGAGTGACTCCAGCGGAAACAGAATTTTAGCCAGCTGTTTTTCAGTAAGATTATACAAGAAATATGTCTGATCTTTTTGCGCGTCACTTGGCATATACAAGCGATATTTTCCGTTCTTTTTTTCTATTCTGGCATAATGTCCGGTAGCAACAAAATCGGCTTTCATCTCAAGCATTTTTTCAAAAAGCACGTGAAATTTCACTTTTTTGTTGCATGTCACACAGGGATTCGGGGTTCTGCCGGCCTTAATTTCATCGATAAAATATTTCACAACGTGTTTTTTAAATTCTCTCGAGACATCCACCGCATGAAACTCGATGCCCAACGTTTTTGCCACATTTTTCGCATCTTTTTCGGATTCCGCGAAGTAGTCATCGCTTTCTCCGGACGTTTCTTTTGGCTCTTTCCAGAAACGCAAAAACACTCCAACGACATCGTATCCCTGTTTCTTGAGCAGCGCTGCCGCGGTGGAGGAATCAACTCCCGCTGACATGCCGACAATTACTTTTTTTCTTTTATTCTTTTTATTCCTTTGCATAAAAATCCTCAGAAAAATAAAAACTCGGGACTGATGTCAGTCGCCAAGCTTGGTGATAAAACGGATTAAAAATACCGCTTACAGTTCGAACAATCTCAAGGAATTATCTGACATTTCGCCTATTATTCTTGTTTTTTATTATTTTTTGAATTATCTATCAGCTTCCGAACTTCGTCAAGATTTATTTGAGGTCTTTTTCTTTGCGATCTGAATTTTTTCGGAGCAATATATTTCATCTGTGAAAGTTTTAGCGATTTTTCATCGGGCGCATAGAGTTTGTGCTCCACATGTTTTTCGAAGGGTTTTTGAGATGAAAAATCTTTTTGGAAATCTCCCTCTTTTTCCCGATTCTCTTTCGCGCGTTTACTAGTTTTTTCTCCGCGATCCGCGCTTTTCCCAGATCCCGCTTCTTCTCTTTCGTGCTGGGCGCGCTTCTCCTGGGCAAGTTTCTCTTTCGCCATCATGCGCTGGTAGTCTTTTAGGCACTCTCTGCAGAAAGTCGGCCTCTTTCCGTCCGGCTGGAAAGGAACCTGAATATTATTGCCGCACATGTCGCATATTGCGTCGAACATCGGCCTTGAAATTGCAGGTTCAGCATCACTTTCCTTTGGAGCCTTCACAGAATCTTTTCCGGCAGTTTCTTTTTTTACCTCCGCCTCGGGTTTTGTCCCTTGTTGCGCCTGTTGTTTTTGCCGCGGCTCGCTGACTGTTTGTTCCTGCTGCAGCTTGTTGACCGTTTGGAATCCTCCCGAAGGCATGATTCCAGACCAGCGTGCAATCTTATCTTCCACTTCAGCTTTTGTCGACGCGTAGCGTTCGCGAGAGATCTGTATAACTTTCTGTTCATTTTCCAGCGTGTCTTCTATAAATATGGGGGGCAGAGTCACCGCCGAAAAAGCGTCTCCCGCGATTCCATCAATCATCAATTTAAGATAGATGTTGTATTTTGCGAGATTGACAATATCATTTTCCGTAAAGATAGGCGCGAATTCTTTTTCCAAAAATTCAGCGTCAACCGCGCCGACCCTGAATGAGATTATTGTTCCGGCATTGCCGAAAATCGCGTCGCGCACCTTTTCATCGATTTGAGATATATACTGATTAGCCAAAATCAAATTAAGTCTGTATTTTCTGGCCTCCGAGAGAATATTGGCAAAAGATTCCGTCGCGAAGTTCTGAAACTCATCGACATAAAGGTAGAAATCATTGCGTTCTTCTTCGGGAATATCAACACGCGCCATCGCGGCAAGCTGAATTTTTGTTATCATCATCGCGCCCAAAAGAGCGCTGTTATCTTCGCCAATTCTTCCTTTGGAAAGATTCAGGATGAGAATTTTTTTGGAATCCATGACTTCCCTGATATCAAAAGACGACTGCGTCTGGCCGACAATGTTTCTAATAAGCGAACTTGATAAAAATTGCCCGACTTTGTTTTGAATAGGTGAAATAACTTCCTGCAGAACTCTGTCGTTCCATTTTGTGAATTCCTCGTTCCAAAACTGTTTCACAACGGGATCCGTGACTTTGTCCACGACTTTCTCGCGATATCTCTTGTCCACAAGAATTCTTGTCACGCCCAAAAGCGTGCTGCCCGGATATTCCAAAAGCGCCAAAATTGCATTGCGCAAAATATATTCCAAACGGGGACCCCACGAATCCGCCCATATTTTTTTGAACACACCGATAAGACCGGACGCAACTAGATGTCGGTATTCCGGATTGACAGCTTCCATGACATTGAAAGCTATCGGAAACTTTTGGTCCGCTGGATTGAGATATATAACATCCTTGATGCGCTCGGACGGAATCGCTTTTATGAGCTTCTCGGCGGTGTCTCCGTGAGGATCAATATAGCAAACTCCGTTCCCTCTTCGAATATCCTGCACGGCCATATTCTCAAGCAGATTTGTCTTTCCCATTCCGGTCTTTCCGATGATGTAAATGTGTCTGCGCCTGTCATCGGTTTTTATTCCGAAGACCCGTTCCTGGTTTCTGAAATTTGTTTTTGCAAAAAAAGTTATATCATTATTCATCACTGGCTTCGTCGTTTAATTTTTTATGTTTTTCATAGATTCATGTGTGATTCGTGGTTTCGTATCGGTGATTTATTCCACGGGCAAATTTGCCGGAGCTCCTCCGCGTTTTGCCTCAACGCGCGTAATCGAAGGAGCAACCACGCTCATATCAGGCAGATGAAATACCGTTGCAAGTTCTTCCGAGCTCAAAGTCATCTTAAATCCATCCATGCTTCTCGATCTGTATCTGCGCAAAATTTTCCTTTGTCTGTATCTCAAACGAGATTCCTTGAAAAAATAGGCGGAGACAGTTTTGGTATCACTCCCCGGCTTGAAACCGTTCAAATTTTCGTCATTAAACTGCTTTATTCCACCGAAGAAAGAAGTGACTCCGAGCGACCTGTCGAAATTTTCCCTGCGTCCCACATAAATGAAACGTCCCTTTGTGAAAAATTGCAATTTACCCAGATTATCTTCGATCGCTTTAAGAACCTCTCTTTCCCCTGGTGACAGTCTGAATTCGAGCGGCTGTTCCTCTTTCTTTGACTCTTCCTTAAATTCAACCGGCTTGGTAAGCGCGATTATCAAATTGGAAAATACATCCATAATATCTTTCCAAAGCCTTTTTAGAATTTCTTCCTTTTTCTCCTCCCTGCCTTTCAGTTTATCCAATATTTTCTTTCCTTCAGTCACTCCCCAACTCGGCTTGGCGGGATAAATGACCCATTGAAGCCACATTTTCTGGCCGGGACCTATTTTTCCCATTGTTTCGACGAGTCCGGCCAAAGGATCGATCATTTTTCCCGTGACTGATTCTTCAAATTTCGGATAGGTTCTTATGGGATAAGCGTCATGTTTGGTAAATTCCAAATCTGCTCCCCACAAGTCCCATTGGCTGTTGGGAACTATTCTGGGTATATCATCCACGTAATCGGGAACCTCGACTATCCCCACATCCGGATACTGGGCGTAGATGTGCGACTCAACAAGACTGCGATGCTTTTTCAACGTTCTAATGTAAAAATGCACATTGCCTTCATCGCTTACTAGTTCCAGACTCATTATGTCTGTGAACGCTCCGTCGAGATTTATTTCAAGCTGATTGAATGTTTTTTCAACTCCGGCAAAACCAGCAAAAAGAGCCTCCATGGGTTTAGGGCTTTTTTCAATATTTTTTGGAGGAATGATTTCAAGCAACGTCCAGGTAAGGGAAGAAAAATATTTGTCCTGTATATGATACAGCCAAAGGATTTTGAAAAACAGATAAAAGATGGGCGGCAGAGCGATAAACCAAGTATGTTCCAATACCTGGCCCGATAACGCCAATGAATTTCCGATCTGGATAAATGCGCTTGAAATTATTTCCATATTTTTGTCTCGTTAAACCCGCCCGGATGCAATTTTGCCCTTCAAACAAGACATGATTTTTATTTTTTCGCAATACGGCTATTTTTTGATTGAATATGTGCCGCTTTTCGATTTAGTAAAGTAGTTGTTAAGATTGATCACTATGGTTGATTTCTTCACTTGTCTTACCTTCAGGACTTTTCCTATAATCTCATCTCTTTTGAGTGGTTTTTTTGCCGCCTTGATGATTTCCTCGATAACGTCTTTTACCGTACCTTTTTTGTACCCCCACTCTGCCAAAGCATATATGCCTCTTCCCACCAGCACAAAATTGTCATCTTTAATAAGCTCATTATGCACGGTCTGGGGATGCGTTTTCTTTTTGTTAAGGCTGTGCCTGTCGATTTCTTCCGCGATTTCCCGGAAATGCAACGGTTTCTTTGTTTCCTTGAGGATAAGATAGGCCTTTTCCCTTGTTCCTTTGGGAGAAACTTCTTTCCACTTTGCAATTCCCCATTTTCCAAAAGAATTTCTGGCCAATTCTTCCGATACATCCAGATAATGCGAAAGATTTTCTTTGCCGAAACCGGAGAAGGAATAATTTTCAACAATGGACTTGAATAATTCATCAAGAAGCAAAGTGCTTTTCTTTTTTTCAAGCATCTCAACAGCGGCATCCTTTATTGATTTCCATTTTTTGACATTGAATTCCGCGGTTGAATATGACGCCTTAAGCACGCCGGGAATTTCCTGATAATTTATCCCGTCCACGCATTCCAGAAAAAAACTTATGGCAGCTTCTTCGCTTTTATCACTTTTTCCCAACTCAGAAGCGAGTTTTTTCTTCTCTATTATACCACTGTTTGACTGTATAGCCAATGTGATTTTTGTTTTAGCCTGAACAAGATATGGATTATCTTTTTTTTCACAGATTTTTCTCACGACTTCATGTACGATCTGCCTCACTCGTTCCCGGGTAATGTTATATTTGTTTCCGATTTCTTCCAATGTCAAAGCGTTGCCGCCGTGAACCCCATAGCGGATAAAAATGATTTCCTGGGAACGTTTTGACAAACCGGAAATAATCTCTTTTAGCGCATCAGAAAAAAAGAAGTTTTCGGATATATTTTTTTGTGGCTGATTTGAGCTGGATTCCATATTTTTAAACACAAAAATAAATATTAGACACTTCATATTATATTACCATATATTAAATTTTTGTCAACCCCAAAACAGCTTTTTGAAACTTTTGATTTTTCTCCTGTTTTTAAGCTCTCGAAAGCCCAAAAATCGACCGCAACTCGCATACAGAAAGCACACATAATAAATGCACACCGGAAAGCAAAAAATTACGTAATTAATTACGTAATTTTAAAGCAAGCGTTGAATTTTGATACTTATTTAGGTAAGGAATATATTCCTTACCGCCTCACCTTTACTTTAAGGCCCTCTTCCAGAGCTCTTGTAATCGCGCTTACCACATCATCTATTTCCTCGCTGGTCAAGGTCCTGTCATCGGCGCCCAAAATTATATGAAAAGCAAAGCTTGAAGTGCCGTCATCAAAATCAATGGCATCAAACAAATCTACATCGAGCACGATGTTCCCGCCGGCCGCCTGAATGGTCTGCAATATTTCATCAACTTTTATTGTGCCGTCCGTAACCATTGAGACATCCCTGGTGACGCTCGGAAACCTGTTAATCGGACTGTATTCCCTTTCTTGCTGCACGAAACTGAAAAGTTTTTGCATGTCAAATTCAAACATAGCGACTCGAGTATGAATATTAAACTGCGCAAGAACAAACGGATTTATTTCTCCCATAAAACCTACGGCGTCTTCATGCCCTTCAATTTTCACTTCGGCGCTCCTGCTTTCATGCCATAATGATCTCGGCGTGTCGACAGGACTGCTGTTGAAGTTATCATAGTAATAATCCGTTATGCCGATCCGCGAAAGAAGGTTGTCTACCGAGGATTTTGCGATGAAGAAATTTGATTCATGCCTCTTTTCCCGCTTTTCTCCTTTTTTGCCCTTATTTTCGAGAATAATCGCGCCAACAAGCATTTCCTTCTCTTCCGGTAAAATTTCCTTCAGTCTGCCTGCAGCGGAAGATTTTGTGGTTTTTCCCGAAATTTCTTGCGCAACTTGTTCGATGGCCAAGTTTTGGGCAGGCCAATATACCCTTCCTATTTCAAAAATTTCAAATTCCCTGAAATATTTGAGGTTTTCTCTGGTATTTTTGAGAATATTGGGAACGAGACTTACTCTCATGAGAGCCTGATCGGGATTGGCCGGATTTTCCAGTTCAAGATGCTTGAGCGAACCGAGCTGAGCAAGATTGGCGTCGCGCTGTGAATAAAAAGAATAGTTATACATTTCGGAAAATCCCTGCGAAACAAGTACGTCTTTCACGAGCCTTGCAAAAATCCTCTTTTCGTTTATCTTCGCCGGCTGAAGTGAAACGAGCGGCGCCCGCGATTTGATTTTTTCGTATCCGTAAATTCTTCCTATTTCTTCAATCAAATCCTCCTCGGTCCTGAGATCAAGCCTGAACGTGGGAATGCCGACGCTGATATTTTTTCCGGAACCCGCCACTTTTAGATCAAGAGATCTCAGGATTTTCTTGACCGTGCCGGCCGGAACAGTTTCCCCAAGAAGCTTGTTTGCATAATCAAGTCTCAGTTTAATTTTCCAAGGATTGACTTTTTTGGGATACACGTCTTTGACGCCTTCCAGCTCGGCGCCTGCAGTGTGCTCAAGAATTTCAATAATCCTTGCCATGGCTTTCTCGGCGATGTTCGAATCAATATCTTTTTCATAGCGCAAGGCCGCATCGCTTATTATTCCCAAACGCATCCTTGTGCGCCTTATGGAGCTGGCATTGAAATTCGCCGATTCTATTACGATCCTTTTTGTATTTTTCGAAACTCCGCTTCCAAGTCCGCCCATTACTCCGGCAAGAGCAATGGGTTCTTTTTCGTTAGCGATGACAATATCATTTTCACCAAGTTCTTTAACGCTTTCATCAAGAAGCTTAAGCTTTTCTCCTTTTGCAGCCTTTCGTACTATAATATTGGCTTTTTGGCCGTCTGAAATTTTATCAAAATCAAAAGCATGCATAGGCTGCCCAAGTTCAAGCATCACATAGTTGGTCGCGTCAACAATGTTGTTTATCGGCCTGATTCCTGACATTTTCAACCGATTTTGGATCCATTGAGGCGAATCTTCCACTGTTATCCCTTTCATCACGGCCCCGACGTAGCGAGGACAAAGATTTTTATCTTTCACTTCAATTAAAAGCGCTTCCGTTTTCTTTTTTGCAACGCCGAGTCCGTCATAATCATATTCAACTTTTTTTCCTTCGAGAGCCGCTATTTCGCGCGCCATGCCGACATGCGAGAGCGCGTCATGACCGCGATTTGCCAAAACATCAATTTCTATTGAAACGTCGTCAAGTCCAAAAATTTTCGCGATGGGTTGCCCTAACTTGGCGTTCTTTTTTAAAATCATTATTCCGCTGTGATCGGTTCCCAGACCCAGCTCATCTTCCGCGCAAAGCATTCCGAACGATTTTACTCCCCTAATTTCGGCCTCTTTGATTTCAAAACCTTTCGATCCGCCCAAGGGCGAAGCGGGAAGTTTGGCTCCAACCAACGCGACGGGAACCCTCTGTCCCACCTCGATATTCGGCGCTCCGCAAACGATCTGAAGCACTTCCTTGCCAATATTAACTTTTGCGATCCTGAGCTTGTCGGCATTCGGATGTTTTGATATTTCCATGATTTCCCCCACGACCACGTCTTTTAAATTTTCCAACTTTTCAATCCCTTCGATTTCAAAAGAATGCAACATCAAATTGTCAGCCAGTTTTTCAACCGACATTTTCGTCCCTGATAATTCTTTGAGCCAATTGTAACTGTATTTCATTTCACTTATAACTTCACCAGCTCCGCTAGCTTCACCAGAATTTAGAAATTTGAATTTCCCAAAAACCGAAGAAGCTAAAAGCTAACAAAGTCAATCTTAGAACTGTTTTATAAATCTTATATCACCGCTATGAAAAAATCTGATATCGGTAATTTTGTTGCGCATCATAAGAAGTCTTTCCAGTCCGAATCCCCACGCAAATCCCTGATATTTTCCTCTCGGATAGCCGGATGAGACAAAAACATTCTGATTTACCATGCCCGCGCCTCCGACCTCAAGCCATCCTCCGCCTTTGCATGTTTGGCAGCCTTTTCCTCCGCAAACGGTGCAGCTTATGTCAAATTCAAAACTAGGTTCGGTGAACGGAAAAAAGCTTGGCCGCAGTCTCACTGTTATTTTTTTCTTGAAAAATCTGGAAAAAAATTGCTCGGCAATGAATTTGAAGTTTGCCACACTCACATCTTCGCCAACCATAAGAGCTTCGAACTGATAAAAAGTGTGTTCGTGTTTGGCATCGGTAGCTTCATTGCGGAAGCATTTTCCGGGAGATATTATCCGAAGCGGAGGTTCGTGATTTTCCATATGTCTTATCTGTACCGGGGAAGTATGCGGACGCAACAAAATTTTGTCTTTTTGTTCTCCGTCGCTTTTGATCCAAAACGTATCCCACTTGTCGCGCGCCGGATGATCGGGAGGCATATTGAGCGCATCAAAACTGTAAAAATCGGTTTCCACTTCCGGACCGTCTGCAATTTCAAATCCCAGCGAAATGAATATATCTTCCAATTCGTTCTGAATTTGCGTAAGCGGATGAAGATGCCCTCGTTTCATTTTAACGGCAGGAATCGTAATATCGATTTTTTCAGCCGCAAAATCAAAACTTTTCTGTTTGATTTCCTGGCCTTTTTGCGCTAAAGCTTCCTCTATTTCCCTTTTGGCGGAGTTTGCAAGTTGTCCAACGGATTTTCTTTCGTCCGGCGAAAGATCCTTAAGCCCTTTCAGAATGGATGTGAATTCACTCTTCCTGCCCAAAAATTTCACCCTGATGGCGTTTATTTCATCCTCATTGGCGGCGCTTTGTATCTGCAAAATCGCCTCATTTCTGATTTTGTTTATTTTTTCGCTAAGCATAGAAAAAATTAAATATTTTTGAGATAATCTTCAATTATTTTGTTATGATCAAACGCCAATCGCGGCAAAGATTTCAGTGATTCCCATTTATAGTCATCAACATCACTTCCTATTTTTACATTCCCTTCAATTTCTGCGGCAAAAGCTACATTTATATTCTGATCGGGATGCCTGCCTGGAGCGCTATACACTCCAATTATCTTTGAAGATTTTACGGATACGCCCAATTCCTCCAATACCTCACGCTTTACCGAATCTTCAACCGTTTCATCCCATTCTATGTACCCCCCGGGAAGAGCCCAATATCCCTTGAACGGCTCGCTTCCTCTTTTTATAAGCAAGATTTTGCCGTTCTTGATAATAACGGCATCCACAGTAACGTTTCTGCCGGCAAACCTTCCGCATTTTGGACACGGTTTATTATTTTTCAAGTGCATACTACTTTTCAAATTTTATTCTAACAAATCCCATTTTGCCTATCTTTAAAACCTTTTGGTCTTTTTCTTTCGTGACGACGCTTTGCACATCGGTTATTTTCTCATCGTCTAATGATACGCCTCCTTGTTCTATTTTTCTTCTCGCGTCGCTAAGACTCTTCGCATTTTTTGATTCCAAAATGAGCTGCGCGAGCTTTATGGAATCGCCCTTGACAACAAATTTCGGAGCTTCAGCAGGAATTTCTTTTTTTGAAAAAGTATTGATAAAATACTGGCGAGCTTTGCGAGACTCCGTTTCCCCGTGATAAAGCTTCACTATTTCTCCTGCAAGGCGCAGTTTTGCATCGCGCGGATTAAGTTTTTCATCATCCATCTCTTTTTTTATCTTTTCCACCTCATCAAGTGGCACTCTGGTGCAACTTATGAAATATTTCACAATAAGATCATCGCCCACGCTCATCACCTTACCAAACATGGTGTTTGGATCGTCCGTAATGTTGACTGTATTCCCCCAGCTCGAACTCATCTTTCGTCCGTCTATACCTTCAATAAGCTCATTTAATATTATGTCTTGCGGTTTTTGTCCGAAATGTTTCTGCATTTCCCTGCCTGCGAGGATATTGAACTTTTGATCTGTTCCTCCTATTTCAACATCCGCCTTAATCATTACGCTGTCATATCCCTGCATAAGAGGATACAGAACTTCCCTGAGAGAAACTCTTTTTCCCGCGGTCAATCTTTTCCTGATATTTTCACGCGCGGAAAACTCAGCAAGAGAAAAAATATTTGCCTGCTCAGATATTTCAGAATACGTAAGCTTTCCAAGCCATTCGGAATTCCTGTGTGATTCAACTTTATTCATGTCCAAAATCTTTCCAGCCTGCTGGAGATATGTCCTAAGATTGGACTCGACCGTTTCTTTTGAAAGCATGGGCCTTTCGCTTTCCTTGTCGGAAGTATCTCCAATTTGAGCGGTGAAATCTCCAATAATGAATACTATCTGATGTCCAAGTTGTTGCAAGTCGCGAAGTTTTAAAAGCGTAACGGCGCGGCCGAGATGAATATTCGAACTTGTGGGATCAATTCCGAGCTTCACCCTGAGTTTCTCTCCGGCAAGAAGCCTTTTTTTAAGGTTTTCTTTGTCTATCACCTCTGTCACTCCTCGCGTGAGAATTTCATCAATTTGTTTTTCCAAGTTTTTGTCCATATACAGCCATAATAGCAACAAAACGGCTTGGATGCAATATGCTTCAGACGCAATCTATTGACAAATTATTCTTCTGTTGCATAATAAAAATAATATAGGATTTTCATCACGAATTATCTATATTTAGTTACTAGTAGTTTAAAAAATTTAATTAAAGTGCCGTGGAACATCTTTTAAAACAAGGAGGTTGAAATTGAAAAAATGTCTGATGTCTCTGCGGTTATGGCATCTGAGATTGGAGAAGCAGAAAGGATTGATTTTTCTGGCGCTGTCTGCGTTCTCATTCGCAGGATGCATAATCTTCGGCGAATTCTTGGCGCCACATAGCAATGCCCTTTTGCTTTTTCCGGCAAAAGCGGTAAAATGTTTCGGTTTCTCTTTTCTTGTATTTGGAATGTTGCTGATTCTCTTCGGAAACAATAGTTGCCCGAGAGATTCTCTCACGGGACTGATCAACGGACGAATCTTCATGGAAACCGAAATGAAACGCCGTCGCTCGCTATTAGCCACAGAAAGCAGATTTGTCATCTTTTTCATTGACATAGACGGCCTCAAAAAAATAAACGACATCCACGGGCATAGGGCGGGAGACGAAGCAATTTTGGCTGTCGTAGCATGCATCAAGAAAATTCTTCGAAAAAATGACATTTTCATACGCTACGGCGGAGATGAATTTGTGGTGGCAACCACTTTCAGCAAAGACTCTTTGGATTATGACCCATGCGCCTTTGAGTTTAGAATCAGAGAATCTGTAAGGACCCATCAGTTATTCTTCGAAGACGTACGAATACCTCTTTCAGTGTCCATAGGCAGAGAAGTATTCGAACCGCGCATGGACATAGACAAAGCAATAAAACTTGCCGACGAGAAAATGTATGAAGAAAAAAAGCGAAAAGCAGCATGAAAAAAAGCCGGGAAGGTATACACCTATCCCGGCTTATATTTTTTCTGGATGATTTTAGAGTAATCCTAATCTTTTTTTTGCTTCAAAAACCTGATGCGAGTTCATCTGCCCGGATTTCTGCATGGCTTCAAGAGTTTTAAGGATTTCAGCCTTGTTTTTCTGGATATTTTTTGGTGTCATTACCTTTTTTATAAGTTTGCCTCTTTCTTCGGGACTCATCTTTTCAAGTTTTTTCATTGCCATTCTCTGCATGAAACTCATGTTCTGCGGATCCAGAGGATTATCAGTTTTTTTATCTTTATCTTTTTTCTTAAAAATATTAAACATACTTTTAAAATTGTTAATTTGATATTTTGATTATTAAGTCTTATGAATGAAAAACAAACTTACTGCTTATAGCATTTGTTATCTAAGGCTTATTTTTTTACCATCAGATTATAACTCGTCACAAGCAATGCCGACGCGATGAATATGGAAGAATATGTTCCGATAATGACACCTATGAGCAGTGCCAGCGCGAAATATTTTATCGACAAGCCTCCAAAAAGATATATTGCCAGCAGCGTTATCACCACAGTCAGCGAAGTATTAATCGAACGAACAAGAGTTTCATTAAGACTCCTATTTACTACGTCCGAAAAGCCTTCTTTATTCGACCCCCTGAGAAGATTCTCCCTTGTCCTGTCATAGACCACAATCGTATCGTGCACGGAAAATCCTAATATTGTCAAAAGTGCGGCTATGAACGGTATTCCGATTTCCACCCCGTAGAAATGTCCGAGCACTGAAAACACTCCTGTTGTGATCAAGATGTCATGAGCGAGAGCAATCGCTGCGCCAAGTCCATATTTCCATGATTCGACAGGGCGCGAAACCTTGCGGAAAGCCCAAGCAATATACGCCATGATCATCGCTATCGCCAACGCGATTGCTTGGAGCGATTTTGATTTGAGCTCTTTAGACACCGTGGAATTTATGAAATCCACGCTTTGTTGTGTGGCACCCGAATATTTTTCTCTGATAGCGTTCCAAACATCATCATTTGTTTTGTCATCATCCGCGGAATATCTAATGAGCGCTATATTTCCGTCCGAAGCTTGAATTATTAGACTGCCCAAATTTAAATGCTGAAGAGTTTCTGAAATTTCTTGATTGGACGGAACGCTATCGGCAAATCCAACCTTCATAAGCGTCCCTCCTGTAAAGTCGATGTCATATTTAAGTCCCCAAAAAGACAAACTCAAAATACTGGCAAAAACAAGTATTCCCGAAAATATATAAGCGTATTTGGCTTTACCGATAATATTGAACATGTTCGTAAAATTTCTACCAATGTCTAAATATTTAATAAACCGAATTTGTTAGAAATTAGCCATTAAGTATTGGAAATTTTCACATCTTTTTTTCTGATGCCCACTATCCATACTCTCTCATGTATCCAATCGCTAACCAAAAACCTCAGCATGGTGCGAGTTATCACGATGGCTGTAAACATGGAAACGGCAACTCCGATAAAAAGAGATGCTGCGAATCCTTTCACGAAACCCGTACCCATGAAATAGAGGATTCCCGCAGTCAACATGGATGATACGTTTCCGTCACGAATCGAAGTCCATGCGCGCTTGAATCCTTCTTCAATGGCGTTCTGCACAGTCCTCCCTCTTTTTATTTCTTCTTTCGTGCGTTCAAAAATCAAGATGTTTGCGTCAACGGCCATTCCAATGGAAAGAATAAATCCAGCGATTCCGGACAACGTCAGAGTAATCCCGCTGAATTTAAAAATAGTTATCATAAGTGCGGTATAGATCAGAAGCGAAATCGAAGCTACAAAGCCCAAAAACCTATAGAAAATAATCATAAAAACTGTAACAGCAGCAAGTCCAACAACACCAGCAATAAGGCTTTTCTGGAGCGATTCAATGCCAAGAGACGCCTCGACGCTCTGTTGAGAAACAAGCGTTAACGGCACAGGCAATGCTCCCTGATTCAATCTTTCGGCTATTTCCTTGGCTTCTTGAAAAGTGTAATTACCGGTGATAACCGCCTGTCCGTTGGTTATTTCTGATTGCACAACAGGAGCAATTTGAAGCTCTCCATCAAGAAATATCGCTATTTGCTTGCCCAGATTTTTTTTCGTAAGTTCGGCAAAAAGCTTAGTTCCCTCATCGTCGAACTGGAGCGCCACTTCCGGCTCTCCCAATCCCTGACCTTGGGAATATTGAGCCGTTGCAAATTTCAAATTCTTTCCGGAAAGACCGGTATCTTTATATATAAACTGTTCATATTGATATGGATCGTGTTTTGCAAAAAGGATATGGGCGGCATGAACTTCCCTCTCGTCCCCCTCACCTCTTGATTCAATAAACTTGATGATGTGCCAGCCGAATTGTGTTTCAACAAGTTCAGGATAAATTTCTCCCGATTTCAAACCCTTTTCAAAAAGCACTTCGTCAAATTCGGAAACAAATTGTCCCTTTTTTGCAAAATCAAGATCTCCCCCATTTTCTTTTGATCCCGGATCCTCACTATTATCTTTTGCGAGTTGTGAGAAATCTCCTCCATTTTTCACTTCTTCAAGAACTTTCTGCGCCTTCTCCTTCGCCTGCTTGTTTATCTGATCAAACATGTCTTTGGTCGATTGATCCGGTTCGCCCTCTTCTTTGAACTCCAAAAGCGGCGCATCTTTTATTTTTTCTTTCGCCTGCTCAATATCTTTTATACCGGGAAGCTCAACAATCACTCTGTGCTCATTGCCGCTTTTTGCTGTTTGCACCAACGGTTCGCCGACACCAAAAGCGTTGATTCTCCTTTCGATCACATCCTGCGCCCCCTGAAGCGCTTCATCAACATGCGACGAATCTATGTTTGAAATATCCGCCTTATATTCCAAATGTATCCCTCCCTGCAGATCAAGGCCGAGATTAATTTTCAACCTGCTGATGGCATTATATGCCGGAGGAGCAAATTTCAGCACTTCGGGATATGAAAACAAGCCCGCAAAAACGGCCAGCAAAACGGTTCCCGCAAACTGAAGTTGTAGTTTCTTTTTCGCGCTTGTCATAGTTGGCATTATATATTAAGCCTGCGGATAAGGCAATAATAGCCTTACAGAGATAAAATATGCAAAATTTCTTTGCATTTTTGCAAATTTATGCAGGCTTTGTAATTATGCAAGCTTTACGGTTCTGGCAGTTTCTCTTTATGCCTTTCCAGTTGCTCCTTTATTTCCCCCCAACGAGAATCCAGGTCGCTTTTTATTTTTTCGAGATTTTCATCCGGATGAAAAAAACCAAACGCTCTTTTTTCTTCCACAATTTCATCAACCAGCCCTTTGTATTCTTCATATGAAGTTATTTTTTCAAAAGCGACTCGCTGTCTCAGATCGCTCAAGAGCTGCTCTTCCGAATACTCCCCACCTGTATATGTTTCGAGTTTTTTCATGGATTATTTTTTGGCTGCTTATGAAAGATAGTACATCGCGGTCTTTTTTATTTTTTCACATAACCTACCTCCCACAGCACTTCTTGTATTTCTTTCCGCTGCCGCAAGGACACGGATCATTTCTTCCAACTTTGCTTTTGTTGATAATTGGCTGCTGCGGAGCAGGAGCTTCTCCTGTTTCAGTTTCTTTCGCCGCACCGAACTGCGAGACACTTTCTTCAGCGCCCTTATACTGGACATTTTTCGGCTGCTGCGGTTGCTGCGGACCTGCTGAAACCAACGAAACCCTAAAAATTGTTTTCACGGTTGTCGATCGCATATTTTCAACAAGATGTGAAAACAAATTGTATGCCTCTTTCTTGTACTCAACAAGCGGATCGCGCTGCCCATATCCCCTGAGACCGATTCCCTGCCGCAAGTAGTCAATTTCATCAAGATGGTTCATCCAAAGAGTGTCTATGGTCTGCAGGATTACCGCCTTTTCAACTTGCCTCATAACTTCAGGACCGATTTCTTTTTCCTTTTGAATATATGCTTCTTTTGCTTTGCCTATCGCATATTCTGTCATTGCGGAAATTTTTTCAGCCACATCTTTGGCCTTATCGCTCCTGATGCCCTCAATTTTTTTGCGGTCTTGTCCTGAAAAAGGAAAAACATTTTGCAGTTCGGTGGAAATTAATTCCATGTTCCAGTCCTGTTCTTCTCCTACGCATTGATTGGCAACAGTCCTCTCAATTTCTTCCTCTATGTAATTCGTCATCTCTTGCCTTGCGTCTTTGGATGCCAATATTTCTTTGCGTTTCTTGTAGATGACTTCACGCTGCTTGTTCATCACGTCGTCATAGTCAAGCACGTGCTTTCGGATGTCGAAGTTATATCCTTCAATTTTCGATTGAGCGCTTTCAATTGTTTTAGAAATGATTGAATTCTGGATAGGCTGATCTTCCGGAAGGCCAAGATTGTCCATCATATTCTTCAACTTATCACCACCAAATCTTCGCATAAGCTCATCCTCAAGTGAAACATAGAATTGGCTCATTCCCGGATCGCCCTGGCGACCGGCACGACCGCGAAGCTGATTGTCGATGCGCCGCGCCTCATGGCGTTCCGTTCCGATAATATATAGTCCGCCAACCTCCCTCACTCCTTCTCCAAGTTTTATGTCTGTTCCGCGGCCGGCCATGTTGGTCGCGATTGTGACAGCGCCTTTCTGTCCCGCATTGGTAATGATGGAAGCTTCTTTTTCGTGATGCTTCGCGTTTAAAACTTCATGTTTGATGCCTTCGCGTTCAAGAAGCGCGCTCAGATATTCCGATTTCTCAATAGCAATCGTTCCGACCAAAAGAGGCTGTCCCTTTTTGTTCGCTTCTTTGATAAGCTCGACAATCGCATCGAATTTTCCTTTCTCAGTCTTATAGACCACATCCGGAAGATCTTTCCTGATCATCTGTTTGTTTGTCGGAATCTCGAGAACATCAAGCTTATATACTTTCGCAAATTCCTCCGCGCTTGTTGACGCTGTTCCTGTCATTCCGGCAAGCTTCTTGTACATCCTGAAATAGTTCTGAAAAGTTATCGTCGCGAGTGTCCTGGATTCTTTCTGCACTTCCACACGTTCTTTTGCTTCGATTGCCTGATGCAGTCCGTCGCTGTAACGCCTTCCTTCCATGAGGCGTCCCGTAAAATCATCAACAATGATTACTTGACCGTCCTTCACGACATAGTCACGATCACGCTTGAAAATCACCTGCGCTTTCAAAGACTGTTCAAGATGATGGACATAGTTTATCTTACCTACTTCGTAGATATTACCGACTCCAAGCTCTTTTTCAACTTTGGAAATTCCGGCTTCCGTGAGAGTCGCAGCTTTCATCTTTTCATCGACTTCATAATCTTCTTTTTCTTTGAGACGCGGAACGATCTGCGCAAAGCGCTGATAGAGTTTCGTCGATTCGCTGTCGGGAGCGGAAATGATCAAAGGGGTTCTTGCTTCATCTATAAGTATCGAGTCAACTTCATCCACAATCGCATAGTTCAATTCCCTTTGTGACATCTGATCAAGGCTCTGCACCATGTTGTCGCGGAGATAGTCAAAACCAAATTCATTATTAGTTCCGTACGTGATGTCTGCGGCATATGCCTCCCTACGCGTAATCTCCTTAAGATTTTCCATCTCAACGCTGACTTCATTCTTGTCGATCACTTTCGGTTCATAAACATATGAAACGTCATGCATGATGCACGCAGTCGAAAGTCCCAACGCGTGATAGATCGAGCCCATCCAGTTGCAATCGCGTTTTGCGAGATAATCGTTGACCGTTATCACGTGTACGCCTTTTCCTTCAATAGCATTAAGATATATAGCAAGAGTCGATGTCAGCGTTTTTCCTTCACCGGTCTTCATTTCAGTTATGGTTCCCTTATGAAGCGCTATCCCTCCCATGAGCTGAACGTCGTAGTGCCGTTCGCCAATGATCCTTTTTGCCGTTTCACGAACGACTGCAAATGCCTCAGGCAAAATATCGTCAAGAGTTTCGCCTTTTTTGAGCCTTTCCCTGAATTCATCGGTTTTAGTCTTGAGCCCTTCATCGGAAAGCGCAGATATTTTTTCTTCCCACGCATTAACAGCCGCAACGATCGGCTGCAGCCTCCTTATTTCCCTCTCATTTGATCCAAATATCTTGCTTAAAAAATCCATACAATAGTTTTTAGAAATTCAGCATGTTTAAAAGTTAGTCAAGTAGATTTAAATTGTACTTCTTGATGAACTTGTTGCTTGATAAAAATATAATCAGGGCTCCGCCAGAAGCCAATATACATTACGTCTTCAAAATCGCTTTCTTTGCACATTTTATACCCAAAAAAGCCCCGAGTCAAAGGCTTTCCATATTATAAATACGACCTATTTTTACTGCCGCATATACTATTATGTATGGCAGCGGATGCATTATCTTATTTGCCATTAACTTTTTTAACAACAACTTGGGTCAAAGGATTCTTGGTAAGGAGTATGGTAAGTAATATATTACTTACTTATACAGCCCTCTTCCCATGTTCTTAGGCATTTTTGTTTTTCTTCGCACCAAACGTAGCCTGCAGAACCTATGCACCCGTGTTCATCCCGATCGTTTCCGACCACTTGTTGCGGACCGTTGTTCACTGCATCCTGTTTGCCGTTTTCCGGACATGGCGCAAATTCACAACTCGGTCCTGTCCTGCCGACGCTAGATCCGTCAGGACAAATTTTCGCTTCTTCCGTACAAGCCCTTTGATGATCATCACCTGCTGGTTGTTGGCCATTTATCTTATTCTGCCAATAAAATACTCCTCCTATTGCAACAGCAACTAATAAAATTATTCCTACTGCAACTTCGCTTGCGATTTTTTTGTTCATATTTTTGCAAAATTTATCGGCCGTAAACTGCACATTATTCCTCCCCGACCATTTTCTTCTTGAGATCTCTCGCTCCCTTCTTCTGAAGAGTCTCGGTCTTGCCTTTTACGTGTGTGATCTGATTTTGGAGCTCATCAACAACCATATCAACGGAGCCCTCAATGCTGTCCGTCGTGTTGTCGGCCCTAAACATGTCGCGCGGAGTAAACAGCATCACCTCAACTCTGAATTTTCCCTTTTTGTCCTTATCAATTTCCACTTCAGCTTTCAGTATATTTTCAATATACCTGTCCAAACCGTTCAGCCGTTTCCTCACATATCCCTCGGTCCTTTCATCGATCTTCACGCCTTTGAACAAAAATTTCATGTTTTCTTTGATTGCCATGATTTTATTTTTAAATTATTAACAGATAACAAATTAAAATAGCTTATTAAAACCCGACATAATTAACTTCTTCCTGCAGCTGCACTCCGAACTTGCTGCGAATCTGTTGCTTGATAAAACTTGCCAATATTATTACATTTTCGGCAGTGGCATTATCCGCGTTTATCAGGAAGTTGCCATGCTTCTCGCTAACAGCAGCCCCTCCGATTTTTTTCCCGCAGAGACCGGCTCTTTCAATCAGCCACCCGGCCGGGATGGTGCTGCCCCTCAGCCGCTGTCCGGTATCTTTTTCGAATTCAGATCTCAATTTTTCATCAGACACTTCGGGATTCATAAAAAATGAACCGGCACTCTTGAGACCATAGAGTCCACTGCTGTTCCTTTTGGAAAGTAATTCCTTCACCTTTTGCAGAAGCTCCTCTGAGTTTCCTTTTTCCAAAACAAAACTCACTGAAACAATAATGAGATGCTTGTTTTTCTTAAAGATACTCTTCCTGTATCCGAATTCCGACTCTTCTTTCCCGTACTCTTTTTCCTGAGATGTCTTAGCATCAAAAACGCTGATGCTTTTTATGCGTTCGCTTATTTCCGATCCATACGCTCCGGCATTGCCGCGCACGGCTCCTCCCAATGTTCCGGGAATTCCGGCAAGCGATTCCAAGCCTGCAAGACCGGCTTCCGCAACAGCATTTACGATTCCCAAAAGAGACGCACCTGCCCCCGCCGTCACTTCATTTCCTTCTATTTTCACTCTTTCGTTCCTAATCCTAATAATTAATCCGGAAAATCCTTTGTCACTGAACAAAACATTCGTGCCGCCTCCGAGAACATAGAAATCAAGCCTGTTTTCCTTTGCAAACTTCAAGGCTTCTTTGAGCTCACTGACAGTTTTTACTTCCGCATAAAAATCAGCGTTTCCGCCGATCTTGAAAGAGGACATCGGCGCTAACGGCGCATTTTTTTCGATATTGATCATTTGTTTTTGATTAGTTTTGTTTGTTAATTTCAACCAGTTTCTTCGCTATTTTCCAAACATCGCCCGCTCCCATCGTGATAAGCACGTCATATCTTCCATAAGTTTCGACAAGATAACGCACTGCCTCATCCATTGTCGGAATATAGTCGGCACGTCCAGGAAGATATTTGTTGATCAATTCTACCAGATCCTTTGAAGAAATTCCGCCATGAAGTTCGCGAACACTTCCGTAGATATCAATCACTATCACTCTATCCGTATCTTCAAAGCTTTGCGAAAATTCCTGAAGTAAGGCTTTTGTTCTTGTGAACGTGTGCGGATGAAAAACCGTCCATATGTTTTTTTCCGGGAAATATCCGCGCGCTCCCTGAAGGGTCGCTTTTATTTCATCAGGATGATGCGCGTAATCATCAATCACAATAACATCTTGAAACATTCCAACCTTTTCAAATCTCCTCGATGTTCCCTTAAATTCCTTAATTGCCTTTCTGATTTTTTCTATGTCCAGTTTCATCTCGAAACAAAGGGCAATGACGGATGCCGCGTTGAGCACGTTATGCCTCCCAACAAGCGCGATTTCAAAGTTTCCCAAATTCTTGTCTTCACAGACAATTTCAAAGCTTTGCGTTCCGCCTTTTTCCATGCTTTTTTGTTCATGGTTCACAATTCTATAATAATTATCCTCTCCAAAACCGTAGGTGACTACAGGGCAACGCGCATTTTCGGCAATTTCCAGCGTATCACTGCTGTCTCCCCAAACGACCAAGAAGCCCGTAATCGGGATTTTTTTCACAAACTCCCTGAAAACATCTTTATAAGACGAAAAATTAACGAAAAAATCCGGATGATCCCAGTCCACACTCGCAAGAATAACGGACCATGGATTATAATACTGAAGCTTGTTCTGATATTCGTCGGCTTCTGCTATGAAATATTCTCCTTTACCCAGAAGAACATTCGTTTTCCAATCTGCAACCTGGCTTCCCACCAGAGCGATCGGCGAAGCATTAAGTTTCAACATCACGTCGGCGAGCAGCGCCGTCGTCGTTGTTTTTCCGTGAGTGCCGCAAACTGCTATGCCCGCTTTTTCATTAAAAAGTCTTCCGAGCGCTTCGCTGTAGGAATAAATTCGTATTCCCCTTTTCTTCAGTTCCGCAATTTCCACATTGTCATCGTTAAAAGCGCTCGATTTTATCGCAAATTCAATCCCGTCGGGAATGTTTTTTTTGTCGAAATTTTGAAAAACCTTAATATTTTTCCCCTCCAAAACACGCCAATAAAAATGATCCCCGTTATCGCTCCCCAAAACTTCATAACCCATGCTTGCATATATTTGAGCAAGCGCTGATGTTCCGGATCCTTCAATTCCCACAATATAGATTTTTCTCCGATTTTCCATATGCGTGTTTCTGAAAATGTTAAGCGATGTTTCAGGATACCATACCACAAGATATGCGCAACAAAAAAATCAGGATTTCGCTATTTCAATCACGGCGTTCGCCACAACTTCGGCAGCATTCGGATGATAGAAAGTCTTTATTTTTTCAGACATTGCCTGATACAAATCATTATCGCCCAAAATATAATCTACTTTATCAATCAATATATTCTCTACAAGATTGGGCTCTTCCAACACGATCGCCGCTCCTATTTTTGCAAGAGAATAGGCATTCATGCGCTGGTGGTCATTGGCGCTTTCAGCGATCGGAACCAGGATAGCCGGTTTAGCATTAGCAGCTATTTCTGTGATAAAAGTGGCTCCCGCACGACTTATCACTAGATCAGCAAGCGCAAACGAATCTCTGATCTGATTCGAGTTCATGAAGGGAACTGCAAAATATCCGCCACGCCCGCTTTTCACTCCCATATAAGCCGCATTACTTTTAACTTCGGCAAAGTTCGCTTCGCCTGTCTGATGGATGACCTGATAGCGCTGTAGAAGTTTTGGCAAAATTTTGACAATCGCATCATTTATAACTTTTGAACCCTGGCTTCCGCCCAGGACCAGGACGGTCTTCTTCCCTTCGGTGAAATTCAGCTGGTTGCGCAGCATAACAGGATCCCCATCAGTGACCTGAAAACGAATCGGATTTCCAATGAGGGCTGTTTTTTCTTTCGGAAAATATTCTCCAGCAGAAGGATAGGCAATGGCAATACGCCTCGCAAATTTCGACAAAAATCTATTCGCGGTTCCGGGAATCGAATCGGATTCATGAATCATGACCGGTATGCGATAGACCCACGCAGCCAAAACGACAGGAATTGCAACATATCCGCCTTTGGAGAACACAGCATCGGGCATATATCTCAGAAGTATCCACAGTGACTGAAAAAACCCCACAGGCACTCTGAAAAAATCAATGAAATTCTGCAGCGAAAAATATCTTCTCATTTTTCCGCTTTGCACAAATTTTACGGGGATATTCTCCTCCGCCATCATTTTCTTTTCCATTTCGGCGCCAGACCCGATATACAGAATATCCGCCTCCGGTCCGAGCTTCTCCTTTATCTTTTTTGCAACTGCTATAAGGGGCGTTAAATGCCCTCCTGTTCCGCCTCCGGTCAATACTATACGCATAGAAATTTGATTGATTATTAGTTACACAGGCAATAAATTTGGTTTTTGGCCACAAACCCTTAATGACCAATAATAGGTGACTTGTTCTACATCTAATGACTTATCAGCTTATAGTTTTATTTAATAATATCAATTTTACATCGAAAAATCCAATATTTTTTATATTCTCGAATGCCTGGACAAGTTAAGCAAAATTCCTACAGCCGACATCAAAAACACCAGCGACGTTCCTCCATAACTTATAAAAGGCATGGGAACTCCGGTTAACGGCACCAGTGCAACGTTGGCGCTTATGTTTATGAATGCCTGAAACACGATCCACATGGTTATGCCTATAGCCAGAAGCCGTCCGAAAAAATCAGGCGCGTTTTTTGCGATCTTTATACCCCTCAGGGCAAGCATAAAGAACAGGATAATTAACACCGACGCTCCTAATATTCCCAACTCTTCGCCTATTATCGCAAAAATGGAATCCCCCACCGGTTCGGGAAGATAGTTAAATTTCTGCCTGCTATGACCGAGCCCTACTCCCAAAATCCCTCCCGATCCTATCGCAAGCAAAGCCTGATTTATCTGATAGCCCGTTCCTTGAGGATCAGCCTGCGGATTTAAAAACGTCATTATCCGGTTTAACCGATAAGGCTCCAGTTTAATCAGCACCCAAAGAATAAGCAAACCCATCAGACCCAACAAGCCTATATGCCTGAAATTCGCTCCTGCCACAAAAAAAATAGCCAGCGAAGTCAACACTATTATGCCAAAGGTTCCCGTATCAGGTTGATTCATAATAAGAACTCCTATCAATCCCAATATTCCGACAAACGGGAGCAGTCCTTCATAGACATCCTTTATTCTATTTATTCCTCGGCTCTCCAGCCATGCAGCCAGATATAAAACCATGGACAATTTGGCCATTTCTGAAGGCTGAAATGAGAAAGGACCGAGCTGTATCCAACGGCTTGCGCCGTACACCTTCGATCCAATTCCTGGCACAAAAACCAAAAGCAGGAAAATTATCGACAAAAAAAAGAAAGGCACTGATATTTTTTTCCAAAAAGAATAATTTATTTTCGAAAAAAAATATAGCGCGGCCAAGCCTGGAATGACCCCGTAAATCAGCTGATGCTTGAAAAAATAATATTTGTCTTCAAAGCGCGTCTCGCTATAGATCACTCCCGCACTCGCTATCATGACCAAGCCGAAAACAAGAAGGATCAAGACGATACTCAGCAATATTTTGTCAGCATTTCTTGAATGCATGGGAATAACTAATTATCAATAACTATATTAATAAAACTTATAATCTTTTTACAAATCCTGCTAACTTGATAAGTTTTATAAACTTTTTAGCTCACGTTCAATCCCGTTGGATTCGCCGGCGCGGCCATGTCAAGATCGGCATAATAACCCATATTGGGACAAATACTCGGATCCTGCAGATGAAAATTGCTTTGAGCGGCATCAACAAATATCGATTGCGGATCGCTTCTAATTATTATCAGCGAATCGGGATCGAAGCCGAAAATGTTCCGAGCTTGAGTATAGGTATAATGTTCCACTCCTGACGGCATATAACGGGAAGCAAATTGAAAATCCGAATGAGGAGAAATGAAGCAGTTGTTGTTTGATGTCACCTGCTGCAACAAAGATTCCGCCACGTTTTCGGCGTCGGTATAAACTTCGCTTTTTGAAATATACGCGGGAGTGTCCCAATTGGCCCCCTGAACCCTCGAATTCAAACCACAGAAAATATTGTTGCGGATCGTATGTCCGGTGCCAGTCCACAAAGACATCAAAAGATCAAGCCCGACGAAAGTATTATACTCAACAGTGGCGTTTTGTCCGGCAATAGCAACCAACCTGGGATCATTCATGATACCGTCACTGTTGTTTCCCATTGCCCTAAACCCCCTGTCAACATTGTAGCTGAGATTGCGCACAAAATGCATATTTGAAGCTACAATAGTGCCAAGGCTTCCGCAATCATGAATAATATTGTTTTCTATAAGAACAGGTCCGGCGGTGCAATTCTTAAAAAAGAACGCTTGAGGAACTTCATATATTTCATTATTCTTTATTTCTATATATCCCGTTCCTCCGCCTTCAAATCCCAAATACGATTGCCTTGAAAGCATCGTTACTGCTCCAAAATGCTGCGCATCAATAACGCCGTCCCATTGGTTCGGTTGCTCCCAATCATATATTCCATGTAACTTGTTGCCGTGTATGAAAATATTATACGGGCCTCCCCAGTCTCCTCTGTCGATCCGGACAATTCCCGGATTATCTCCGCCGTCACAGGCAATGTCATGAATATTGTTATTTTTTATAGTTATATCATGTGTTTGAGCACTTTGTGTTCCTCCTTCAACATTCACAATGCCACCCATTATTTCAAATCCCTCGATAACCCAATATGCCTTGAGGCCCACCGTGACAGCTCTCTTGAAAACTTCGCCATTGGGAGGAAATCCGGGATCAAACCTTTGATCCGTTAAATCCAAAATTGGGGTCTCACCCGGATAGTTTCTGACAGTAATCGGATTGTTTTCCGCACCGCTGGCTATGGAATACGCGGGATGATTCGACGCCCAGCCGCTAAAGTCTTTTATGCTTATAAATCCATAAGCGTCCTTGAAGCAATATCCATCTGTTAGTTTCTGCCCTTCCGGACAACTGGTTGCGCCAGCGCTGCTGGCGTCTCTTGCAATGCCTCTCACCATCGCATTGTCAAAATCATACGTGCCGCCACGCGCATATATCGTGTCCCCCGCTTGCGCCCTTGTGAGCGCCGGTAAAAATGTCTTGAATGGTTCCACTATGGTTCCGGATGCGACATCGTTTCCGTCAGGTGCGACATAATATTCCGCCGCTTCGGAATTTTTCGTAAAGCAAAAAAAACTGAGAAAAAGCACTGATAAAATTAATTTTCGAGCATGTCTTTTCATATTTTTTACGTAAGGTTTTACGTAAAACATTACGTACTTATACCATTTTTATCGAAATCAGATTTTTCAGATGAGGAGTTTAATTCCCAAAACCTTTTTGTATTTTCAGCTCACGCTTAATCCCTGCGGTGAAGCCGGAGCGATCTCATCTCCCGAAGTCGTTGCGCCTTCGATCCAATCAGGGTCTCCCAAAGCGTTTTGCAAAATTGAAACATCAGCAAGATTCAGGACTCCTTCAACCCAATCGTTATCATCTGGGTTTGTCGCTCCGATGTAAGAAGGGATCGTAACGTCATCAAGATACGGATGTCCGCTTCCGATTCCGCCGTTTGAAATGGTGGCCGAACCCGACACCGCATGCTCTTCACGAGTGATATAGCGGCTTGATCCGGAAGTGCCGCTCATCAAATTGTCGATTCCCTCAGAGCTTGCTTTGCGATAATTGCCGGAAATTTGAGGATAATTTGTCTCCCAATTGGAAATGAGCCCTATATCCCTGTGTCCGGGCGCGACCAAGTCCGCATTCCAAACGTCATTGTTATTGTCAGGACGATAAAGATAGTTGTTTTTAAAATGGAAATCGTTCAGATTAAGAACCGTCGAATCGTCATAATAAGAAGCGCAACCGGAATCACCGGTGTTACACATATAGTCCCTAAAGCCCACCTGCCTGTTCCGATCACTGTCTACAAAGTTATCGATAATATTGTTATAGGTCCAGTCTTTGCGAAATGCCACATCTCCCGCAGGATCCCAAAAATAATACTTGTTGCTTGTCGTGACGTATGAAAGAGAATAGTGAAGCCTCTTTACGTAATTATTATATATGCATGAATAGAGCGGAGCGTAATCTCCGGTATACCCCACGCTTATATGGCTGTCCGGAATTATATTGTTGTAAATTTGCGCCAGATCCTGATTGGTCTCTATCATTTCCGACCCCAAAACAAGATTATGATGGATCTTGTCGCCGAAATGCTTGCGTGATTCCGTGATTGTTCCATTCACGGCGTGCGGGATTATTGTCTGACCAGCCTTGTGTTTGAAAGCTCTCGTCGACCTGTCGGTTGTTTCTTTGAAAAGGTTGTATCTGACAATATTCCTTGCAATCAAAGAATTTTCATTATAAGCCCCGTCAGCCAAAACATTTGTTTTCGAAATGAGCTCATATGAAACCGCATAGTCGCTCAAAAAAACTATCTGCGCGCAATTTGTTCCCGCGGTATCGGACGCTCCATTGGAATCAAAAAAGTTATATTCAATCACCGAATCCATCGGGACATTGGCATAGATTCCGGCAGGATTATCTCCGCCAGTACCGGCATAATTGTCGTGTATGTAACAATACCTCACAGTAAATGGACCGCCGGAAAGAGCGATTCCGGCGTTAGTCCCTCCGGATATCTCCAGACGCTCAAATCTCCAATATTTGACACATCCCGGTCCGGGACATTGGTTTTGATATGCTCTTAGTCCGATGACGCACCAGTCTCCGGAGCCCTGAATACGCGCCCATTCGCCGGGATAGGATTGTATGGAGCTATAATCATCGGCGGTCCCGTCAGCTTTTATTTCAAACGTCTCGCGCCCGTCTCCCGAACTCGCATAAGTTCCGCCGCGAAGGTATATGTCATCCCCTCCTGCCATCGCGTCAAGGGCGGCCTGCACGTTCACGTATGCATCGCCGTCGCTTCCGCCGCAATTTCTGGCAGCGGTTGAATAGTTGCCCGACGTGCAATTTGCCGCAAGCGTCTGGTCGACATAAATATTCGCCGCTTCGGATTTTCCGGCAAACGCAAAAACACTCAGCAACGCGAAAAAAAATAATATCTTTTTTTGGTTCATTTTTATTTAAATACTTTTGGATTTTTTCTTCCTCCATTTTTCAATTTCACCGTGATTCCCGGAAAGAAGAATTTCGGGCACTTTCCAGCCATTAAAAATTTCCGGCTTTGTGTATTGAGGATATTCAAGATAACCTTCCTTGCTGTGAGACTCGATAAGAGGACTTTGTTCGTTGCCCAAAACGCCCGGAATCAATCTTGCAATGGAATCAACAACAACCATTGCCGGAATTTCTCCTCCTGTCAAAACAAAATCTCCGATTGAAATTTCCTCGCCGGCAACATGCTGGGCAACTCTTTCATCCACTCCTTCATAACGTCCGCAAATCAAGATTAGTCGGTCATATTTGGAAAGCCTTTTCACATCTTTTTGTGTGAATCGCTTTCCCTTTGCCGAAAATAATATTGTTCTTGTTTTTTGGCTTTCGCCCTGCGATTTTATGGACTCTACAACTTTAGATATCGGCTCAACCTTCATCACCATTCCGGCGCCACCGCCATAAGGAGTGTCATCGACTGTTTTGTGCTTATCCGTGGCATAATCGCGCAAATTATGGACATTGATTTTCACCGCCCCAGCCTTTCGGGCGCGCTTGATGATGGACTCATTGAAGTATGAATCGAAAATTTTCGGAAAAATTGTTATTATGTCAAAATTCATGCCAGATTTTAAAAATTTATTCTTAATTTTTAACCATAAATCAATTAAATTTTAGCATATTTCCATGCGCTTTGAAAGCTTGCAACTGTTTATGATTATAGCTAATATTATTGAATGGAAATCGACAGCTTTAAACAATTTGAAAAATTCCTCGCTTCGCACGTGCCGCCCAAAGAGGCAGTTTTTAAGAATGACGCCGGAATAAAAAGAATGGGATATTTTATGAAGCTTTTGGGAAATCCCCAAAACAAAATCAAAGTTATCCATATTGCCGGCACTTCAGGAAAAGGATCGACCGCATATCTCACAGGCCACATCCTTTGGAGTCAGGGCTTTCGTGTCGGACTCTCGGTTTCTCCGCACATTCTCGACATCCGTGAAAGAATGCAAATTTTCGATCTGCCTAGAAAATCAAAACCGCAAGCAAGAGCAAAAAACACAAGATGCGCAAGCAACCTGCCAAGCAAGAAGCTGATTTTAAAATATTTCAGCGAGATACAACCTACCATCAAAGTTATGGGAAAAAGCAAATACGGACCGCCAACTTTTTTCGAAATTTGCATCGGACTTGCTTATTATATTTTCGCGAAAGAAAAACTCGATTATGCCGTAATGGAGACGGGTCTTGGTGGAAAAATCGACGCGACCAACTGTGTTTCCCGCAGGGATAAAGTAGCCGTAATCACGAGAATAGGACACGATCATATGAGTCTTCTGGGAAACACGATATCGAAAATAGTTAATAAAAAATGCGGCATAATTAAAAATCAAAATTCAGTAATCAGCATAAGGCAGAAGGCGGCGAACATCATCAAAAAGAAATGCGAAGAAAAAAATTCCGATTTGTTTCTGCTTGATAAGAAAAATTACAAAATCATTTCTGCAAATGCACAAAAAACTGTCTTCGATTTTCAATTTTTCCCTTTTTCCAAAAAAGGAATTAGAGAAGCAGAAAAAAGAGAAAATTTAAAAATTAAAAACTTGAATCTTGGACTGATTGGAAAACATCAAGCAGAAAACTGTTCGCTTGCGCTTGCCTGCCTTTGCCTTCTTTCAAAACGCGACAGGTTCAAAATAAATGAAAAAAATCTTCGGAAATCGCTTGAAAACATAAATATTCCCGGCCGTTTCAACATTCTGAAATATTACGGAAAAAAAGTAATCATTGACGGCGCGCATAATAAACAAAAAATGGGTATTTTTACTGAAAATCTTTCGAAAATTTACTCTGGCAAACAGTTTGACTTTATTGTCGCGTTCAAAAAAGGAAAAGATTTTCGTTCTATGCTAGAAAAAATAGTTCCGCTCGCGGAAAAAGTATTCTTATCGTCCCTTTCAATCGTCAATGGCAAAAAGTCCGTTGACTCTGTAGAAAATGATTTGGTATCCAAATACCTCCGGATGAGAAAATTTGAGAATTTTAAAATCATAAAAAATAATAGAAAAGAAATCATAAGCGCAATCAAGTCATCAAAAAATCCTGTCGTAATCACAGGTTCCCTATATTTTATCGGCTCGATTTATCCCTATCTTATTAAAAATAATCCTTCTTAAAGATACAAAAACCCTCCGACTAAATCGGAGGGTTTTCAAAATTCAAGTGAGAATTATATGCTGCCAATCACATCATCAATGCTCTTTTTGTCATTGTTTGATTCGGCAGGTTTTGCCGACCTTTCGCCTCTTGTTGAACCCTCAGGTTCATTGATTTTGAGGTTAACGCGAGCATTGTTTCTTGCACCGATCACTCTCAAAATTGTGCGAAGGGCTTTTGCGGTCTGACCTTCCCGGCCAATTACCATTCCCATGTCCTGAGGATTTACATCCAGCGTAATGAGAACGCCCATTTCATCAATTTTTCTCTCAACCTTCACATCGTCAGGATTGTCGACGAGCGCCTTGACGGCAAACTCCAAAAATTCCTGATCTGTGGCTCTTTTGTCTGTCATAAGAGTACTTCTTTAATTACTGATTAAGAACCGAGAAGATAGGATGAAGCAGTCGACCAAACCGTTTTCATCGATCTTCCATATTATAATTATAGTCTATTTTTCATATTTTGTCAAACTTATCCACAACCGCATCAAGCTTTGGCGCTAATTCTTCCTTTTTTTGAATAAAGTTAATACTGTTTTAAGACAAATCTGAATGTCCAACCAAAGAGACCAATTTTCAATATAATAAACATCCAACTTATACTCGTCTTCAAATTCAAGATCGCTTCTACCGGAAACCTGCGCCATACCTGAGACTCCGGGCTTTATCGTAAGAAGACGCCTGTGATATTCGTTGTATTTCTCCACCTCTCTTTCCTGGTGTGGACGCGGCCCTATAAGACTCATGTCTCCCCTTAAAACATTAAAGAGTTGGGGAAGCTCGTCAATGGAATATCTCTCAATAAACGTTCCGACTTTCGTCTTCCGGGGATCATTTTTGATCTTATATAACGGTCCCTGTTTGATGGAACGTTCGGCAATCAATTTTTGCTCAAAATCGAGCGCGTCTTTGAGTTTTTTGTTTTCCCTTGTCACGCAATATTCCCATTTCATGTAGCGAAACTTGTAGACGAAAAATTTCTTTCCGTCACTGCCGATTCTTTCGTTTTTATATATTATCGGACGGCCGGTTTCAATCCATATCGCCAGAGCCGTGATAAGCATTACCGGAGACAAGATTGCTATCAGTATGGCTGATGCGACAATGTCAAATGCTCTCTTGAGTATTCTTCCCCATCCCTCGAGAGGAGTGTGCTTTATTTCTATGATCGGCTCTCCGCCAAAAATTCCGGTTTCGAAGCGCGCGGTCTGAAGCGTCGTCGGAATAAATTTGTATGCAATATTGTTTATCGCGCAGTAATCTATGAGCTTCTCCTGTTCAGCATCCGTGAGCGAAGGATCACACACTATTATTTCATCGACACCTCTTTGCTCCTTTATATCCTTGATCGCATGAATGCTTGCGCTGTCTATGTGTTCCACTATTCTGTATCCAAGCTGCGGATTGCCGCTGATCGTGTCTATCAGCCTGTCTATTTTCCCGTTGCGCCCGACAAGAAGCAACCTATGCACTCCAAGACCTTTCTTTTTTAGGAGCCATTTTTGAGCTTTTTGAAGCAGATAGCGCGCGGTCGTCACATACAGAACCGCCAAAAGCCATCCCGACAAGATTATGAAACGGGAAGAAAACCATTCTCTTTTGAGAAATATTGCAACAATTATCGCAACAAGACCGATTGAAGTAGCAGAAAAAATCTTGAGCGATTCCTTCCAAAATCTTCTGGTCACTCTTAGATCATAGAGGCCTTCCAAGGCGTATATCAATATGAAAAAAGGAATTATCATTGAAACAACGACAAGGTAGTCGTTGAACGGAAATTTATAAAGTTTTGGCTGCAAAGTAACAACTTGCGGAATGTCGCGGATTGCAAATGCGCTGATGGCCGCAAGCATTATCATTGCCATATCAAGCGGAACTTGTATGGCACTGAAGAATAATTCGGATCTTTTCTTCATATAAACTGCGATTATAAAACACTAATCAAACCACAGACAAAAACTAATGAAAAGCTTAGTTTTTAATGCCAGTACTTGCTTCTTTAGTGTTTATCCTTTGAGAAACAAATCATCAAGACAACCTGTAAGCCGGATTCTGTCATCGTGCCTTGCGCGAACAAAGCACGGCGGACAATCATTTATCTTGATCTACCGTTGCCGGCAGATTCCAGCGGCACTCCCCGATAAATCGGGGCACGGCCTTGCACCACGCAGGGTTTGCCATCTTTCATTGTCGCCAATGAAGAACTTCCGTAGCAAAAGTATTTCGCTAATCAGCTGATAGAGCGAAAACTTGCACACCGAAAAACTTTTCACCTTTGCCCGACGCATGGCGTCGGATAGTATAGTCTCTGTGGCACTTTCCCTTCTGCGATGTCGCCATCGCAGCGGTGGGCATTACCCACTGCGCATAATCCCGACAAAACGAGAATGGTGTCCGGACTTTCCTCTCCACCCAAAGCGGAGCGATTGCCCGGTTGCCTTGATGATTTATTCTTCAAAGAACCGACTATTGTATTATACCACAACCGGTTAAGTATATTAAAAAATCCCATTTTTGTCAATAGGAAACACTAGAAAAATGCCTAATATAAGGGAAATTTGGCAAGCCAACCTCAATTTTTGTCTCCAAAATACCATTCATAAATCTCTTTCGTGGCTGGAACGGCGCTTGAATTCCCGTCGCTTTCACCTTCGGAAAGAATCACCAATGCGATTTCGGGGTTGTCATATGGCGCGAAAGAAACAAACCATCCATGGGTTTTGTCTTCGGATCCGAATTGCGCGGTGCCTGTTTTTCCGGCAACCTCCACCGGCAAGTCTTTAAGTGATTGCGCAGTGCCGTCCGTGACAGTTTTTCTCATTCCTTCCTTGACTACATTGATAAAATTTGCAGAAGCAAATCCACTCCGAATAATTTCCGGCTCAAGTTCGATTGTTTCGCCGCTGTTTTTTTTGATTTTAGAAACAATACGAGGCTTATACAGCGTTCCGCCATTGGCTACTGCGACAACATAGTTGGCAAGCTGAAGCGGAGTTGCTGCCACATATCCCTGTCCGATCGAAGCATGATAGCTGTTTCCTATGGTCCACCTTTCGCCGATCTTTTCTTTTTTCCACTGCTCATCGGGGATAAGCCCTTCGCTTTCTCCACCGATATCAATGCCCGTTTTTTCTCCCAGCCCGAAAAGATTGTACCACTTCTTCATTCTGCTTATGCCGAGTCCCTGAATATTTCCATATCCACCTCCGATGGTATAGAAAAAAATGTCATTGCTTTCAGCGATTGCGGTTCTGACATCGCTGGGCCCGTGCACTTTCCAGTCCCCGAAAGAATAACTTCCAATTCTGAGAACTCCTCCAAGTCCGTCTATTATCGTCGAAGGTGTTATTACACCTTCTGAAAGAGCTGCTACGGAAATTATGGGTTTTATCGTGGATCCCGGCGGATATTCTCCCGAAACAGCGCGATTGAAAAGCGGTTTGTCCGGATCCTGAATGAGCTTGCTATATTCTTCTCCCGATATTTTTTTCGCAAAAAGATTGTTGTCAAAGCTTGGCAAATTTACCACCGCCAAAACCCCGCCATCTCTTGGGTCTATCGCGACTGCGGCTGCCGTTTTCGTTCCGGTTTTCTCAAGTATCGCATTCAGGCTGTCATATATTTTTTTCTGCAGTCCGCTGTCAATGTTAAGAATCAAATCATTTCCGGGTTTCGGATGAATTATACCAACCTCACGCTTCATGTTTCCCATGGAATCGACCTCAATCTGATTGGCTCCGTGAACGCCCCTCAGATGCTGCTCATATGATTTTTCGATTCCCTGTTTTCCGATATAGTCGGTGAGCAGATAGCCTTTGTTTTGCTCGAGTTCTTTCTTTTCAATCTTCCCTTCATATCCCAGCACGTGTGAAAATATGGCGCCGTCTATATATTCCCTGATAGCCGTCTTCTCTATTCCGATTCCGGGAAGTTCAACCGCCTTTTCAAGAAGCATCAAAGATTCATCTTGAGATATGTTTTCCTTTAGTAAGACAGTGTTGAACGATTTCGACATATTGCTTTCCAACGCTATGCGCACTTCTGCCTCGTTCATCCCGAGTATCGACGAAACTTTGTTTGATATTTTTTTCAACTGCGCGCTGTCGCGCGGAATGTCACCAGGCACAATCACCGCATCGATGCTCGGAACATTATTGACAAGCGGAACATTGTTTCTGTCAAAAATTCTTCCCCTCGGAGCTTTCATGACGACAGACCTTATGCTGTTTCCTTTTGAAACTTCCCTGTAATATGCACCTTTTATTACATTGAGAAAAATCACCCGGAACGCGAGAACAACCATAAGAAAAATCACCAGCCAATACAAAACATCAAACCATTTTTTTTGGAACGGCTTTTCCATCCTGGCAGCCTCCTTCTCGGTAGCAGTCAGCACATAATCCTCTATTTCCAATCCGGATGGCATCTTGTTCGTTTTTCGAGCACCTTTAAACATTTTCTAACTTTCTATCTTAAAAAATTCTTTGCACTTTTTGATGACAAAAAACCAGAAGAAAAACAAAACGAAATTATGCGCGAGTTGCCAAACAATGCCGGCTGGTGAAGCAAAAATTTTCCAGAATCCGTTCAGTGAAAGATTTCCCCATGAGTTAACAAGAAAAAGAATTATTCGCGAAAAAATTGTCACCGAAACGACAAAAACAATAAATAAAACAATTCTGACGCCTTTCGATTCCATCGTGAAGCGTCTTGAAAAAAAACTTACAAAATAGAGCACCGGGAGAATGACAAGCACATGCATCCCGATCGGAGAATAACTTATAATGTCATACAGCAGTCCCAGCAGGATAGCCCAGGGGAAAAAAGCGAAGAAGCCGTCCAGGATTGACCACGCGAGTGCCGCCATAATAACCGAATCACCCGGCATCTTTGTTTCCGTTACTACCGGAATGACGCTTGTCTGAAACAAGATAGCAATCAAACCTATGAATATGTAGACTAACTTCTTTTTCATGGGCTTCCTGTTTTATGGAAAAATGCCGATGTTTGCCTATTGCTTAACTCCCTTCACGACGAAAACTATCTTCAATTTTGAAGGCTGAATGGGTGAAATCACGATGGCTTGTTGAAAAAGATGATCGTCCGACGGACGGACTTCCTGCACTTTTCCGACATAAAGGCCGCGCGGAATTTCTCCGCCTATCCCGGAAGTCACAACATTGTCGCCCGCTTGAATCGAATCAGTCTGCAAAACCATATCAAAAATGATTCCAAGCCCGTATTCTCCTTTGGCAACACCCTTCGAACTGTTTTCAAGAGTCATTGCGTTCACCGCACTTGTGGGATTAGTCAAAAGAATTACTTTGGAACTTTTCAGCCCCACATCCTTAATTTTTCCGACCAAAATACCTTTGGAAACTATTACGGGCATCCCTTCGGTCATCCCATCTTCGCTTCCGCGATCTATTTCAATCCAGTTTCCGGAATTACCCGGATCCTCGCTGACTATAAATGCGGGAACAAGATCGTATCGCGCGCGCGGAAGAAGATTCAGTTGTTCGCGAAGAAGCTCATTCTCGTTTCCAACTTCCTTAAGAGACGCGTTTTCCGCAACCAATTCCTGCTTTTCACGGATGAGTTGCTCATTTTCTTTCTTGATTTCACCGATAGAAGACAGAAAATCCATTGTGTTTTGAACGTTCACCGAAAAAGAATAAAAAACTTTCTGAAAAGGTAAAGTAAAAACGCTTAATCCGGAACGGATCGAATTGGATGCGGAAACCGGATTAAAATAGACAATCAAGCCGAAAATGGCGGAAGCGACCAGAACTACAAACAGTTTTGTTTTGGTAAATCTTTGCATAAGCCGATTCGAAACTGCAAATCAAATACAAATCTACGAAAATATTTAAATCTGCTTCAGCAGATTCAAATATTTTATAGGCTCGTATCGGTTATTATTTAAACGCTTTCTCTCTTTGATCTTCAACAAGTACTTCTCTGAGAGTTTCCAAATCTTCAAGAACGATTCCTATGCCCCTCACGACTGCGGTAAGCGGATCTTCCATAACTCTAACAGGCATTTTGGTCTGGTTGGCAATAAGCTTATCAAGATTTCTGATCATGCTTCCTCCTCCAGCTATGATCACGCCTCTTTGCATAACATCCGAGAGCAGTTCCGGGGGAGTTTCTTCAATAACGGTCTTTATATTGTTTATTATTATTCTTATTGATCTTGAAAGACCTTCCCTGATCTGCTCATCAGTCACCATGACTTCTTTCGGCAGTCCGCTCACCAGATCACGCCCGCGAACAGGCATGGAAAGCCCCTCCTTGAGAGAAAAAGCACTTCCAACGGCAATCTTTATGTCTTCCGCAGTTTTTTCTCCGACCAACAGATTAAATTCATCCCTGCAATACCTCACTATATCTTCGTTCATCTCATCTCCAGCAACCCGAAGGCTTCTCGCGCTGACAATGCCTCCCAACGAAATCACGGCAATTTCCGAAGTTCCTCCGCCAATATCAACAATCATGTTTCCGCGCGCGTCCGTCACCGGAAGTCTTGCTCCGATCGCCGCTGCCATCGGTTCTTCAATAAGATACGCTTCGCGGGCACCGGCATTCATGGCGGCATCTATCACAGCTTTCTTCTCAACCTCAGTGATTCTCGAAGGAATCCCAATCAAAACCCGCGGCCTCGGTGAGAGAGCAAAAGAATCTTTGTTTATCTTGTCGATAAAATATTTAAGCATCTGCGTGGTCACTTCAAAATCACTCACCACGCCGTCTACGAGCGGTCTTGTCGCTACAATATGGCCGGGAGTTTTCCCTACCATTCTTTTCGCCTCCCTGCCGATTGCCAGAACTTGTCCGGTACGCTTATTGATTGCCACCACTGAAGGCTCGTTTATTATTATTCCTTTCCCCTTGAGATAAACAAGCGTATTGGCGGTACCTAAATCAATGCCGATATCTCTCGACACATTACTGAAAAACCCTTCCGAAAACCTTTGAAAAATGCTTTTTGCTTTTTCTGTCATATTCAAAAAATTTTTTTCTTTTTTAAAATGCGTGCAAAAGAAAAAATGGCGTATTTAAAAGAAAATATCGCTTAAAAAAGTGATCTGTATTTTTGTATTATTTCCTATATATAGTAGATTAAATACTTTCTTATGTCAAAAAGGCAAAATCAGGCAATTTTCCTGTTCGACAGCAAACAGCA
Organism: Candidatus Moranbacteria bacterium UBA1362; assembly: GCA_002306085.1. GTDB lineage: Bacteria > Patescibacteriota > Minisyncoccia > Moranbacterales > GWC2-37-73 > UBA1362. The sequence continues at coordinate 42,233 of DBRS01000017.1, forward strand.
GAACGCTTCATAGAGACCTCTACAGAGGTCTCCAACGTACACTCTGTTTTCCTTTGGGTTTACGCTTATAGCCCATATTTCTGCTTATTCTTCACGTGCTCTTCGAAGGTCACAGAATATACCGTGTTTTTAAGATTGTTAGGATCGGTTAAAAAGTAGAGATAATTTGTTTTTTTGGGACGCAAAGCCGCTGAAATTGTTTCCAAGCCGGGATTTGAAACCGGCCCGGGCGGCAGGCCTTTGTTGATATAGGTATTGTACGGAGAATCGATTCTGGTTTGTTCAAAGGAGTGTTGAAAATCTCTCGTCTTAAGCACATATTCCAAAGTTGCATCGCTCTGAAGAGCCTGCCCGATCGCAATCCTGCGCCAAAATATTCCGGAAACAATTTGAAAATCTTCCGGCGTGCTTACTTCTCTCTCCAGGATACTTGCCATCGTAAGGATTTCAAATACCGTTTTCCCCTGTTTTTTCGCCTCCTCGCGCAATTCTTCGTCAAATTTATTTTCAGTATTGCTAAGAATTTTCTTCAAGATTCCCTCCGGAGTGGCATCTTTTGAAAATTTATACGTGTCGGGAAAAATATATCCTTCGAGCGAAGCCTTTTGCGGCTTGTCTGCCAGCACTGAAAATTGAGAAACAATATCTTCCGACGGATTGTTTACCAGCTCGAGAAAAGCGCCGCCGTCAAACCCATTCTCGTTAAGGCGTCCGGCAATCTGCTCGGCAGTCCAGCCTTCGGGAAACGTCAGTTTCACAAAAACTTTCTGTGGATTAGTTATTATCTCGGCAATTTCCGGAATCGTAAGGTTTCCGCTAAGCATATAATCTCCGGGATATATTTTTCCCAAAAGATTGCGCCCGCTCAAATAGATAAGAAAATAGAACCTGTTGGGCACAAGACCTTCTTTTTGAAGATTGAACGCAATTTCCTCATTACCCTCTCCTTTTTTTATCGAAAACATCACATTCGCTTCCGAATTTCCGTGGGAAAAATAAATCTGGTTGTACAGATAAAAAAAGCCGGCGATGGCTAAGGCGAACGACAATACTATGATACTGGTTCTTCTTCTTAATTTCATAAATTAATTATTAAAATTAATCACTAAAATATATTACAAACTGGAAAATATTTCGTTGCCTTGCCGACCTACGCCCCGCCTTTGGTATCTTTCACAAAAGGCACAAACGCAAAGCCGGGAAATTCTTCAACATGAAATTTGTCCTGACCGCGCTTCTCCACAAGACATATGCTGTCCGAAACCGGTATCACCATTTTGCCGCCAACTGCCAACTGATTCTTGAAAACTTCCGGAATTTCTTTGGTGTCCGCCGAAACCAAAATTCTGTCATAGGGCGCGTTCCTCTCAAATCCCTTTTCCGCCGAAATGCAATAGAATTCAACAATATTTTTTTTGATAAAACCGAACTTGGCAACATTTTTCTTTCCAAACTCGCAAAGACCCTCTACCTTTTCCATCGCCGTAACTCTTCCGCTTGCTCCCACAATGTGAGCAAGAAGCGCCGTCGTCCAGCCGCTTCCGCTTCCCACGTCAAGAATGTTCTGTCCTTCTTGGGGATCCAATAGTTCAAGCATAAAAGCAACCGTAAGCGGCTGCGAAATTGTCTGGCCGTATCCTATCGGAAGAGCGATGTCTTCATACGCCTGTCCCGCCATGTCCGCGGGCACAAACTCAGCTCTATCAATTTGTCGGAACGCTTCGATAATCCTTTCGCTTTTCAGATGTCCTCTTTCAATCAAGTCTTTTACAAGTATACTCATAAATTTGATTTGAATCTCAGACTAAATTCCCATCACATGAATTATTACATCCCTCTTCCTCGATCCGTCGAATTCTATCGCAAGAATGCTCTGCCTCTCATTGAGAAGCATTTTTCCTTTTTCAATCGGAATCGTCTGGCCTACTCCAAGCAGGAACGACTTACAATGCGAATGCCCGTTACTTCTGCCGTCGGATTTTGATCCTCTGCGAAGCTCAAAAAGATCATGAGAATACCTGTCATCCATTGGCGCTAGCTTGTAAAGAATACGCATAAAGTCCTGCACCAACATCGGCTCATTCTGGTTAACGGCAATCCCCATGGTGGTATGAGGAGCAAAAACGGTGACGATTCCTTCCCTGATTCCGCTGTCCGAAATTACTTTCTGCACATCGTCGGTGATGTCCATGAATTCTATCTGATTTTTGCTTTCAAGACTTAGTTTTTGTTTGTGTATTTTTACATCCATACGACTTCACACAAATTCAACGAATATTTTAAAGTTTCGATCAAATTCTATTCGTTTAATTTGTGTTTTATTATTTTGGCGTCTGCCACTCGGGCAACCGCCTATTTTATTTGTTTATATGATAATTTTATCACGGCTAAAGCCATTCACCAAACAGGCACAACTATTTTTTAACAAGCTTTAATTTCTTGTAGACGCTTCCGGCCGCAACGGCGCCTTCCGCAACCGCCGTAATTATTTGCCTGAACTTGTTCGAACCTGTCGTAACGTCTCCCGCGGCATAAACGTTCTCAATATTAGTGCTCTGATCCTGCTTTACCACTATGTAATTTTGTTCATCGGTCTCCACTCCAAGATCTTTGGCAAGCATGACTCCGGGAGTAGAACCGATCTCGATGAAAATACCCTGCACTTTTAATTCTTTCTTTTTGCCGTCTTTTGTTTCATACACAATTCCCGCCACGCTTTCGCTTCCGAGAATCTCGTCAATTTTTTCAAAAGAAGCAACCGCAATTTTTCCGGTTTCGGCCATTCGCTGTTCCCACGCAGGCTCAAAAACTTTCGTACCGTCTTTGAAAAGAAGCTGCACTGAATTCACAAATTCTGCAAGATGAAGAGCGGCTGTCGCCGCGCTGTCGCCTCCTCCGATCACGACCACATCCTTGCCGCGCGAAAACATGGCGTCGCACGTCGCGCAATATGAAATTCCCTTGCCTATAAACTTGTCCTCGTTCGGGATATTAAGCTTGCGCGGTTTCATTCCGAGCGCGAGAATAACCGACTTTGCCTCCCTTTTCTTTCCGTCGTCGGTAATTATTTCAAACCCATCATAATTTTTAGAAATTTTAGTCACGGTGGCGGAAACGATAGTGCCTCCCAGATCTATGGTCTGTTTCTTAAATTTTTCCATGAGATCTTTTCCCGAAATGGATTCGATGCCGGCATAGTTTTCAATCTCCCAGGCTTCAACAACCTGCCCTCCCACTTCCGCACCAAGAACCAAGTGATTGAGTTTGTAACGTGAAGCATAAATGGACGCTCCGAGCCCTGCAGGACCGGCCCCGATTATCACCAGATCATACATACTTGTCTTTTTGATGTTTATGTTTGTTGCCTAATTATATCACATGTCAACAATTTTATAAAACAAGCACTCATGAAAATTTCCGACTTTGAGTTTTGAATTTCGAATAAAATTTTGGCAAATGAAAAAGAATCTGCCTGCAGGCAGATCCTTTCAGTAAACGCGACAGCAAAAAACTATGCGAGTTTTTCCAGCGCTTTTTGCAACGCTTCTTTCGACTGCACTCCTATGAATTCCTGCTGCACTTTTCCGTTTTTAAATATTTTTATAGAAGGTATTGACATTATTCCGAATTTTTCGGCAGTTGCCGAATTTTCATCGACGTTGCATTTCCCGACTTTGGCCCTGTCTCCCATCTCTTTGGCAAGCTCCTCAACAATAGGTCCCATCATCTGGCAAGGTCCGCACCAAGGAGCCCAAAAATCAACCAGGACAGCTTTGTCACTTTCCAGCACTTCGCTTTGGAAATTTTGATCGGTAAATTGCATTTCCATAAAGATTGCAACAATTGGAATCACGCATTGCGCGCAAAATTCAACTATATTAATGATTAAGTTTTAAACTTATTTTCCCAGCCTTCTCCCCCTCTTCATGAAATCCTCGATGGCGATCCTGAATTCGTCACCGTTGAAATCCGGATAAAATTTTTCCGAAAAATACAGCTGAGCGTTGGCAGTGTCCCACATCATGAAACCCGCGCTGAGATGGGGTTCGCCTCCCGTGCGGATCATGTAATCAACCGGAGGGAGGTCTTTTGTCATGAGATGATTTTTAATGGTCTCGTCGGTTATATCTTCCGGCTCAATCTTCTCGCCGGCAATTTTCTTGATAGCTTCCTTCATTTCATCGTCACCGCTATAGGCAAGCAAAAAATTCAGCGTGTGCCGGCCATAGTTTTTGGTCGCTTCAATACATTTATATATTATCTTCTTGAGCGCTTCGGGAAATTGCTGTTCCCATTTGCCGATGAAATTTATTTTCACTTCATTTTCATGTACCTCCTTGCTTTTGGAAAGTTTTTCAAAATACTGCGCGTAAATTTCAAGCAACGCTTTTTTTTCTTCGATGGGACGCTTCTTGAGATTTTCAAGCGACGATCCCCAGAGCGACAGGCATTTTATTTTCATCTCAAGCGCTTTTTTCATCAGGTTTTCCGTGTTCTTGGCTCCTTCAATGTGCCCTTCCCAAGGCTTCAATCCTCTTTGTTTGGCCCATCTCCTGTTCCCGTCCGGAATTATGGCGACATGATTAGGGATGCTGGATATATCAGACATATAAAATAATTTTTTTAATTAAGGATTTCAAATTTTTAATCAATGCCAAACTTCAATTGTTTTAGTTCTAATTTTTCTTCAGCCGTTTATCGTCGGTTTTGATTGGAAATTAAAATTTAAATCAATTGAAAATTGTCGTCTTTTAGATTGTACCATACTTGCCCGAAAGCTAAAAGACAGAATCGACCTACACGTTCCTCTTCTCGAGATAGTCCACAAGTCCGAAAAAAAATTCTTTCGCATTCGGCAAAATTACCGCTTTTTCCATGGCGCGCCTGCCTTTTTTGAAATTTTTGCGAGCCGTTTCTAAGGCATAGTCCAATGAACCGGTTTCTTTCAGGATGTTCCGGAACGCTTCTATTTCGTTTCGCCCGATATTTTTCTTTCCGAGAATGTCGCCCAGAATTTTTTTCTGCCGCCTGTTGCCCCTCTCGCGCGCCTTAACAACAAGAAGAGACTGTTTGCCTTCCTCGATGTCGGAAGCATTTGATTTTCCGATCTTTTTGGCATCGCCGAACACCCCGAGAATGTCGTCCTGAATCTGAAACGCTATCCCGAGCGGAACGGCATAGGCGCTGAATGCTTTGAACACTTTTCTGTTATTGCATCCGGCAAGTTTCGCTCCCATATGCAACGGACCTTCAAAGGTATAGCGCGCTGTCTTGTTGCGATACATCGAAAGCACCTGTTCTTCTGTAACGTTTTTTTCATAGGCGATCGCAATATCCTGCGACTGTCCGATGATTGTCGTGGCGACAACCGACTGAAGATTCGCAAGAACTTTCGCCGCAATATCTCCGCCAAAACCGGCTTCGGCAATGATTCTGTTGGCCATGGCATAGAGCATGTCCCCGCCGATGATTGCCATCGAGTTTCCGAAATGCTCTGCATCCTTTCCCGCGATCTTTTCATCCGCAAAAAAGACATTGAGCGTCTTTTGCCCGTGCCGGGATTTTCCGCGATCGATTATGTCATCGTGCGCAAGCAGGAAAAGATGCACAAGCTCGATTGCGGCTGCCGCTTTCAGAATTTTCTTCTTTTCCCTGCCTCCCACCGCAAAATACGCCCAGCACAAAAGCGCGCCGCGAATCCTCTTTCCTCCGGAAAGCGCAATTTTCTTGGCCTGCACGAGCGCGTCGGCCATAATCGGATCTTCCTTGAGAGTCTTCGCTATTTCCTTGCTAAACTGACGTTCAAGTTCCCCGCTTATGGCGCCTTTCAGGTTTTTTAGTTCTTGCTTGAAATCCATAATAAAAAACAAAAATGATTTATTTTTGTCTTTTAAGCCTACTATTTCCGGCCCAAAAAAGCAAGCGCGCCAACATCACATCAGTGCGCGTAAAATCACAAAAAAGCGCTAATCGGCGCTTTTTTCAAACTTATTACGTATTTTATTACGTAAAATTTTACATATTTAAATATGTAAAAAGATTTGAAAATTAGCAAAATTATTTTTCCACTTTGCTGGCGGCCTGGCGATAGTTGCAGTAGTCGCAATCGGGATGAGCTTCGGGCATCTCGCCGTCCAGACACTTTTTAATTTCAAAAATCGTGCCCTCAATCCAAGAATCATCTCCCGTGTACGGGATAATTTTGATATCAAATTCCAGTTTTCCGTCAAAAGCCTCTTTGTCTGTAACTCCGTTGCAATAAACAAAATATCCGGTCTTTGAAACCGCAAAATCATTTTTCCGAAACAGCCACTGATAAATTTCCATCTGCCTTTTATATTCAATCTGCCAGTCGGCATCTAAATTTACTTCCTCCTTTTTGGAAGTCGACTTATAGTCAACAATAATCAGTTCGCCTTTGGGATTGACCCACACGTCATCCACTCCGCCTGTCAAAAGCAAATTGGTTTCCTTATGCAGATATTGGATGCCTCCGCGCAATGAATCCCGCCATTCATCCATTCTCGGATCCTGAAACGGCACAGCGTCAATGCCATATTTTTCCATCAGCGGATGAGCTTTTTCTTTGGCGCGATGCAGATCAAATTCTTTTTTAAGCAAAGCATCAACAGCTGAATTAAGATTAAAAGGAAATCCCGGCGGACGTCCTATCCCTAGCCGCCTGTCCAGATAAAAACATCTTGGGCAATTCAAAAACAAACTGATTTTCGAACGGGACAACTTGAACGCTTCCGCCTTTTCAGGATCGTATACATTCCGCGTTCTGTTTGCCTTGTAGTACACAGACATAGGATATTTTTTATTATTTAATGGATTTTTAAAGTCATGTAATCCTTTAATAGAAAAAGGTTCTTGATTTGTAATAACTATCATTTTAGTTTTCGGCCAATATTTATCTAGCTACGCTCTTTCCCACTCAGCATTTCTTCTCGATTTTCTATTTCCTAAATATCTTACCGCCACAAACATTATATTTTTCGCTCGGATTTAAGTTATTTTCTAGAATAAAAATCTCTGATTATAATACCGCCTTTTATTTTTTTGACCACGACTTTCTGTTTTTCTTTCCAGCCGAAAGCGCGGATAATTTCGATTGGCAATGTCAGGCCGATGGAATGATTGCCCAATTTTGTAAGTTTTCTTACATTGGATTCTTCCCTTTTTCTTGTTGACATATGTTTGTTCTAAGTATGTAAAATATTACGTAAAATATTACGTACTTTGATATATTTCATTTTACGCCCAAAGCTTTTTTCAAGCAAACTGATGCTTTTTTTATCTTAAGACGGCTACAGAATTTTGGAAATTTTAAAAACCCTCTTTCAAACAAAGAGGGTTTTGAGAACTGTACCGCGTATGGGATTCGAACCCATGATTTCTTGGATGAGAACCAAGTGTCCTAGACCAACTAGACGAACGCGGCATGCGCTTTGAACGGCAAAATCAACACGCCAAAAGCATGGGGTTTATTATAACGAAATTGGCAAATTAATCAAGATTTCTAAGGATTTGCAAATTCCTTTTTCTTCCACTCCGAATTTTGCCTGCAAAGCAGCTCATGCGCTTTTGAGCCGTCCACGATTAATTTCTCAACGATCTTTTCCATGCGCATTCCCTGTGAACCTTTCACCAAAACAAGATCTCCTTTCTGAATAATCCTGAAAACTTTTTCAGCGGCGGAAACCGGATCGTTGAACCGCATTATACGCGAAGATGGAAATCCCGAAGAAATCAAAAACCCCGCGGCATGCTCCATTCTTTTTCCGACCGCAATGAAATTGTCTATTTTCAAATCCAAGATGCGCTTGGCAACTTCCCTGTGTCCGTTTTCCGTTTCGTTTCCAAGCTCCAGCATATCTCCGAGCACGGCAATTTTTCTTTTTCCGGGAAGCGCGGCAAGAACTTCAAGCGCGGAGATCGTTGAAGCCGGCGAAGCGTTATATGTGTCGTCGATAATACCGCTTCCGTTTATGCCTTCGAGAAGATTCAATCTTCCCGCGGCGGGCTTGAGCGTTTCCAGGGATTTTGCTATGTCCACAAGATTTATTTTAAAAACTATCCCCGTGCTTATCGCCGCAAGCGCGGCATAGACGTAGTGAAGCGCAAAGAAATTTCTCATTCTTATCGGCATGTTCTTTCCTTCGTAATTCAGCTTAAAGCTTATCCCCTCGGGCTTTCCATTTTCAAGGTTGTATATGATGTTGGACGCGTTGACAACGGCTTCCGTGTCCGTTCCGAACGTCATGACTTCCGCCTTGGTGTGTTTTTTCATTTCCAAAACAAGCTCGTCGTCCATGTTGAGAATTGCAACTCCGTCGGCGCCAAGAGATTCAATTAGTATTCTTTTTTCTCTTGCGGTGTTTTCTATGGTTTTGAAAAATTCAACGTGGCTCAGGGAAACATTTGTGACAATTCCGACATCAGGTTTTATGAACGACATGAAATATTTCATGTCTCCCGGCCTGTCCACTCCGAGCTCAAAGACAAGGATTTCAGGATAGAAAGGCGTCACCAGATCATAGAGCCATTTCAAAAAAACCCAAGCCCATTTGAAAATATTTTTTCCGCCGCTCTCGGCGCCTATGATGACCAGAGGAATTCCGATTTCATTGTTGTAGTTTTTTTCGGATTTTCGAACGTCGAATTTTGAAGAAAGTACGGCAAAAACAGCTTCTTTCGTCGAAGTTTTTCCCATGGAACCCGTTATCGCCACAATCTTGGGTTTATGGCGTTTCAGAACGGCAACAGCTGCAAGACGCAATATTTTTTCGAGCATGAGCAGTTTTTTCGACTTCATGTGTTTTTCTGCGAATTATAAATCCTTACGAATATACGAATATGAGTTAAGCATATTTTTAATACTATAGCCAGCAAGCTCGCATTCGCATATTCATTAAATCAGCAGTTTGCATAAAATACTCAATCGCTTGACGTTATTATTCTGGAGTTTGATCTCTTTTCTTCCTTCTTTTTCTTATTCTTGTCATTCTTTTCTTTCTCGCCGCTGCTGTTTTCCGCTTGTCCGGCATTTGCGACTGGCGCCAGTTTATAGATCGGACTTGTCTTCGGATCTTCGGTGGGTTTGACTTTGTAGTATTCAAGCAAGAATTTCATCACTTCGCCAAACGTGGGAGCCGCCGACGATTCCGCCCAGACTACTCCCTTGGGGTTTGAAATCTTCACCAAAACCACGAATTGGGGATCATTGATCGGAGCATATCCCGCGAACGATCCTATGTTGATTCCTTCTTCATAACCTTTAGCTCCCGTTTTGGCAACCTGAGCCGTTCCCGTTTTTCCTCCGACCAAATATCCCGGCACGTCAGCCCTTTTGCCGTGTCCGTTCATCACGACCGCCCGCAACATCTTTGAAACCTGTCTTGCCGCGTCTTCCGAGACAACTTGCCGCACCTGTTGAGGCTCAACTTCTTCTTCGCGCCCGTCTTTGTGGCGAAACCTGTCAATAATCTGCGGCTTCATGAGAATCCCGTCGTTCGCAAGCGCGGCAAAAGCGGAAGCAAGCTGAATCGGCGTGACGGAAATTCCCTGCCCGAACGAAGCCGTATAGAAATTGATTGTTATTCTCGGATTGCTCAGGTTTTTGATGTTGCCCGCAACCTCTCCGGGAAGCTCTATGCCGCTTTTTTCTCCAAAACCGAACCTTTTAATATATTCGGCAAATTTCACGTTGCCGACAAGCTTTTCTATGTATATCACTCCCGTGTTCAAAGACTTTTCAAGAACTTCAGTCATCGTCTGTTTTCCGTATGCCTTCATGTCGGAATTGTGGATTTCATAGCCTGCTTCATGCACAACTCCCGTGTCCGTGAAAGTGGTGTCCGGATTTATTTTCCCGTCATCAATTCCAATTGCCGCAGTGAACGGTTTGAAAACCGAACCGCATTCATACGGAAGACTCAAAGCCGGATTCAGAAATTTTGAAATATCATCGACGGACGAAAATTCGTTGGGATTGAAGCTGGGCTGATTCGCAAGCGCCAAAATCTTTCCGGTTTTCGGTTCCATGACCACGATCGTGCCTCCGTCGGCGCCGAATTTCTCCATTGTTGCTTTCAGGATTTTCTCCACTTCGAATTGCACCGTATGGTTTATCGTGAGGATTATGTCGAGTCCGTCTCTCGTCTCATGCACGTTCCTGTCGGAAATCGGGATCCATCTTCCTCTGGAATCGCTTTCCTGCTTTAGCATTCCCGACTCCCCCTTCAATTCTTCCTCCCAGAAAGCCTCTACGCCATACATCCCTTTCTGTTTGGCGCCGTCCGAGCCTACAAATCCGATGATTTGCGCCGCAAGCTCCCCCGCCGGATAGTATCTGAAACTTTCCGGAGCAAGATAGATGCCCGAAATTTTCGCTTCTTTTATTTTTGCGACTTCTTCGTCGTTCAGCTTATGCTTGAGAATCTCGAACATGTCATCGCGGTCGCTGAATTTTTCAAGGAGCATTCCCTTATCAAGACTCAAGATGGACGACAGGGATTCTGCGGCAGAATTTGTATCTTCCATTTCTTTCGGGACGGCATACGCCATTTGCAATTCCTTGTTGACGGCCACCGGATACGGTCCGCCCTCGTCCCGCAAAAATATCTCTCCCCTTTCGGGCAGAATTTGAATAGTGCTTTGATGCTGGTTTTCCGCCAATTCTTCGAACGCGTCGTGGCGAACAACCTGAAGAAAGTAAAGTCTTGCCAGAATACAGAAAGCGGCAACCAACACGAAAATCGTCAATATATAAATCCGCCAATTCTTCTCCGAAACTTCAGAAGTTTGAATTTTTTCCTTTGGTAGTTTCATCTTTTTGCTCCCCCCGTCTTAACTATCTTCCCGCATATTCTTTCCGGGCTTACTCCGTTCCGTAGGCAACCGATGAATTCTCTTCGATATATTTGACATCGGGACAATCAACCATATTAAGTTCTTTGGATTGCTGCTCGATGCGATACAATGATTTAAGCTCCGCTTCCTTTATCTTAAGCGCTTCGTTGGTTTTTTTCTGATTGGCAATCTCCTGCTCGACGCGCCTCATTTCTATGCCTTTGACTGCCGTCTGATTGATTGAGTAGATATACAACAATCCGGAAAACGCCGTGCATGCGAGAACCACAAACACCGGACTGATAAATCCGGAAAAGCGGGGCCTGTTTGACGCCTGCAATTGAATTTTTCTTTTTATGTTTGGTTGCCACCTATGGGTTTTTCTGATGACAACAGTTCTTTTTGTCATTTCTCGTGGATCCCCCCAGAGAAACAAATGATTAACTAAAAACCTTTCAAACTTATAAAGTCTGTGAAGCCGACAATTTTTGCGACTTTACGGATTTATATTTTCTCTATCACTCTCAATTTTGCGCTTCTTGCGCGCGGATTTTTGGAAATTTCATCCTCTCCCGGCGCAATCGGCTTTCGAGTGATCAGTTTCACCTTTGGCGTCCTGTGACATCTGCATACTGGAAATTCACTCGGGCAAATGCATCCCCTAGCATTTTCCCTGAACGTATGTTTCACAAGCGAATCCTCTCCGGAATGGAAAGTGATTATCGCCAGACGCCCCCCAGGCTTCAGCGTTTCAATTGCCTGGGACAGAAATGATTCAAGGGCTTCAAGCTCCCTGTTCACTTCTATCCTTAGCGCTTGAAATGTTTTGGTGGCGTAGTGGATTTTTTTGTGCTTGTACGCGGATGGCACAGAATTTCCGATCAGTTCCACAAGTTCGGAAGTCCAGGTGACCGGTTTTTCTTTCCGGCGAGCAACGATTTTGCGGACGATGGAGTTTGCGTACTGCTCATTGCCATATTCTCTTAGAATTTTTTTGAGCTCGTCTTCCTTATATGTGTTGAGCACATCGGCAGCCGTGATTCCCTTTGACCTGTCCATGCGCATATCCAGAAATCCCTCAGACTGGAAACTTATCCCGCGGCTTTCGTCTTCCAGCTGGTCGGAAGATATTCCCAAATCCGCCAAGATCGCATCCACTTTTTCTATTTTCAAATCAGCTAAAATATTTTTTAAATTTTTGAAATTGTCATGAATCAAACAAACGTTTGTCATTTTCGTGCCGCTTCCGCCCGCCTCTTTCGCATCATCCGTAAATTTTGCGAATCTCTTGAGCGCTTCCTCGTCCTGATCTATCGCCGCAAGCGTTCCAGTATTGCCTATTTTTTTGAGTATTTCGCGGCTGTGTCCTCCTCCGCCGAGCGTCGCGTCAACAACAACCATTCCCTTTTTTAATTTCAGAGCATCAACTGTTTCTTCGACTAATACGGATTTATGGATGGACATGACCTAAATTTTAAATTTTTAAAGTCTTTAAAAATTAAAAATTTTCTAATATATTCCCAGTTTTCCAAGTTGCTCTGCCACTTCATCAGTGTTCTCTTCCGCTTTCGCTCTGTACGATTTCCATTTGTCTTCCGCCCAGACCTCCAGCCTGTTATAAAGTCCCGCGACGACAACAGAGCGGTCAAGCCCCGCATATTCTTTGAGATATTCCGGAAGCAAAATTCTTCCCTGGCTGTCCACGTCGCTGTCGATCGCCCCCGCAAGCATCAATCTCACAAAGCTTCTTGTTGAAGATTCACCCATCGGAAGCGTTCCAAGTTTTTCAGCAAGTTCTTTCCATGTTTTCAGCGGATACACAAACAGACATTTGTCCAATCCCCTTGTGATGACAACTTTGCCTCCAAGCTCTTTTCTGAACTTTGAAGGAAGCGCGAGGCGCTTTTTCGGATCCAAACTGTGCTGATATTCTCCGATAAACATTTGCCTTGAATTTTAGCTGATAAAAATGCGGACGATTTCTAAAAAAATAGGAGACGTAAAATTACGGCTACCCCCTATAGCATAATTCAGATATCATTCATTATTGTTATACTTGTCAATGCCCCACTTTCTTCCACTTTATGGCATTACAATGTAATTCTACCCCACCCTATGGCATGCGTCAACACAAATCAAGCATCAAAAAAATGGCTATATATAGCCATTATTTTAAGTTATCCACAGCTCGGGAAGCGGAATTTTGAACAAAATTTCATCAAATCAGTTAATGCAACCGCCGAATTTGATCCTGCTTAGCAACACACTTTCTGCCGCTTATCGCACACAAAATACATCCGGCGTCGAGAAGTTGTTATATAAATTGTTATATAACAAGTTATATAACACTTTGCGGACACTCGAGAATTTGCTGCTTGCGCTTGCCAAATTGTAAAAGCTACTTTCTGTCTATTTTGCTTTTGAGATACGCGTAATATTCTTTGTTTATTTCCCCTTCGGTCGAATATGCCTTTATGGCTTTTTGTCTTGCGTTATCTCCCATGTTCTCCCTGAATTCCCTGTCGGCAACAAGCTTGTCAAGCTTTTCACACCATTCCTCAGTTCCGCTTGCCACAAAACCGTCAACTCCGTCTTCGATTGCTTCACGAAAAGTTCTTGTGGCCGTGGCGATTGTCGGAACACGCAAGATTCCGGCTTCAAAAAATTTAAGTTCCGATTTTGCTTCACAAAAAGGATTGCCAATTTCAAGAGGCGCTATGTTTATATCCATTCTAGCCACATTGAAAAAGTGCTCCTTGCGCGGAACGAAAGAAAGTTTTTTGATTCTGTCGCGGAAAGTGTTGAGTTTGTTTGTAAATTCAAGATAACCAGCAACATACAATTCAACTTCGGGATATTTTTCCATTATCATGTAGAGCGGCTCGATGACGGTTTCAAAATCCCTGTTATGGCTTGCGCTTCCCGAAAAATATCCTATTCTCACTTCGCTATGCGCTTCATATTTTTTATTGATGATGTCCTTGGCAAGTTTAAGATCTTCGGCAGAAAGTTTGTTGCGAACAATAAAAACTTCTTTTCCCTTTTCGCGCAGCTTGTCGGCCAAAAACGATGTTGTTGTCGTGCACGTTTTGACATAAGGATCGTTTAGAATTTCTGCTCCAAGACCGTTTTCAAAAAACTTTTTTTCCGTCTCGTTGAGATTTTTGTAGAAATCCTGCTGCTTTACGCATTCAAAGTCGAAAGTCAAATCGTCCGTTTCAAATATGATTTCTCCTCCGCATTCTTTTATTTTATCAATAAAGGACGCGATGTTCGCCGAATACGGAACTCTGTGAAAAATGAACACTTTGAAGTTTCGGACATATAAATCCAACCAGAGATTTTCCTGAATCGTGATTGAAGCGGAAATCCCGTGAAAGTTCAGCTCCTCGGCGACATTCTTCACGCGATAGCGCCAGCTGTCTCCGACTGCGCCGCTTGAAATGAAAAGCACGTCCCCCGACCCGGCATGTCTCAAAACAGCCCAAAGCCCCAAAAAAGTTTTTTTGGAACCGGCGACAAGACCCTCATCCCTGAGCAGTAAACGTATTTTATTCAGATATCTTCCAAGCATAGAGTTAGGTTTATGTTTAGCTATATCCATTATAGATAAAAACCCGTTTAAAGCCAAACGGGTGGTCAAATAGCATGTTCAAATTATGGTCATTGAGATTAGGCGCGGGGCATGACCGCTTTTTTGCGTTCCTGACATGACACACGGACCTGATATATGGCGCTATTTCACTGTCAGACTGCTTGGCATTGCGGGGGGCGACAAGTCGACGTCAGGAATCCCGTTCCATATCTCATAGTCGTCGAATTGCCACCAACCCTCTCCCGGAAGGCATTCTACCGTAGCTTTGATGCTTGGAATATCCAAGGGTCTTGTGAAATCTCCCGTGATGATCGCATTGTCGTTGAAAGCATATGCGCCATCAAATTTCGCCCACGCAATGCCGTCCATGTTCTGGAATGTGGCGCCTGAGGATTTTTTCATATATATCTCGACATGCAGCCAGTCGCCAATCACATAAGGGACACTCGCATATTTTGTCACTGTGGAATTGCCGTCCCAACTCATGCCCTGCTCCATCTGCCACTCCAGTCCCATGGTTTTGCTCGACGAATCATAAGATTGCCAGATGAGCTCAGTGTGAGGACCGGATCCGGTCGGAGCAGACATGATCTTCACATTCCAAATACCGCTATAATTTCCCCAGTAACCGCTTTCGTATTTTGCCCAATAAGAAACATATATCTCGCCCGAAGGAGGAAATCCGGCAGGCAACCTGAAGATCAAGTCGCCTCCTCCGTCCTCATCGTTATGAGAAGTCCTTACGGATCTACCCGTGTGGCCCGAAGGATACGTGGGAACGCCCTCGCCATATAACCAAAGGGTGTTGACATATCCTAACATATCAACCAGACTGCTTTCATCAAATGTGACTCGGGAAAGCCTGTCCGCAGCTTTCCCTTCTGACGCAAAACTAAAAATTCCGAAGGATAGAACGAAGAAGATCAATATATTTTTTTTCACAAGCCTTTTCATATTTATAGGCTTATCTTTTCACCTTTCTTTAGGTCGCCTGAAATGATTTTTTTGGCAATGACGCTCTCAATTTTGTCTTCGATATACCTGTTGAGCGACCTTGCGCCGAAAATCGGGCTATATCCTTTGTCTATGATATCCAGAACAACGTTTTCGTCAAACTCCAGTTGGATGTTTTTTTCCTTTGCAACCCTGCGGGCAAGTTTTTGGAGCTGAAGCCGCACGACGCTCTTTAGTTCGTTTCCGGCAAGCGGCCTGAAAAAGATCACGCCGTCGAAACGGTTCAAAAATTCTGTGCGGAATATATTATTTTCGATGGCATAGTCTACCGCGGCTTTTTTTATCTCTTCGGCGGCGCTTCCCTCATCAACCATCTTTTTGATTAGAGCCGCTCCGACATTTGAAGTAGCAATGATGATTGTGTTTCGAAAATTAATTTTTTCACCGAAAGCATCCGTAACGAACCCTTCATCCAAAATTTGCAAAAATAAATCCAGGATGTCCGGATAGGCTTTTTCTATCTCATCAAGCAAAACTATGGAATAAGGATTGTCTTTTATTTTAGTGGCAAGTCTTCCGGGCTGGTTCAGGTGGCTCGAGCCGAGAAGCCTGTCGACCGAACTGGGATTTTGGAATTCACTCATATCAAAGCGCATCAATTTGTTCTCGTCACCGAAATACATTTTTGCAAGAGCTTTCGCCGTTTCCGTCTTCCCGACTCCGGTCGGACCGAGAAACATGAAGCTTCCAACCGGCTTTTGGGAATTTCTTATGCCGCTTCGCGCGCGTCTTAAGGCTTCCGAAACTTGTTTAATCGCTTCTTCCTGGCCGATTACTTGCCCATGCAAACGCTTTTCGAGATTAAGAAGTTTCTTCTTTTCGTCAGCGTCTATTTCCCCGTGCTGAATTCCGGTTTTCATTGTGAGATAGTCAGCAACAGTCTGTTCTTCAATGAGATGTTCCTGCGATTTTTTCTCCCAAAACATAAGTGTTTCCATCGCAAGATCTATCGCCCTTTCCGGAAGCGGAATCTTCCAATTGTATTTTTCCGACTCTTTGACAACCAATTTGAGCGCTTTGTATGTGAAAATCACTCTTTTGCTTTCGTGCTTTTCCAGTTCCATCAAAAGTATTTTGACGGCTTCCGTTTCGGAAGGCTCGCGCATTTCGATAACTTCAAAATATTTCGTGATTTCCTGATGCTTTTCAATCAATTCATGATATTCCTTCATGGTTGAAGTGGCGATTATCCTGAACGAAGGAATGTCAAGAAATTCTCCGAGCACTGCGGAAATGTCGGGATGAAATGCGCTTTGATTTTTCCCCAAAAAATGCTCGACGTGTTCGATTGCCAGAATAACATTTCCCGCATAGCAACTTTCGGAAAAAATGAGCCGCAATTTGTTTTCAACATCTTCTCCGCGATTGATTGCATCGGCAATAACCCTGCCGAGATCCAGGAGCAGAATTCTTGCTTCGGCAAAACTTTTTTCATTCCTGAGACGCACATTGAGCGCAAACGCGTGAATAAGCGTTTTCTTGCCTATGCCGCTGTCTCCCGCAAGCAAAACACAATTCTGATCGGGCCTCAGCATGATCATTTTTAGAAGTTCGTATTCATTATTCCTGCCCACAAGTTCCGATTTGAAATAACCTGTCGGATCGCCCTTCGAAAGATCCGTGCAATATCTGTCGAGATTGACGGTATATCCAAAACGCCACTGCCTTCCTATGGGAGTAGTTTTCTTGAGATTCTCGCTAAGCCAAAATTTTCCCGCATTATTTTTATCCCGCCAACGCTTGGTTTCCCATCTGACGATACTTTCAAATTCTTCGCCGCTTATATTTTTTTCCTCAAGGAAATTTGCCAGCGATTTCTCGTCAGAAAAAATTGCGGAAAAAGTTTTTGGATCGGTTTCCACCCGATCGCATATTCTTTTGAAGAGCGGCTGCTTTGCGAGAAGCTCTGGTTTCATTTCGGATAATTCCGGTTTTGTGCTGCTGAAAAAAGACAGAAGCGAGGTCGCAAGCCATACCAGAACAATTGCAGCTACCGCAATCCAATTCAAACCAAGATAGAAATGCAAGGCAACAGTCGAAAACGGCGCACTGATCCAAAAGAAAACAAGAGCGAGACCAAGTGACATTAAAACAAGAAGAAAAAATATCCCCAAAAGAATGACACAGAGGCGAACAAACGCTCCAAGCAACCTTGAAAACATGTTTTCAAAAAAAATTTCCAAACTCTTCAGCGGATGCCATCCGCGCCAATTTCCGGCTACGGCGTCGCGGTGCCATGGAGAAAAAAGCGTCAAAGAAAGTTCTTTAAGCGAAAAAAAATCCAAAACAAAAACCAGGAAATTTTTCCAGATTTCAAATATTCCATGGATTCCTTCATTGAAGTACCAGGACAAAAAATTGAGACGTTTCATTTTGAAATTATTTAAATTTCTCACACATCTGAAAGCGCGCGGAAAGCACAAATTTTTTGTAAAGATGAATCAAGCTTCTTTATTACATAATTTTACATCATCAAATATCGCTTTGCAAATATGAAAATTTGATTGTATAATTGGAATGTCGCCAGCTGAAAAACTCTCGGTTTACAGCCAAAAAATATTTAAATTGCGGTCATCTAAACTACGCAAAAAACCGATGGAAAACAAAAAATTATCACTTTCGGATTATCATATATTCTTTCTGAAATCAATCTTTTTTCTGGGAATAGTTTGGGTAAGCTTTATCCTCGCGCTTTTGGGATTTTTTTATGCTTCTTTTATTTGGATCGCCGCCGTAATTTGCGGAATTTTTTTCTTTTGGAACGCCGCTTCGCGCGGTATGCGTCTCACGCCTTCTGCAGAAATGATGATCGCAAGCGCAGTCATCGCGCTTATTGCGCTGTCATTTTCAATCTTTTCCACTCCCACTGTATTTTCCGGACGCGATCAGGGATCCATAAGCGAGGCAGCGATACGGCTTGCCCAAAACCATACGATCGAATTTTCAACTCCAGCAAGCAGTGAATTTTTCAAGATATACGGACCGGGACGCGCCCTGAATTTCCCGGGCTTTTATTATACCGAAAACGGCCAGCTGACAAGCCAGTTTCCTTTGGTCTACATCGTTTGGCTTGCGCTGTTTTTTGCCTTATTTGGAACAACTGGATTTGCAGTCGCAAACGCCATTTTGGGATTCATGTTCCTAATGGCGCTATATCTGTTGCTGCGATTTTTCCTGAAGATCCCTTCTTCTTCTCTCGGAATCGCTTTCATCGCGACATCATTCATCTTTATGTGGTTCTCAAAGTTTACGCTGAGCGAAAATATGGCACTGCCCATACTTTGGATTTCCATATTGTCTCTTATTCTTTTTTTAAGAAGACCCCGCAAACTCAGCTACGCGGTTCTTCTCGCGTCATCAGCTCTTATATGCTTTACAAGAATAGAAGGATTCGCTTTTTTTGTGGTATCCATAGCAATAATTTTTCTCAGCAGAGATGCTAGGGAATTCATCAAGGCCAAAATATTAAAAAGAATATTGCTGCCACTGGGCTTCTTTGTCGCGATCCTGCTCTTGAATGCGGTGCAAGACATAAGCTTTTATATCGAACTTGCCAAAACATTAATCCCCAAAGTGACTCCTCCACAGGCCCAGCAACTCGGAGAAATGAAAAACACGGTGCTTCCTCCTTTTTATACAGGAAAAATATTTCATTTGTACGGTCTTCTCGGATTCTTCATTTTGGGCATGCTGGGAGCAGTTGTGCAGGCGCTGAAAAAAGACGTCAGCAAACTTATCCCCCTGTTTGTCGTTGCTCCCACATTCATATATTTCCTGAATTCCCACATCACACCGGATCATCCCTGGATGCTCAGAAGATTCGCTTTCTCTATCTTTCCTGCCGCTGTTTTCTATACAGCGATCCTGGTTGGAGAGCAAATTGAAAAAAATCAGGCAAGCAGCAGAGAAAAGAAACTGAAATTTATTTCTATTTTTATTTCCCTGGCACTTATCGCTGGAAATCTTGTAGCATTTGTTCGCTATTTCCCGTTTTCTGAACACAAAAATCTTCTTGCGCAAACGGAAATGATCAGCGAACAATTCTCATCGAACGATCTCGTCCTTCTGGACCGTGAAGTCACAGGTGACGGCTGGTCGATGATAAGTGGACCGATGAGTTCCCTTTTTGGGAAAAATGCAGTATATTTTTTCAATAACCAGGATTTCAACAAATTAGATTTGGATAAGTTTGAAAAAGTCTATCTTATGGCACCTGCAAGCAAAGCCAATTATTATCTTAACAGCACCATAGGAAACAGACTATCACCCGTAAACAATTACAGCTTTACCTTTCCGAAGCTGAATATGGGGCAAAAGGATCCGCTTAAAAAAGTGATCTTTCCTGAAAAGAAAGAATTCTTAGTGACAGGAAAAATTTTCCAAGTATCAAAATAACAGGATTTTCTCATGATCAATCTGACAAAGGAAATTAAGCTAAAACACGACCTGCAAAAAAAATATGTGGCGGCCCTGGTTGTCCTTTATGTTACTTTTTTGGCCGGCATGTTTTTTGTTGCGTATCGTATACTCTTTCCGTCAGCGCCTCTCTTTTTCTCTTTCAGCAATGCCAATGCTCTTAAAAATAATTTGCTGTTTCCAAGAACAAGCGGTTGGGACACTCCGGAGAAAGGCATCATCAAAGCCGGAGAAAAATTTATTTTTAATGCGGCTCCTTCCGGTTTTTTTTCAAAGGCAAAAATTTCTTTCGCGCCTGAAAGCAGTGCCGACATCAAAGGAACACGCGTAGATGCCAGAAAATCATACATGGCATTTTTCTTGCCCGATGGCAATCCGGTGGGCTTTAAGGATGGCACACTTCTTACATCGAAAGAAAAATATTACATTGTTTCAAACGGAGTGTTGCGCGAATTTGAAAATCAGAGTTTGATGCAGGAAATGGGATATTCCAAAAACGCGTTCACGCAAGTCAAAGAAGATGATCTGGGATATAACGCGCACGGAGAAATGATTTCAGATCCGCAAAAATACCCCGATAACACCGCTTTTTTCGTGGATGACATCTATTATCAACTAAAAAATGGCGAGCTTTTTCCTTTTGTGAGTGAAAAAGCGTTTCTTTCGTCTTTCGATCCGTCGCAAGCAATAACTAAATCAAGTGATTTTCTTTCACTTTATCCAGTTTCAGAAGACCTGCTCGGCTACGCAGATGGAACGCTTGGTTCATTTGACGGATCAGTTTACATCTTAAGCAACATGAAAAGCTATCCGATTATAAATCCTGAAACTTTCGTTTCCATGGGATACGACTGGAACACAGTTATTCCTCTTGATTCTGAAGAAATAAGTATATATGAAAAACAAAAAACTTTTACCCGCAGCCAAATGCATCCGGATGGCACACTTTTTCTGGATGAAAAAAGTGGAAAATATTATGTGGTTTCTAGCATGACAAAACACCCCATTGAATCTGACGCGGTGGCAAAAACATACCGCAAGCAAAAACCGGTTCTCGCAAGCCTTGAAGACAGCGAGAAAGTTTTTTCCTGCGACCTTAAGGATGAAGACCTTACTTTGAACATATATTCCTGCACAATTCCCGTTGTTGAAATGGAGTTATTCCCCGGTAACGCATACGAAATCAGCACTATATTCGGCGACGACGCCAATCTACAGACAATGAACATGACTTTCCGCACGTCTTTTACATGGAAAAATTTCATGCTTTCGCTTTCCAATATAAAAAACAGGATTCTGACCAACTACAACATAACTCCGGAATAAAATGCGCAAAATCGATCTTAGAAAAATTTGCAAAGATAAAGACATACATATGGCAGCCTACAAATTACTCAACAATTTGTTGCTGCTTTTGCTTATCGCTTTCACGGGCACAATATTCGCCGAAAGCCTTCTTCCGGGAATCATAACTTCCCAGATAGGCTTCACGAGCATAGCGTCAGCCATTCTCCTGACAATGCTCGCGCTAATTTGGATTGGAAACAAATATCAGATAAGATATGAAAAGCTTCCTCTTAGAAAAACAAGGATCGTTCCGATTTTGGCTTTCGTTTCTTTTCTGCTCTTGGGCAACTCCATGTTAAAATTCGACCTGTGGGAAAATATCATAATAACAATGTCTGTTTTATTTTTTATGCTTCTGCTTTACCAGCAGATATTTGAAGCAAAAAAATAGAAATTACAGACGGAATTTCGCCGCACTTCCTATAATAAAAAATGAAACGGCATCATAAAGCCGTTTTTTATTTTTATGTTTTATACAAGAATTATTGCCACGGTTAATCACCTGTTTTTTCGCGCATCAAGTAAAACCTTCAGCGTTTCTTCGGCACACTTCCGCCATGAAAATTTTTGCGCCTGCTTAAATCCTTTTTCTATCAATTCTTTTCTTTTGTCATCATAAGCAATAATTTTCTCAATATTTTCTGCTAAAGCAACGGGATTTTCCGCATCGAAAAACAATGCCGCATTTCCGGCCACTTCGGGAATGCTTGAATTTTTTGCAGAAATGACGGGAACTCCTGAAGCCATTGCTTCAAGAATCGGAATTCCAAAACCTTCGTACAGTGAGGGAAAAATGAAAA
The DNA here is from genome assembly GCA_002306085.1 of Candidatus Moranbacteria bacterium UBA1362. Lineage (GTDB taxonomy): Bacteria > Patescibacteriota > Minisyncoccia > Moranbacterales > GWC2-37-73 > UBA1362. The sequence continues at coordinate 64,259 of DBRS01000017.1, forward strand.
TTAAGGCGTTTTGATAAAACGCCGGAAGATGCTCAAAAGGCATTGTGTCTGTTATAACAATATCCTCCTTGAAACTGCTTTGGGAAATTTTTTCAAATACTTCTTCATATTTCCAGGCTGGAGCTCCGGCAATGGCAAGCTTGATTTTGCTGTTGCCTTTTTTAATGATTTCAAAAGCATCTATCAAAACATTGATGTTTTTCCTAGGCTGGATAGCTCCAACATAAAGAAGGTAATTGCCGGATTCCAGCCCATATTTTTTCAGAATATCGATTGCCGCCACCTCTGAGCTTATTTTCTTTTCAAACAATTCGCGATCAAAACCGTTGTGCACCACAGAAATTTTTCCTTCTTTCACGTCGGGATAAAACTTCAATATGTCTTTTTTTGTAGAATTGGAAATCGCGATTATGTGGTCTGCCGACCGCACCGCTTTGTCTGTAAGCATATTAAGTTTGAATAAATCTTTTGCGGTAAAATGCTCAGGAAAAATCTTAAAAGCCAAATCATGAATAGTGACCACAGTCTTGAGATTTCTTCTTCGCAATATGGGCAAATTCTGAACCGGCATCCAAAGAACATCAGAACTGTCTCTGAAAATTCGGAACGCGAATGCCGTTTGAGTCCAAAACGCCCGCGATTGACATCTTTCAAAAAAATAATTTGGAAATTTGGGAGGTTTAAGTTTCGGATTAAAGTTTGATTTGTGATAGATGAAAAAAGAATTTTCCCTGTCGATCTTTCCGAAATTTTTAAGAATATTTAAAAGATAGACCCTGGTGCCGTCTATCCTTTGATGATCCAAATCTGCTGCGTGAACTGCAATTTTCATATTCAAAGCGCTCTAAAAACATTTTGATGACGTTTTACGCCAATACTATCTAAAAAATCGGCAAGCTCCTTTCCTTTTATTTCCCTAAACGCTCCGGCAGCAAGATTTCCCAAACATATGTTTGCGATTCTTACTCTCGAGATATCCACGGCCGTCCATCCCAAATTCGCGCACATACGCCTTATCTCATGCTTTTTTTCTTCAAACATGATAATCCTGAATGCCGTGTCGCTTTTTTTCTTGACTTCAGCCGGTCTTGTTTTGACGTCTTCAAGCTGGACACCATGGCTCATGGCCTTAAGAAAAGTATTTGTGATAGACTTGTCTGTTGAAACGACGTATTCCCTTTCGTACTGCTGTTGCTGATCAAGAAGCCTGCTTGCTATCCTTCCGTTATTCGTGAAGATTACAAGTCCGCGCGAATTTTTATCGAGTCCTCCGACAGGAAACACGTCCTCTATTTTCTTTTGAGAATTTGAAATTTCTTCCCCTTCAGGTTTATTGTAAGCAAAACAGGCTTGTTTTTTTGTCTGAGCGCCAGCTTCAACTTCCACAGTATCACCTTTAACCACCTTGTCGCCAATTGCGGCTTTTTTGCCGTTAATAAAAACAGCTCCGCGTGCAACAAGCTCGTCTGCTTCCCTACGGCTGCAGACATTTTTGAGTGCCAAAAAGCGATTTATTCTTATTGGATATTCTATTTTACTACCACACGCAGGCTCAACCATAACTTAAGCATACGGTATTATCAGGAAATAAACAAGAAAAATCGCACTTCTTCAAGAAACAGCGGCTATTCAGTTGTCTTACCGTCAAAATGCTCTTCTTCCGACATAGCTTGCTCCTTTGTCTGATGCTCAATTTGATCTTGGTGTTCAGGAGGAGAATAGATGGTATATAACTTCAGAGATTCTATGTCTGAAGTATTTATAACATTGTGACGCGACCCTGCAGGAACAATTACCGCGTCTCCATCAGAAACTTCGTATTGCATGTCGTCGATATACACAATGCCATTGCCGCTTTCAAAGCGGAAAAATTGGTCAATGTCGCCATGAACCTCCATGCCGATCTCTTCTTTTGGCTTAAGACTCATGAGCACCAGCTGACTGTTTTTGCCCGTGTAAAGAACCTTGCGAAAACTTTCATTCGCAAGGGTGTCTTTTTCTATGTTTGTTTTGTAGCCCTTCATTTTGTTTTTTATTAATTATTAGTTAAAATATTTTACAAATTTTACGATGTTTTATTTAATAGCTTTAAGCTCGTCTTTGATCCATATTAAATCACTTTTCAGAGGATTCTCTTCCCATCTTGATAGGATACAATCTATCGCCTCGAGATAGTGTCCAATAAGTTTTTCTTTTGACGCATAAAATCTTTCAAAAACCTCTTCGCCCCAACGCTTATAATCGTCAATAAGTTCGGACATATTGCTGACAATGTCAGCTGATTTTACCAGCAATGAACTTCGCGAATAAGATCCAATGCTTTCGATCATTTCTCTTTTTCTTATGTCCCATGGAACACTTTTATCAAGTTCTGTGACGCTTTGCACAAGATTAGCTGTCTTTTCTCCAAATCTCTCCGCCAGCATTTCTTTTGTCACTTTTTTCTCCGGAATACTATCTTCTATCGTATCATGCAGAATTCCGGCAATAATCTCGTTTTCATCAGCGCCCGCCAAAGACAAGATGAGTCCTACGGAAAGAGGATGCGTTATGAATGCAACATCCTTGCCCTTCCTTTTCTGTTTCTGATAAACTTCGTGCGTTTTTATTGAAAATTTTATAGCTCTTCTTATATTATGAGTAAGTATCATAGGAATCGTTTTTGCCTTTTGCAGTTTCGTGCAAATTTCATTAAAGTTCTGTACTGATTTATTTTATATTATTATATCTTTGCCCAAAACGCAAAAAGGGCTTATGCCCTCAAAGAAATTTTTCCATTATATATTTATCGTAATATTCGCCTCCTATCTTCATCTCCCTGTGGAGAGTACCCACAATCTCAAACCCTAAATCCTTATACAATTTAACTGCGGCCGGATGCGCAGCGTTCACGCTAAGCCTTACTTTTTCAATTTGTTGATCTGAAACAAGTTGGTTCATCAAAGCCTCCATAAGTTCCCTTCCTTTTCCCTGCCCGCGGTAGGCTTTTCTTACATATACGCCCAATACTTTAGCGATGTGATTGACTTTTTCTCCGGCAAACTTGCATGCATCAACCATTCCCACCGTATCCTCCCCTTTTTGTCCCACGAGAACATAGCTGCTCGGATTATCCAATTTTTTCCTCCAACTCTCTTCTGACATTCCAACATAATTTTCATACAAACTTCCGAATGCTTCCAGGTCTTCCCTCAGGACCTCAAGCTTAAGTTCCTTGTATATTTTCCATCCATTCGATGACAGCTTAAATATTTGCATATTTCGCGCCAATTAGAGGTACATATATATTAATCATTAAGCATGTTTTTGTCAAAAGGTACTGAAACATCAAAAAAACAGGACTTTCTGAAGTCCTGTTTTTAAATGAAACTCACGTTGCTTATTCAAGACTTAAACCTTCTTCCTTAAGTAATTCTATAGCTTCGAGATTGTCACCTTCTAATTCCACGGCCTTGAGCGCGGTATTAAACTTGCCTTCATCGGGAATAACGCTTTCAACTTCATAGTCAATGAACACTATATATTTTCCTCCGGAGGAAAACCTTACAGAGCTGCTATCCATTCCCTGCTCGAAAACATCAGCGGATATTTCTTCGGAAGCTATATCGTTATATCTCAGTGTAATTTGCTCATTATCAATATTCAATGTGTAGATTTGATTGTCAGTGACCAAAGCAAGAATCTTTTCATCGGGAGACCAGGTTACTGAATCCACCAGATTGTCCTCATCAGCGTCATCTTTTGCAAGCGTTATGTCAATCTTTTTCAGCGGTTCTGAAATATTGCCGCTGTCATAAAGATAAAGGTACCATTTATCGCTGAAACTGTATATCGTTACAAATTTTCCAAGTGAAGGGCTGAAAGCTCCTGAAGGCACAGCGGCTATCTTATCGGTGGTTCTTGAAGAATCATAGCCCGATGTCTGCTGAATCAAATCGTTACTGTAATCATATGCATACACAGGAGAAACATTTCCACTGCTTCCAACCGGACTTCCGTATAGAATGCTTTTGTTGGTATTTAACCCGTGCCATTTTATAGAGTGGTCGTTAAACCATTCGCTTTTGCTTCCGACTTTTTCATGTGCCGCTTTAAAAATATTTGAAGGCTCGCATTTTTTATCAATAGTGTCGCATAAGAATTCGCTAGCACTCAAAACCGGAACAGATCCATCAAACTCACTTGCCTCATTATTTTCGTCCAATGTCATTGAAATCACAAGCGCCCTGCTTTTGTCGGGATTCAGGACAGCAATGCTATTTAAGACCGTATTGGACTCCTCAGGCAAACCCTCAAAAAGAGATAGATCGAGAAGTTTAGTATTCAAGGGTTTCAGTTTTTTGGAAGTTATATCAATCTCGTATTCTCCGTCAGCACGGCTGATTTTCACAGAATCCTGGAAATATTGCGCGCCTGACTTGCTCAGTCTTTTCCCGTAATCCAAAAGCGGCTGTTCATTTCCGACAGTTTTAAAATAGATAAACCCGCCGGCAACAGCAACCAAAATTATTATGGCAAGAGCCACGCCAAAGTTGATTTTTTTGTCCATTTTTTTATTTTAATTTTTTATGGCCTTATTATATCACAACCACAATTATTGTACAACACTTTAAAGAAAGAGAAAAGCCCCTTTCCGTTTGGAAAGGAGCTGTTTTTCTTTGCAATGCCACATTCGCGTTGATTACCCGGTTATTTCCTCCGAAACAAAAAGCGTGACGCGCAAAGACTCGGATATGTGAGTTTTTGACAGTTCTTCTTCGGAAATTTTTAGTCCGTTTTCCAACACTTCAATACGGCAATTTTCAATCGCGCCATTGTCACACCCGGCATCTTCCAAAAGAGTCCTAACTATGCGCGCATTGCTCGCCCTATCGGCCATGCCGTTGGCGCAATCGAGCAGATATTTTCTCAAATCCGCCGCGGATATCCTTTTTTCCGAAGAAACAAGCAGTACGTCCCTGAACTCCCGTCTTTCATCACCAACGACCAACGTCACGATAACGCTGATTGGTTTTTTGTATATGTACTTCTTAAGGTTATACGCAGAATTTGTTGTGCCAAGACCCGGCCTCATGACTGATCCTCCTTTCCTTCGACAAATGTCGAAGTTTTTCAAAAGGGATAGATTCACGACATTTCCAAATCAGATTCTAAAGAACTGATTTTCAACACAATAAAATATATATCACAAATTTCCCCTTCAATCAATTGGAACAAGCCAAGGTTTGTTTATTTTGTTTTAAAGCAAAAAGATATTGCCAATTTTACTTTTTCCAATCCTCGATCACAATTTTCTTTCCTGAACGTTTTACCGTCACCTTTTGCCTTTCTTTCCATTTGAATTCTCGCACAAGCTCGATTGGCAATGTCAGCCCAATAGACTTCTTGCCGATCTTTGTCAGTTTTCTGACATTTTTGTCTGTTGATTTTTTGTCAGGCATATTTTTGGAATTACGTAATTGATTACGTAATCGATTACTTACCTCCATTGTAACAAAGATAGCCGGATTAAACAAAAACACCAGCTTTGTGAACTGGTATTTCTTTCACGCACGNNGCACGGGGTGAGAGAATCGAACTCCCGACAGCGGTTTTGGAGACCGCAGTTATGCCACTTAACTAACCCCGCCTAGCTGCGCTTCGGCGAAAAATTCGCTTCTGCGAAACAAGCGTCTATTTTGCCTCCTTGTGAAGCGTGTGCTTCTTGCAAAACTTGCAATATTTTTTGAGCTCAAGCTTCTCTTTGATCTTTTTCTTGTTGCGCGAAGTGTAATATGTGATGCGCTTGCATACGCTGCATTTCATTTTTACCAGATTTTCCTTTGTCTTTGTCGCCATATTATTTAGCTTATAGCTTTTGGCTTATAGCTTATAAAAAACTACAAACAAAAAACTTTTTCAAAAATTATTCTGAGCCGTTGACCAGGATTGAACTGGTGACCTTGTCCTTCATATATACCTCTATTTAAATTCGCATAATATTAGAGGATTAGACTGTATATTGAGCATATCCGTCAGGATTTAGCTCCCCTTGTCAGTCGTTCGGGCGCTTGGCGCCACGGTCTTGACCCTATGCTAGGCTATTAACCGTTATTCGGGATTCGCCATCTGATTTCTCAAATGGCGGGCAAAACTTCACCATGGACACGCTCTACCAACTGAGCTACAACGGCAGCATGTTAACTAAAATATTTTTTGGCCTTACATTGTGTGGGCAGGGAGGGATTTATCATGTGGGCAGGGAGGGATTTATCGCCTCGCCTCGTGCTCGAGGCTCGTTGCCCTGGGCAGCGCTGAATGCTCGCACTTGCTCGCATTCATCAGCGCTCACTTAGCTCGCTCAACGCTTCGCTGTTCGCTTCTGCCCGTTCGAATCCCGAATCTATTCTGCTAACAAACAAATCAAACTTGATGCCGAAAGCATTATACCTGATTTGTGTGGGCAGGGAGGGATTCGAACCCCCGAAGACCGAAGTCGGCTGATTTACAGTCAGCTGCGATTGACCACTCCGCCACCTACCCAATTATTTTATTGATTTTTTAAACTCATTGCCTCCTTATATAAGATTTTATTTCTAATCCCCTCTTATACTCAAGGCTCTTGCTTTCTCAATTTCAGTATAAATGATTTTACATTATCTAACGCCAAATACCGCATATCGAATACCAAATATCAAATGCATTTTGAGCCGACTAAGGGATTTGAACCCATAACCTACTGTTTACAAAACAGTTGCTCTACCATTGAGCTAAGTCGGCGTGCTAAACAAGTGAGACAAACAGTTCTACCGCATGCCGGCAAATAATTTAAAGCAACGCATCGCAACCGATTTAAAAAATGATTTTATAGATTATACACTAAAAACGCAATAAAATCAACTTTAAAGCCACTTATCGTGGCGCCTTCCTCGTCCAATCCGTTGTTCAAATAAGTCTATTTGATTAGTTTCTCAAGTCTGCGAATTCGCAACCTTGCCTTATAATTCAGCGGACTAAGCTTCAAAACCTGCCTAAAACACTCTATTGAATCCTGATAATTTTCGTTTTCCAAATAGTAGTCTCCCAATCTTTCATATGCCTCTATATCCTTGGGATTTATTGCAATCCTTTTTATCAAAATATTCTCAAATTTGTTTTTCTCCCTCATTCTCGCCTGCGCCGCCGTCATGGACTCGCGCATCCGTCCTCCCGAAATCTTCTCCAGACTATGACGTCTTTTATAAACAGGAAACTCCGTTGTTTCCACCGCCATATTTCGATGAAAATTTTCATCTTTTTTCTCTTCCGTTTCTTTTTGCATCAGCGTTTTTCGTTGACGCCTTTCACGAATCGAATGGAAACAATCATTACTGATGTTATGAAATTTTAGCGAAATCAGCTTGAGTCTGTGCATCATTCTTTCCAAAATTTTCAACCAAAACTGCCCTACCGATGACCCAATAGCGGACATTCTGCTAACATCTTCCTCTTCAATTTCGTCCGCGGTGATTTCCTGCATGGGAATTTGTCGCGCTTTCTTGAAAAGAAAAATAACCAAAACAGATGTCGCGATCACTATTATTATTGGTGGCACTATATAATTTAACATAGATGTTGGTAGCAAACTCAATTCAGCTCCTCTTTTTTAAAAACCGCTATTGTTCCGTCTTCCATTTTGATTTTAACATCTCCCGTCAATACATTCAATTCAATCACTTCGCCTTTACCTTGTTGTGTTTTAACCTTGCTATGAAGTTCCGGCATTCCGGCAAGCATTTGCTGATATTGTCCGGCTTCATACGAAAGACAGCACATGAGCCTTCCGCAAACTCCTGAAATTCTTTCGCTTCCCCTGTGCGCAACCTGCTGAACACGAGCCATATCAATCGAAATGCTCGGCAAACTTCCTTTGAAACGCAAACAGCATAAATCGCGCCCGCACACTCCGCATCCGCCCAGCTTTCGCGCCTCATCTCTAGACCCAACCTGATGAAGTCTTACGCTCCTGCGAAAAATTCTTGATAAGTTTTTAACAAGCTCCCTGAAATCTATCCTTTCGTCTGCCGTAAAAAGTATTACCGCATTTCCTCCATCTAGACTTATATGAACATCAACGAGTTTCATGCCAAGCCCGAGTCTTTTTATCTCGCTTTTGCTGAGCTCCAAAATTTCTTTTTTCTTCCCTTTGTTTTTTTCGTAGGTATTAATGTCGCGTTGCGTCGCTTTCCTTACAACCACGGCATCAGTTTTCTCAGATTCGGCTTCTCCCCCATCTTCCACTATTCCGATCTCATTGACCAGATCTTCTCTTACAACCACCATATCTCCAACATTGAGATCCAAGTCGCTGCCGCATATTCTGACGGGTTCCCAGCTATATATTCGCACGCAATAATTTTTCATAGCAAAACTGGCTTAAAATAATTTCTGATCTTATGGCTATATTTCAAATCTCACCATTTCCCCCACCTGAATATTTTCTCCTATCTTGCCTACCTTCTCGGCGATTAAATCCCCTATCGTGATCTCCGGATTTTTTATGAAAGGCTGAGTCATAAGAGCCATTTCTTCGCGAAATTTTTTTTCTTTGCCGGCAAGAATCTTCTCAATTATTTCGGCAGGCTTTTTTTCAGCAGCCAATTGCTCTTTCCAGATTTCCTTTTCCTTCTCCACGACATCTGCGGAAACATCCTCGGGTTTTATAAACGAAGGATTCATTGCTGTAATATGCATTGCAATGTCCTTGGCTAGGGCTTGGAATTCCTCATTGCGCGCAACAAAATCCGTTTCGCAAAGAAGTTTCACAAGCGATCCCACGCGATTATTTGAATGCACATAAGAAACAACAATCCCCTCTTTGGCTTCCCTGCCAGCCTTTTTCGCCACTTTGCTGTGTCCGAGTTTTCTGAGAATTTCTATGGCCTTTTCTTCGTCTCCTCCGGCCTCATTAAGCGCGTTTTTTATGGCCACAACGCCCGCTCCGGTTCTTTCCCTTATTTTTTTGATAAGATTCAACATATTTTTTATATGCGACTCTAATTTACCAATTTCACCAACTGGCGAACATTCTAATGTCTCTAATATTCGAGTCATTCGAATGTGGATTCGAGTATTAGCGCCGCTGTTTATTTTTAAGCTTCTTTTATGGTCTTATATATGTATGTCAAAATAAGCCTGAGAGATGAAATCGCATCATCGTTTGCAGGAATCGGATAGTCTATCCTGGAAGGATCGGTATTGGTGTCCACTATCGCAATCACCGGAATTCCCAATTTCTTGGCTTCGGCAATTGCCAGTCCGTCTTCTTTGACACTGGCAGCAAAAATGGCAGCTGGAAGCTCGGTCATGTTTTTTATCCCGCCTATTCTTTTTTCCATCTTTTCCAGCTCTTCAATTTTTTTCATCTGTTCAAATTTGGTATATTTTTTGAATTCACCTTTCTCAAGCATCGCCTCGTTATCGACAAGATAGCGAGCTCTTTTTCTGATGACTTTGAAATTGGTAAAAGTGCCTCCGAGCCAGCGTTCATTGACAAATGGAACTCCTGAAGCTTCAGCAAACTCACTAATAAGCTTTTTCGCCTGCACTTTCGTGCCAACAAAAAGAATATTTTTTCCGCTTTTTCTTACGCTTTTGATAAATTCGAGCGCTTCTTTGATTTTTTCCTGAGTTTTTTCAAGGTCGATGATGTTTATTCCCTTCCTTATCGTATATATATATTCGTTCATTTTGGGGTTTTTTCTTGACTTCTGATGCCCGAAATGAACCCCCGCCTTCATCATCTCTTCGAGACTGATTTCTATTTTCGACAAATCAAAAGAGGCAAAATAATTCTTCTTGCCTTCTTCAGCAGCGCCAGCTGCATTGTCAGATAGCGTTTTTGCCACGTCTGTAGCCCGCTTTTCTTCATTTTTCATAATTTTTTTCTGTCGAATCCCCGCATTTTACCTTTAAACTGCGGTGATTGGCAGATTTCCTTTATACCAGGCTTTGATAGCGCCCAGCCCTCTACTTTTTCTAAAATAGCCATAAATCCCGATGATTCAAATCGGGCAGGATTTGGCAGAAAAAGTATGCTTTTTAATTAAAATTACCCCTTTACAGATACGTCGTTTAGTATAGCAAACCTCCGGCCCTTGTCAATTCTTCCTTTATATGCTAGGATTTATAGAGTAAATCATATTATCCATTCGAATATTAGGGTGCTGCTTGACCAGGTTTTTTGATTGCGCTGAAGCTCAAGAGGCCAGGATTCACACTCAAATGACTCGAATTATGAAATATCATGAAAAAAGACGCCCATCCAAAATATTATAGCGACGCCAAAATTATCTGTTCCTGCGGAGCAGTTCTTCTTACGGGATCAACCCAAAAAGAGATGCGTGTGGAAATTTGTTCACAATGCCATCCGTTTTATACCGGTAAAAAGAAAGTTATAGACACAACAGGACGTGTCGACCGCTTCAAGAAACTTGCCGAAAAATCCGCAGAGAAGAAAAAGACCGGAGTCAGAAAGAAATCGGAAAAAAAGGCCACAAAGAAAGAAAAGAAAAAATAGAAGATTTAATAAAACCCCCTCGTGGGGGTTTTATTTATATCCGAAAATGTTACCTTTTATTCTTTATCAGATTGTTTTCTTTCTTATTGCGCCGATATTTCGAAAATATCTCTTTTTTGACAATATTAAAAGCGTCTTCCACGTCAACATCCAGCTGGTTTGCCAGACGGCATAGTCCGAAAAATAGATCGCCCACACCATCAACAAATATGTTCTTGTTTTCTTTTGCAGTTTTTTTCCTTTCCTTTTCCGATTTATATCTGAGATGCTGGGACATTTCCAACAGCTCTTCGTGCAAGTGGTCAAACTTGTCGATGTTTGGAACATCTTTCCATCCGTTGCGCTTTGCAAAAAACCTTACTAATTCCTGCGCATCCCTAATTGTGGAAATCTTTTTTTCACCCATAGGAGTTGTCATCCGTATTAATCTTGCACTCAGGTGTTTTTGCAGATGCCATCAGCGCATTTGCATCCCTTTATTTCAGGATAACCGCATAGCGATCCAATACCCTCTTTGGCACAGGCTTTCTCGACAAAATCCCCATCCACTTTAGCGTCTTTGTTTGCGCACCTTAGGTACTCTCCACAACAGTTATGAACATCCTTCACAACACAGTCTGAATCTTTTTTGCATGAATAGTCTATACTGGCGTTATATTCGGTAGTTGTAGTATAATCACCGCCCATCGCCTTATTCTGCCTGTAAACATTTTGAGCATACAGAAAACCGGCAAGCCCTATGATGACAAAAGTTAAGATTGGATAGATGGTTCTTTTTGCCATATGATCGGATAATAGTTTTGCACGGCAAATGGATATTCCCCAATGCTTTTTGATTAATATTATTTTACCACAAAAACGGCATAGAGCATAGGGCTGGTCAATTAGCAGCTTCTGCACTCGAAAGCGCAGCATTATCTTTGCTATTCAGAAGAATTTTTCTTATTTCTTCATTGCATTTGCTTCTGATTTCCAAATATTCTGACAGCAAATCCCTCAATATGTCTTTTTTTTGTTGACTGATCGGTTTTCCCGAAATTTCCGCGCGCAGCTGATTGACCTTTGTTGCCATGCCTGATCTGTCAATTTCTTCTTCCGTGCATCTGTCGGCTTTCAGTTGTATCACGGAAGACTGCTCCATTAATGATCCGCCTCTTCCTCCGAATAAATTGCTCCTTATTGCCACTGTTGCCCTTTCCAGATTTTTACTCAGCTCCGCTATGTCTTTGCTGCGATCACGATAGCAATACACAAAACTATTGTACGCAAGCATATATGCCATCGCCTCTTTCTCCAAATTTTCGAAAGATTTTACTCTTTCTTTGCCTCCTTCAACTACATTTAAATGCGCACCTGAAAAAAAATTTTCACTCATAGTAAGATTTTATAATTTATTAATTAAATTCCTCTTTACACTTTGGCTCAAAAAAGATTTGCAGTAGGAAGAAAATGTCGGAAGAAATCACGCGTGATTTCTTCCGACTTGATGGACAACATTTCAATGCTTCCTGAGCTGATTCTTTGTTCTATTTGGAGTCTTGAACTCATATTTCCTTATCATACCTATACCGCATTTTTTGCATTTGGGTGGACGTTTCGGATCCATCGTTCTTTCCTCATCGCCGCACATCTCGCATTTCCATTGAAAACCTGCCGATTGGCGCATATACCTTACCTCCTTTATTGGAAATGTTGACCTATTGCTTTAATTAAGCTATAATTATATATTTATTATAACCTGAACAACAATAAAAAATCAATTCATATGAAATTCGAATCGGTAAAAAATGAATATCAAGAGATTACCAAGCAACTCAGCTCACCTGAGATTCTTTCCGACCCTCAAAAAATGGCTGAGCTTGGCAAAAAGCAAGCTGAAATGCAGGATTTGATGAGTTTAATAGATAGATTCGAGAAAATAGAGTGTGACATGAAAAATAATGCAGAATTAATCAATACCGAAGAAGATGAGGAAATGAAAAAGATGGCAATGGACGAAAATATTGAGCTTTCACGAAAAAAGGAAACTCTTGAAAAAAAGATTGAAATGATGCTTCTTTCGAAAGATCCCAATGACAGCAAAAATGTCATCATGGAAATTCGGGCTGGTGCCGGCGGAGATGAATCCGCTCTCTTTGCGGCTTCTCTTTTCCGCATGTATTCAAAATATGCTGAAATGAACAGTTGGCGAATTTCCGTCCTTAATTCAAACAGAACGGAATTGGGAGGATTCAAGGAAATCGTCTTTGAAATTAACGGCAAAAATGTATACGGTAAGCTAAAATTTGAATCGGGAGTCCATCGGGTACAGAGAGTTCCGGAAACTGAAAAAATGGGAAGAGTGCATACATCCACGGCAACTGTCGCAGTGCTTCCGCAAGCCGAAGAAGTGGAACTCAAGCTTAATGAAAAAGACCTTCGCATAGATACTTTTGCTTCCTCCGGTCCGGGAGGTCAGTCGGTAAATACAACGATGAGCGCAGTACGCATAACCCATCTTCCGACAGGATTGGTGGTGTCTTGCCAAGATGAAAAATCACAACACAAAAACAAGGATAAAGCGATGAAAGTTTTGCGCTCACGGCTTTTGCAGCTGGAGGAAGAAAAACGCGCCAAAGAATTGGGCGACAAAAGAAAAAGTCAGGTTGGAACGGGAGATCGCAGCGAGAAGATCAGAACATATAATTTTCCTCAGGACAGAATCACGGATCATCGCATAAAGAGATCGTGGAGCAATATCGACACAATCCTTGATGGAAATCTCGATCCGATAATCAGTGCGCTTATCGAGGAGGACATCAAATTAAGGATGAAAAAATAACTCAAGAATAAAAATACAACCGGCATTTTCGCTTCATGTCATTTCTTGTTTTGGTGTTTATATTTTTTTAATTATGACAAACATTGGAAATGCAACAAAAGAATGGGCTGATAAAATAAACGCTCTTGATCTGGAAATACTTCTAGCCTATTCCCTCGGAAAACCGAGGGAGTTTATTTTAGCGCATCCTGAATTTTTAATAGACAATAATCAGCAATCAAAAATCAATAAATTGATAAAAAGAAGAATAAAAGGAGAGCCTATTGCATATATCACGGGTTGCAAGGAGTTTTATGGACTGGATTTTTTGGTCAATAAGCATACGCTTATTCCCCGCCCCGAAACAGAACTAATTGTAGACAATGTACTCCAAGAATCAAAAAATGAAAAAAACGAATTAAGCATAATTGATGTGGGAACCGGTTCGGGAAATATTGCAATTTCAATCGCAAAAAAAATAGCGTCGAAAAATAACAAATCGCAATCAGCCAAATTTTATGCCACCGACATATCGGACAAAGCATTAACAATCGCAAAGAAAAACGCCAAAATTCACGACGTCGATAAGCAAATAAAGTTTCTAAAAGGAGATCTTCTTTCGCCAACACTGCCCCTAATCGCCGATAATCGCTCATTGATCATTGTCAGCAATCTTCCTTATCTCTCAAAAAGACTATATGAATCTGCTTCAAGGGACGTGAAAAATTACGAACCAAAATCAGCACTTTACAGTCGAAAGCATGGTCTTGCACATTATGAAAAATTATTGAAACAAATAAAAAAAATGCTGGTCACATGTCACTTGTCAAATGTCACTTGTTTTATGGAAATCAGTCCCGAACAAAAAAGTTTGATTTCAAAAACAATCAAAAAAAATTTTCCGAAAGCAAAAATCACATTTAAAAGAGACTTGGCAAACAAACACAGGCTGTGCAGAATTAAAATATTATAATTTTTCTTCACATCGCGAAGCGCGTAGGTAAATCCAAGTATTAAAGATTAAAAAAAATCATTTGAGACAAAAATAGAGTATGAATTTATCAAATGCGCGCCAGAATTTGCCGCAGCGCAAGTCCGTGTTCGTATAAAAAATTAAAAAGTATCAGCAAACCAAAGCCCCCGTATATCGGGGGCTTCAGCTTGTTGATACTTTCAAACTTACAATGAAGTTGGAAAATAAAAACTTAATTAAAAGAAGACTATTTCTTTTTTCTTTTTTTGGTTTTCTTAGCCTTTTTTACTGCTTTTTTTGCAGTCTTTTTAGCCTTTTTTACTGTTTTTTTTGCTGCCTTTTTCTTTTTCTTTGCCATGAGAAGGTCACCTCCTTCTAGTTGTTCGCTTTAAAAGTTTGAACGGGAATGATTTGTCCCGTACCTTTTCTTTCGATAGAAAAAATATCTCCAGATAAGATACGGGGCAGTGGCCCGCAAAAATTTTAAAACGAATTTCCCAAAGAAATTTTTATTTCAATTGGGATTAATTTTTATTTTTGTGTTAAGTACGAAAAAATATTTTTTCAAAATTTTTTCTCTTGTCTATAATTATAACGAATATTTTTTAAATTGCAATGCAAAAAAGTTATCCACAGATAAAAATACAAATAAAAATCAAAATAATGACAAATGGAATAAAAAAATTTCATAAAAATAATTAATCATTAAAAATGTTTTTAAATAAATTTATAAAATTTTTATCATTTCCGATAAATATTTTAAAAAAATTTACTTATTATTATGTTTTTAAAAAATAATTTATAAATTATAAAAAATTTTTCAAAAAACAACATTCATTCTGCCGCAAAAAATCATAAATAATCCTATTATTACGCCAAAAAAAGCCTGTTTTGTCTAGTTGACGCTCAATTTCCGCTAAGATAGAATTAAAGGTAATAATTGAAGGATTTTTCCGCTATGCGGAATAAGCTTCAACGAAAGCGTCCTTTGAAATTTAACCATTAAATTTAGCCCCTTACGTCTTTGCAGACGTCGGGCAAGCTAGAAAGGAAGGTGTCATTATGGAAGAACATACACCAGAAGCACAAGCAGCAGAAAAGCTTGAGCAAGTTAAAAGATGGTTCCAGGATAATCTACGTATCATCATCAGCGTTGCAATCGTTGTTTTAATCGCAGGAGGAATCTACTCTTACTCAAAGCGCGGTGAAAACCCCGTGATCGAAGAGCAAGCGCAAATTGAAAGCACTGAAGAAATCGCTGATATTTCAGCTGTTTCAGATAGCGATGAAGCTGACCAGCAAACAGTTTCCGAAGGCACGGCAAAACCTGAAGTTTCTTCAACTTCTACGAGCAAAGAAACTGAGGGCGCATTCGTTGAAACCGCAGGACAAGGAGACGGACTCACTCATCTTGCGAGAAGAGCAACGGCAAACTATCTCGAGAAAAATCCAGACTCATCCTTAACAAAAGAACACAAAATATACATAGAAGATTATCTTAGAAAAAATGCCAAGCACGCGGGTGGGGTGCATGTTGGCACATCCATTGAATTCTCAAAGGATCTTATTCAAAAGGCTATTGAACAATCCAAGAGTTTAAACGAAAGCCAACTACAGAATTTGCAGAAATATTCGGCTCGGGTAACTTCTATCTAGCGATAGAACAGATTTAGAAAAGTTTTCTGTCGTTCTTTTAAGAGAAATTTTTTCTTTAAATAACCTAAAACCCCGTAAATACGGGGTTTTAGGTTGGAAACTTTTCTAATCAGAGATTTTAATGTTGATTCTATCTCCTTTTTTTATGCCAAATTTATCTGACAAACCTGCATTTATTTCAAGGACCATATCCGCCGCGCTTTCTGGAACAAATATTTCTAAGGATTCATAAGGCACGTTCTTTTCGATATGCACAATTCTTTTTTCGTGGATCCAAATTATATCGATAGGAAAATTCATTCCCTTCATCCAAAAACCATATTTTTCCGGTTTATCAAAAAGAAAAAGCATCGCGCACGATTTGCACAAACTTTTTCGGCCACTGAGACCTTCCTCTCTTGTTTTTTTATCAGCAACAATTTCTGCATAAAAAACAGCGTTTTCTACGGAAATTTTTTCAATCTCGTTGCCGTAGATCGAGTATTCACGGCTTGAAACATACCAAAACACAGCCAATGCCGAAACCAGGATGAATGATGGCAGAAGAAAAATTTTAGTAGCCCGGCTTTTCATCTTCATGTTAAAGCTACTTACTTATCATGTGACGTTTAGTCCGGAAGGATTTGACGGTGAAACTGTATCAGATTGTTCTCCGTAAGAACAAGGCCCGTCCGATATCGACCAATCATGTATTCCGGCACCAACAAAAACATCTGGCGATTCTATCATTGACTGGCAGAAAATAATTCCACTTGTTGATAATTCTCCCTGTATCCCGCTCAGCCTCACAAGCTTACTGCCACTGAAAACCTCATGGGAGAACGTAGTGTCCAAAACCAATTCCGAAGCCGTCCCGTAAAAATTTATCGCATATCCCTCACCTATTTTGTTTATGATATCTGAATAAAAATCAGTATTTTGAGAAGCACCTTCAAGCGATATGACATAACTTTGGCTTGAGAGTGTGTTATTGTGAAAAATATTATTTAGCGGTATTCCGTTGCCCTCATTCCCTCCAACTCTTATTGGCATGCAGATTCCGCTTGAATTTGCAGCATCCACAGTATTTCCATATATTTCATTATTACTTGATCCGTACCTTAACCTGATTCCCGCAGAATTTTCTCCTGCCTGGTTTTGAGATGTTATGTTAATAACGTTGGAATAAATCTTGTTATTGTCCGAGCCTCCGTCAACAAGAATCGCCCTGCTGTTTCTGCCCGCCAAATTTATCGTATTATCTCTTATAACATTACCGTCTGAACTCCAAAGCGATATTCCCTGCGAAAAAGATGAGTTGGAATCAATATTTACGGTATTGCCGTAAACTTCTATTGGTCCCCGAGAAGGAAGAGATATTGCCCTGGGATAACCCGCAGGAACACTTGTTATACCAGTCAAGGTAATTTCGTTATCGCGGATTGTTCCCGTAAAAGTTCCGGATGTATCAAGAGATATTCCGCGTCCTCCGCTTGTTCCGGCAATATTTATTTCATTTGAATATATTTCATTTCCTTCGGAAGTACCAAATCCGCCGGAAAGTTGTACGCCGTGACCGAATGAATTTTCGATGGAACCTCCATGAACGATGTTTATATTGTTGTCGTGAATTTTAATGTTTGATGCGTTTCCGTTCAAGCGAATAGCAGCAATTATTTCCCCTGCCCTGGGATCATAATTTCCATGATTCAATGTAAAATTAAGGATTTCCGCTCCCGTGACACCACTACTTATTGCGATGCCATGCCCCTGACCAGAGACGGCGAAAGTGATGCTTTTTCCGTTTCCATCCAAAACAATGCCATCAGCAGAAACAGTTATGGCAACGCCCGTATCAAGTATTAGATCGCTGTCTAACACGTAAGTTTCTCCTGCGACATTTGCATCAAACGGAAGCGAATAGATATGCGTCTCGGCCTTGGAAATTTCCGCCAGGCAAAAAAGACTCATCAGCAATATAGCCGAAAAAATTATGATTTTTGTTTTCATTCTGAATTTTATGCCCATCTTAAAATTCCGTTTTGGGTGTTTCTTTTTGAGTATTAATTTTTTTGTTTATAACCGCGAGAAATACGGCCATGATAGCCAGAAAAATCAAAAATGTCAACACCTTACCGGATATCCTCGTATTAAGCGCAATAAGTGCAATTAATAACGTTACTCCATAATATAATATGCAAATTTTCCTTTGCGACCAGCCGAGCTCGAGAAGCCTGAAATGCAAATGCCGCCTGTCCGCATGAAAAATGAATTTCCCAAATCTTATTCTCTCAAATATTACCCAAAGAGCGTCAAGCGCCGGAATAGCGAGAACAAGCAGTGTTGTTGCAATTTTTGCTCCGGCAAAAATCGCAAGAGCTGCTAAGATAAATCCCATGAACATTGATCCGCTGGTTCCTGCCATAATTTTTGCGGGATGAAAATTAAAAAGCAGAAATGCAAGAAGACTTCCTACGAGAGCTGCAGTTATTATTCCGACTGGAGGCTGGTTTACTTCCGGTTTGAGACTTAGAAAAAATATCGTCAAAGCGCAGATGATGGAAATCCCTCCGCTTGCGCCATCTATTCCATCTGTCCAGTTCAAAACATTCACGACGAATATCACCCACACCGAAGCCAAAAGAAATCCCACAAGTTGCCAGAAAGTGCCGTCAAAAAGTATGATACCTCCTAAAGGATTACTTATATATTCCAATCTGATTCCTGCGCAATACAATAAAATCACGATCATAATTTGAAAAAACAGTTGCGCCTTCCATGAAAGTTCCCTAAAATCATCTACCAAGCCAAAAATTAAAATCGCGCCAGAAACAAAGATCACCGCTAGCAGCGGAGTTTCTATCACAAGTCTTTTGTCGATCAAAAGAGCAAGTATGAAAGATATGATTATTGCGATTCCTCCAAGACGGGAAATTTGGGCACTGTGTATATGCCTTTTTGAGTTCCTAGAATCTGTCAAATTAATCTTCCTGCCGAGAAAAATAAATCCCGCCAGCAATGCAACAGCCAGTAAAAACGAAGTAATAAAAGGCGCAAAAAAGATGTTCACACTTTTATCCTTAATTTATAATTTGCGTGCTATTTTTTTATGCATCCTTATAGATCAAACCGGACAGCATCCAATTCATATCGCCTGTTATTTTTTTATTTTTTCCGTTACCCAAAATTCCCCGAAGTATTTTTTAATCAATATTCGCGTCTGGGAGTCAATGGCGGGAAGCGCTCCGAGAACAGGCGCGATGAAGGGAGCCAGAAACCATTGCGAAAACATATATATGTATCTTTTCCTGGGATATTTGGCGGGCCTTGGAGGCAGCAAAAAGAAACTTAAAAACATTGACGTTATCAAGCCAACCAGTGCTATCGTCATGAGGTATCTGGTAACAAGCGGAAGATTGTGCGCTATCACACTCTGATTGAATTCATTACCGCCAATAATAAGAGGCAGCCATCCCAAAAAAGCGAGGATGAATGGCGACGTCGCCCATGAATGGTGTCCTTCGAGCATTTCTGCCGCTATTTGAACCTTCCTCCACAACGATATTTTTTTGTTCGGCCAAATAGCTCGCATGATAACGGGAAAATTTTCTATTCCGTATGCCCAGCGTCTCTTTTGTTTATACTGATTTTTTATCGTTTTCCAATATGTCTGTGCCAGCACAGCATCCAGCGACACCGGCAGATAGATCGGCTTAACCTTGTAGTCTCCATTGAAATAGCTGAAGCACTTCCAATATATGATGGAATCTTCGCTGATCATGTTGAGTGGCCAGAAATTTACCTTGACGAGAGTATCAAAAGGTTCACTATGGGAAGAAAATGTGACCATCTGGGCACGAGTGCTTTGAAACATGTGCCAAAATGAAGAACCGGTCACAATGACGCGCACAAAAGCATTAGTGTCCCAAAGATTATTGTGATACATCGGAAGAGGCTGATATGATCTTTGCAACCGTTTAGGATCGGTTATATATGCGTAAGTAAGAGCCGCGAAATATTGCGGATGGCATACGCTGTCGCAGTCAAAATTGGAAAATATGACACGTTTGTAATCAATGTTGCGCTCATCCAGATATTTCATAAGTTTTCTGGCGGCATAAGCAGCATTCGAAGCCTTACACTTCAACTCTCCCGGAGCAACTTCATGTGTCGTTACCAGAAAATCTTTAAATACTCCCTTGAATTTGTTTTGCAGATAATTAACTTTTTCAAGCCTTTGGCTTTCCTCTTCTCTTTCCTCTGTGGCAAGCAGGATAATCATCTGTTGCTTGGGAAAATTGCTATCAGCAATTGCCTGGATCGCGGGTTCGATTATTTCAGCCCCTTCGTTCGCGGTCGGCAGAAGAACAACATGGATGATTTTTCTCCAATCAAGAATCTCAGTACCGGAAGATCCGATATCTTCGACTTCTTTGAGAAAAACCCGCATTTTTTTGATCTCTTTCCGAATTTTACGCCTTTTGGAAAAAGACCTTATTTCTTTCATATTCTGCCTGAAAGTTTCTATTCTTTCAGAAAGCATCTGCGCATATTTTTTCGGATTTTCAATGTTTTGGCATCTTTCCCACCAATCTATCTTCTTCCCTTCCCTGAATCTGAAATACGCGACCACCGAATAGTAAGCTATGAAAATGGTTCTGAACAGCCAATAGATGTCAAAAGTTATAATAAAAATTGCAACCCAAATAGGTTTCAAAGCCGAAAGCACAATCATGCCCACAAGCGTAAACCAAGTCAAAGAACCCGGAATTACTTCCAAAATTCTTTGCACTTTCCGCTCGCGCGGATCCTTGGTTCTAGGATCAGGAAATTTAAACATGAATAAAAATGTTCGATTAAAAATTTCCGTTTTCTGAAAACAACTGGAAAACCAGAAAACAAAGTTCAGACGGCAAATCAGCTAACGGAAATTAGTAATTGATTATCAAGAGACTTGCTACCGCGATAGTTATCCCGACCTGGATGATGAATGTTGCCAACATCAAGAGATGAGCAATAAGACGCTCTTTTTGCTGGTAGAAAACATATCCCAGTATCGCGTTAACTAGCATGATTAAAAGTCCAATAAAAGGCAAAAAATACACCTGCCACCAGTCCCCAATCACATCCACCCCGAAGTATACATTATAGTGGAGTATTATAAAAAAATCAACCGGCCTTATGAAAAAAGCAATAAGTCCCCAATTTAACGCATTAAGCAGAAGCGCCCCTATAAAAACCCAGTGTACAAGGCCACTTTTGAAAAATTCCTGCGAAAAAAATCTGTTTAGCATCATTTTCTAGGAAAAATTTACCCGCATTTGAAAACATAATTCGATCAGGCCAATTCTTGGGGCTTTTCCAAAACGAGAGGCTCTATCACTCTTTCCCCTTCGGTGATCCGTGCTACATCTTTGTCAATCTTTTCAAATTCCTTATGCGCATTATTGAAATGATTCACCGTCGTACCGAGACTTCCGCCGATCTTTTTGAGATATTCATCATATGCCGCCACATGTTTGCCAAGCTTTTCGACATTGTTCCTGATTTGCTTGGCGCTTTCCTCTATCTTAAGAGCTCTCAATCCTTGCAGCACTGTCTGAAGGTACGCGAAAAAAGAAGTTGGAGAAACTATTATGACTTTTTTGTCCCTGAACGCATACTCGATAAGATCTCTGGTGTTTATCTGCGCCGCGCCAACCTTGTTTATAAGAAGGTCGTAATATATAGCTTCTGACGGGATAAACATGAACGCAAAATCCATCGTATTCTCTTCAGGCCTTATATATTTCGACGTTTCATCAATCCTGTTCTTCAGATCTTGCTTGAACATTTTTTCCCATTTCTCCCTTTCTTCGTTATCCCGAGAATTCAATATGCGCTCGTAGTTTTCGAGTGAGAATTTCGAATCGATTGGAATAATCTTATTCTGCAAAAAGATAGCTGCATCCACTATTACTCCATCTTTAAAGCCGTACTGCATTTTATACGCATTCGGCGGCAAAACATTTTTCAGCGTCTCTTCGAGGAAATATTCGCCAAGCACTCCGCGCTGTTTAGGATTTTTGAGGATATCCTGCAAATTCTGAAGTTGCGCTGAAAAATTTATGACCTGCCTGTTGGTTTCATCAAGTTTCGCAAGTTTTTCCGTCACATCTCCGATTAATTTCGCTGACTGTCCGGTTATTCCTTGAACCGTGCGAATCGTCTGATTCATCTGTTGTCTCGAAGCGTGGTGAGTTTCGGACAGTTTCTTGTCTATTTCACGGCGAAGTTCCCTGTTTTCTTCCAAAATATGCCTCATTGATTCCTGCATCGCGGCAAGCCTTTCGCTCTGCTGCCTGTCATCATGTGAAAGTTTTATATTCTTTCTCAGATCAAAAACAAACCACAGGACAGCAGCAGATAAAAAAAGAAGGATGGCAATGGCAACGTATGAAAGCATAGTATGATTTAAATAATTTTTCGTTTTTCACATCAACGCTCCGACCGGCAATTCCTGTCATAAAACTTGTTCTTGATCTTCATATGCCACGAATTTGCAAATCTAGTATTTCTTCTTTCCCAAAATAATTCTTTTAAATCCGGGGATTTTGTTGATAAGTTCGGTATACGCCCCTTCTATGAAATCGAGCAGAAAACGATCAAGCATATCCACGCGATATTTGAATTCTTCGCTGGTCATCAAGACAAAACTTATTTCCTTGCCAACCTCCGCCTCCAGACTGTTCATGACATTTTTCAGCCTGTTGCGATTCACATTATTCGCCACCAAAACCATGTCTACTTTGCTTTTTGGATAGTTAAGAAAAGTTCCGCTGATAAGTGCCAATTTGACATCACCAATATTTTTTAATTTTGCCAAACTTTTGCATTGCGGCGAAGAAGAAGATTTGGCAAACAGACTTTTCAGTTCATAAAAAAGATGAAAACTTTGATCTAAGGCATAATATTTCACACTTTTTCTGGAATGTTGGGAGATAAATTTGATTTTTTTTAAATCGTTTATTTCCTTCTTGACGACAGCCGGGGAAAGCATATTTTTTCTGGCAATTTCCGCCGCGCTGTATTGTTTCTCCGGGTTCATGAGAAAAAATCGCAACAATCTCGTTTTTGCTTTCGAACCAAAAAGTGTTTCTAGTGCCTCCGACATATCTGATTGCGAAACTGCAAGTGAGTTTCCCTCACTGAAGATCCGCTTATTTAAAATTATTAAAAATCTGTCCCTTTTCCCTTTGAAGATAATATAATTTCGGAACTGGCGCTTTATTTGGCGCATCTTTACAGCCATTATACAGCCCTCCGACTTCTTTAGCAAATTTGCGCCTCAAAACAGCTTTATTGCGCCCAATATCAATTTACTATATCATATAAGCAGGGACTTGAGGTATTTTATCCGCTACATTATAGTATGAAATATAGCGCCATGGGAAAGACACGAGTGCCTTCAAGAAACCATAATAAAAACAAAGATGTGATAAAAGAGCTGGAAAAAAACGTTTCCCCTATTTTGATTGTCAACAATTCCTCATTAAAGCCGTATGTGGAACTGTTTGAATACGCGCCTGAAAATGTCTACCAACAACCTCTGGGCCTGTTGGTAGGTTTTTTTGAGATAAAGGAATACAGTGAAGATTCGGCATATATCGTAAACTTCCTTACTTCCGTACTTAAGAAAGAATATTACATAAACCCAAAGCGTTCCGTCAGTGAAAGTCTGGACAGCGCGCTCCATAAGGTAAATATGGCGCTTTCCGAACTCGCCAAGCACGGTAACATAGAATGGCTCGGCAAACTCAACGCCGCAATCTGCGTTTTCGAAAAAAATAACGCACACTTCAGCATCGCGGGAGGGGCAAAAATATTTCTTTATCGAGGAGGAACGCTTTCTGATGTAAGCGATGGTATTGCTTCGGATTCCGCAGAGCCTCATCCGCTTAAAACATTTGTCAACGTTTCCAGCGGAAGACTGGAAAAAGACGACCGCATGCTCATAACTTCTGAAGATATCTTTCACATTCTTTCACCCGCACAGCTCAGGAAGAATTTTGAGCGTTTCGAAAATAAGAAATTCGTCCAGTTCCTCAAAACAGCTCTATCCAATCAACTTGAAATGATCGCTTCCCTTGTAGTGGAAACTAAGGAAAAAGAAGTTGTTGAAGTGAAAATACCCGAAGACAAAAAAAACGTCATAAGGACTGAGAATTTTTTCAGCAGAAAAACATATGAAAAAGCCGTTTCTGCGGCTGCTCCGGAACACCTGGAAAAAGAGCCCAAAAAACCTGAGCGAGAAACGGAATATACGGACAAAAAAACCGGTCATATCTATGTCCAGGGAGAGCCCGGTGAGGTTGCCGGTGGCGGAAAAGCTTACATCTATTGGAATATCGCCAAGGAGAAATTGGCTCAAAACTGGTACAGTTTTAAAATATATTTGGGAGGACGCGCATCCCTTTTGAAAAGAAATGTGTCTAAAAAAATTGAGCTTGCAAAAATTGAGAGGAACAAAAGAAAGCAAGCGGCAATAGAGGAAGAACTAAAAAAGAAAGAACAAAAAACCCTGGCCGAAGCTGAAGAAAAGAAAAAACTCGAGCAGCAAGAAAAAGAGCGCGAGCAGCTTCTGATTCGGCAAAAAAAAGAAGAGGAAGAGAGGGATAAAATACTGAAAGAACATGAGGAAAAAACGCGCCTTGAAAAAGAAAGAGAGGCTCAATTGCTTGAAAAGCAAAGGGAAAAAGAACATTCTGAAGAAAAAAGAAACAACGCCATTTCGGTAAGGCCGCAGACGCTAGAAAAAATCCGGGATATTCAGCAGGCAAAAACAGAAGAAGAACCCAGATTAAGCTTCAGGGAAAAACTCAACTTGGCGATAATCGAGCATCAAAAAAATCTTGCCAACAATAAAATTGCCGGCAGCGAAAAAGAAAAAACGACAACTAAAGATTCAAATTTCGTTTCAATCTTCAAAGATCGCGACAACGCAATGAGAAATGAAAAAAAACAGATTGTCGCAAAAAATGAAAACAAATTCTTTTCCAGGTATCTTGAAAAACAGAAGACATTCCTGCGCGAAGCAAAAAATAAAACCGAGAACTTGCCGAAAATATTCGAAAGAGAAAATCGCTGTACATTTGACGGGAAAAATGCAGACGAAATTACCGAAGAAAACAACGTATCGATCAAACCGGATTTTTCGAAGATAAAAAAACTTTTCGAATCCTTTAGTCTCAAACAAAAAATATCCGCGTCCGTTGCAATCGCTGCCATAGTCATCATACCTTTTTTCATCGCAAGCTGGTTGAACAAACAACCTGAGGAAACGCAGACAGCCGAAGAGCCTGTGCAATCCGCTCCAATTTTCGGCGAAACCCCGCTTGCAAGTGAAAAAAATATGAATCTTACGCCCGATGAAAGGACGATCATTTCCCGCAGCGGCATCGTGAGCGCTCTTGCGACCGGCGATAGCGTAGTGGCCGTCACAAAGGAAAACGTCATAGTGATCAATGGCCAAGAACAAAAAGAACATCCGCTTCCCGAAGAAGCAAAGAATCCCGTAAAGGCAACCTATATGGAAGATTTGGCCTTGGTGTTCATTATTACGGACAAGAATAACGTCGTGTCTTTCAGCCCTGTCTCTTCGCGATTCGCCGCAAACACCATAAACATCGAGGGAAATCCTTCGTCCTTGTTTATCGGGACATATATGACATATCTCTATGTTCTTGATCCGGCAAATTCTGAGATATACAGATATCCGAGAGCAACAGGCGGATTCGGTGAAAAGACTGCTTGGCTGAAAGATAAAATAATGCTTTCCCCGGTCAACGACATGATCATCGATGAAAACATCTATTGCGCCATTGATGAAGAAGTTGTAAAACTATTTAAAGGAAGCCGGCAAGATTTTCAATTGGAACAATCAAACACTCCGATAAAATTCAACAGAATTTATACTTCATTAAATTCGCAGTTCTTCTATGCGCTCGATTTTGAAAATTCAAGACTTGTTAAATACGACAAAGCAAGCGGATCAATCATAAAACAATATTTCAGTGAAAAAATAAAAAATGCCATATCCTTTTCAGTTAACAATCAAGATACTACCGCATATGTAGCGACATCTGATAGTCTTATTTCAATAGCATTGTAGAGTACAATTTTGATATTCAACTATAAAAGCGCGCCTCCGATCAGTCGGAGGCGCGCTGCGTTTCATTCATGTCTTGTGCTGCTGCGTACCACATATTCTTTAATTATACACCAAAATCATAAAAAAGTCAATAGTGCAGCAAAAAACGGCTCAGCATAGCCATTTTTTGTCATGAAATAATCGAGTTTAGCAAATGATAAAACAGCCTATAAATTAAGCATTCTTTATCGCTTGTCGCACAAATTTCGCCCTTTCCATGATTTCTCTGTTTACAATGTTCACATCACGCCCGAATTTCAACCTTGAAAGCTCTTTGAGATAATTGGCAATTTCCTGATTTCCGTTTGTCGGAGGATATGTTTTCATATTGAACGGCTTGGACAGTTCGCTGTTTATTAAAACTCTCGCGAAACAATTGTAGTTGTCCACGTTAACAAGATCGCTGGCGCCGAAAATCGGCTCAAATTGTTTTTGCAAAAATTCCGCATCTTCAGGTCCCACTCTGAACGCAACCATGGAACCGACGTTGCCAAAAACAGCTTTGGGAATTTCTTCCTTGAGCTGCCCGATGAACTGATGCGCAATCACAAGACACAGCCTATATTTTCTCGCTTCTGATAGAATTTGCGAAATGGAATTCGTCGTAACATTTTGGAATTCATCAAGATACAGATAAAAATCCTTGCGCTGATCCTCGGGAGTATCGCTTCGCGCCAAAGCATTCATGAGAATCTTTCCAACCACTACCATTCCAAGAAGATGTGCGTTTATTTCCCCTATTTTGCCTTTTGAAAGTTTCACCAGAAGAATCTTGCCCTCGTCCATTATCTGGCGGAAATTCAAAGTGCTTTTCTGTTGTGCGATAATCGGCCGCATCATGTCATTCGAAACGAATGTTGTAAGTTTCGAGGTAATGTAGGGAACCATATTGGCAAGCGCCGCTTCCCCGCCCGCCTTTTCAGCCTCCTTGACCCAAAAATCCACAACCACCGGATTTTTACATTTTGAAAGCTTCATTCTCCTGAAATCTTCGTCCGCCAAAACTTTTGAAATCTCCATAAGCGTCGATCCGGTTTCAGGATCTTCCATAATAAGAAGCATCGCGTTGCGGACATATTGTTCAAACATCGGTCCACCCGTCGCCTTAAGGTCATAAAGTTGGTCAAAGATTCCGATCATTTCGTTTATAACAAACGTTTTCTGCTCGGGATGGGCAAAATCATATTCGAGCATATTGAGGCCAAACGGTCTTTCCACATCCGAGGGATCAAAAATAATAACATCTTCGGCGCGTTCTTTGGGGATCGCAGTAAGAATATCCTCGACCGCATCTCCATGCGGATCAATAAAACAAAAGCCCTTTCCATCTCGCGCGTCCTGCTTCGCCATTTCTTGGAGAAAATTCGATTTTCCGGTGCCAGTCTGACCAATAGCGTATAGGTGTCTGCGCCTGTCAACATCGGAAAGTCTTATATCAGTTTTTACCCCCCGATAGTCGTTATATCCAAGAACTATTCCTTCTTTCGGAATATTGAGTGGCGGAGGCGCGGCTCCAGCTTTCAGCCATTTGATTTTGGGAGTTTCGGTAGTAGAAATAGGAAAATGAAAAATACTCGATATCTCTTCAGTCGAAAGAATGACGGAATTTTCTTCGTCAAAATTTCGAAAGATATAATCGAAGGCGATTTTTTTATCTTTTATTCTCTTTTGTACAGAAAAATGATTCGATTCGTTAAGCTCGAACTGCGCAAAGGAATTTTCCATGTGCGAAAGGATCTCATCAGCCCTTTGCTGAGTCATTGCCGAAGCGATCAGCCTCAAATTGACTCTGAAACCGGTTTTACTTGATTTCCGTTCTATCTTTTTGACAAGTTCCTGCTCTTCCGGAGTAAGCTGCACGCTTTCTTTTTCTAGCACTTTGTCGACTGGCTTGTTTTGAATGACCTGCACGACACCCTTTCCTAGATCCATCGCAATTGAATCCGAGCGAGCATTTTTAAGCTGTTTGCCCTGCTGCATTCTGTGAGCAATTGAAAGCCCTGCTTTCTTCCAACTCTTTCCTGCCGGGCGCAAGATTAATTGCACGGCAGCACCTTCTCCTTCAGATTGAAGCTTGCTCAGCGCATTGGAAATTTCGCCTATGGGATCCACTTCCATATTCTCATATGTGTTAATCGGAAGCGCATAGGATTTTTTAAGTCCAAGCGATGCGCACGCAGTAAAGCTTCCCGGAGAAAAAATCGTGTAATCAGTAATCTTTTCCATGGAAGCATGCGGAAAATAGCTGTGAACCTGTTTTTCTATACTGTCGCGAAATTTGCTGGGAATCGCCATGTAAAATGTTATTTCTTCGTTTCCGGCAGGATTGGCGATTTCGAGCGCTATATAAGGTTCGCTGTACAAAAGATGCGCAAGCCAGGATTTTTTCTCGCGAATGCTTGAAAGAGAGGTGAGAAGTTGTTCCATTGCGCCTATTTCTTCTTTCCAGGCGCTCGCTTCCGCTGCCGCTGACATATCTTTTTTCTCCTTGAATATCTTCGTGACTCTCACAATTTCAAGGTCCATATTCATCGAACGGCTTATCTGCGCTCGATAGCTGAGATAACTCCTCAAAACCAAAAAAACTCCGCTCACAAAAGCCACCGCAGACAAAATAGCAGCCAAAGGAATAAGAATTATATTCAGATCGATGGGATTCATTTATGTTTTAATTTTCGTTTTATCTCTTTTATTATGTCCAGAATTCGATTTCTAATGTTTAATTCTCGGCTAACACCCGACTGTCAAATGCTCAATGTTAATCTTTAATCATTTGTCATTCGGAGATTAAGATTTGGTTGAAAATTAATAAATCGAAATCGAAAATTGCTTATATTTCTTTTATCATTCCTTTCGCAACCAATGCGTCGTGAAGTTCCTTCGCAAGCAATTTATCGTGAAAAGTATCGAGAATGTAATTATCCTCCATATGTTGCGCCACTTTTACGGCATGAAAAACGCCTTTCTGCTGGGCAAGATCAACCAAGTGCTGCACCTGGGAATCCGCATCAGTTATATGCAAGGCGGCATGCGCATCGCTTTCAACAGAATCTTTATCAAAATCCTGTGCATTTTGTGCCTGAATTTTCGAAAGAATTTGCGAATATGCATTATTTTTCTCTCCGGCGGCTATTTCCTTGGGAATTTCACGTTCTGCAGCAAAAGGAACAGGCGTTTTCTCCTGCAGGGGCTTCGGCTCTATTCCCTTTAGCTTTTCTTTCAAATTAAGGTCGCTTTCTTCAATAGGTTCCAGATTGCTTTTTATTGGTTCCATATTTTTGCTGATTACTGATTATCGTTCGGCAACTGCTGGCCACCGGCAGGTGCTTGCTGGCCATCTGATGCTGGCTGATTTACACCCGCGTTTTGCTCCGGTGCGGCAATTGTCGATTGCTTGCTGTCAGTTGTCATCATTTCTTCCTTAAACTCCTCAATAACACCTTTTATCATTCCATCATAATTCTTGATCTTTTCCTTGAAAAACGCCTCCACCTGTTCCGGAGTAACCTCCTTGCCTTCTTCGGTCATTTTCATATATTCTTCGCGGCCCTTTTCTCCAAGCTTATCCATAGTTTCAATAAAAATTCTCTTAAGTAGAACTTCTGTCATCTTGATGAGAAGCTCGTTTTGCTTATCTTGAGGAAGAGTATTCATTCCCAGATCCTTCATCAACTGCGCAAGCGCTTGCGATTGCGTGTTTGTATTATCATTTTGTTTTGTCATATTTTTCTTTAGAATTAAAACTTAATTTCATCATTACTATTTGGTCAGCTTCGACTCAATGATAACTCGTGCGATCCATCTGCGAAAAGTATCGCCGGCCTGAAATGCGCTTTCCGATCTTGGCGGAACCAGTTTGATGAGCTGTTCAAAATGTTGTCTACTCTCGGGAGAAAGTTTGGCTAAAAATTCATTTTTTGCTTCCGAAGAGCTTATCACATCGGCAACAAGTACATTGTCGTTCTGAAGTTGCTCAAAAAGCTCACTTCTTTCGGCAAATATCGAATCTTTAAGCTTTAAAGAGCTTGCTTTTGTGTCGGGACTGTCCAAAATTCCTTTTTCATCCAAGAATTTGTGGAGATCAGAATTAACATACTCAAGCTTGGATTCCATTTCGGAAATTTGCTCAGCTGCTGCAACCTCTTTGGCCTCATTAAGATCGCTATCTACGCCATAAGATCTGAAAAGTCCCCTGCCCCTGCCACTTTCCTGCCTGTCATGTTCGACAACCATCTTATAATGCTCAACCTTCTTCTCGGAAATTTCCTCTTCAAGTGATTGCCGCTTCTGTTCAAGATCGTGAATCACGTCTTTACGTACCTCGTCCGCTTCGGCTCTTGAAAAATCATTTTCCCGGCTAGCACGCATGTCTTCAACTTTCTCTGCGGCGGTTTGGTCAGCTGGCATGCTAGCGCTGTCCACCGACTGTTCCGGCGCACCATATTGTTCAAGATGAGTAAATTTATCGCCAATATATCCAAGCCTCAAACCATTACTTTCATCTATTGCAAGAATTGTTTCGGGTTTTACATTAACCATTCCATCCTTAAGCATTTTATTGTATTCATCCAATCCTACTCTTCCTACAATTTCATTCTTCTTCTCATCCATGTAATCCAGCCACATTCTGTGAGCTACTTCTCCTCTTTCTCTGGTGCTTATTTCAGGATGTTTTTCTTCAAGATATTTGATCAGGGTTCCTTCGATACTGCTTCCTTTCTCGATCGTCAAAGTTTGCGAAGATATCTTGGGCTCCATTGCTTCCTTAAGATGTACTGTGTCATCATGCGTTTCCGCAGCGCCGACAACAGGAACGCTAGCGTCTTTAGCTCCCGTGACAACTTTCTTTTCAAAGTCAAAATAATCAGAAACGCTGCCGGACACCCATTTCACGAACTCAGAAACAGCTCCACTGCCCAGTAAAGCTCCAACAGTGGCCCCGGCAGCCAATTGCCTGAGATCTTGATTTTTTATTCTCGTTACCTCATAACCTTTATAATTGACTGCAATACTCTTTATTCTTTCCTCAAGTTTTTCATACCTATCTTCCGGACTCAATTCTTTTATTTCCTCCAAAAATACCTGCTTTTCTGCTTCAACTCTTGCTCTGTCTTTCATCTGACCCTTGGCTTCAAGCATAAGAGAAGTGCCAACGCCAGTCGTAAGTCCTGTAAAAATCCTCTTTGATGTAACTGCAACCCCTAAAGCGCCTGCCGCCATTCCAACTCCTGCTCCGGTCATAGCTAATAATCCTCCTGTGCCTAAAAGGCCAGCTCCTATCCCCAATTTAACCCCGAGTGGCAATTTTTGATACCTCTTTGTGATTCCGATTGCTTTTTCGGCAATAAAGTTTCTGGTTTTATAATATGCTCTTTCCACTTTCGATTTATCATCCATGCTATATAAAAATTCAGCCTTAATCATGTCATGCTCATCAGCCATCGTTATTCTTTCCTCTATCTTAAACTCGGCATAAATATTTACTAGTTCTTCATCAGACACACCTCTTTCCTTGGCATCTTCAATAAGAAGATTTTTAAGATCAAAAAGTTTATTGTCGTACTGGGCTCTTGCCCATGCAATATCATAATCGGCTTCATATGACCTCATCCTTTTTTTGTCTTTTTGCATGTCTTTTCCGACATAAAACCTTTCGTCATCCTTGTTTGAGAAAAATTTTCTGATGCGTTGCAGCGCCGAATTTTTTTCATAGTCAATCTTGAGATATTCTTTGCGCAAATCGGCAGCCTCGGCTTTTATTTTGTTAATTTTCATAGCCCTTTCTCTTCTTTGTTTTTCTTTCTCTTTCTTTTCAGCTGATACTATTTCCTCTAGTTTTTCTCTGAGTCCCGGAATTTTCGGGGTATCTTCAAGACTGAGTTCTCCGTTATGGATCTTATTCAGCTTCTCAATGATTTCATCGGTCGTGTAGTTGTATGTTTTCTCCGTCCTTTTCACATTGACCTTTTCTTTCGGACTGAAAACTTTCAACAATTCTTCATAATTGTTGACATTTTTAATGCTTTCTTCATATTCAGAAATAGTATCTTTTTTTTCTTTTTCTTCTGAATCTGTGTTCCATTCTTTAAGCTCTTCGATACTCAAAGCTATGTAAATTGTTTCTTTTCCGTTTATTTTTTTAACAATCACGTTCCCATTTTCATCGATTGATTCTATCTTCCAGTCATCTTCAATTTGTCCCGATTCTCTTTTGACTTTCACGATATCTCCTGTTTTAAAAGGGTACTTTTCCTTTTTTTCGTCTTTTTTGTCTGATTTCTCACTCCTTAAAAGTTCTCTTTTTCTTACATTTATAGCTCTAAACACACTCAAGTCCAATTCTTTGATTAAATCTTCGGATATATCGCCGTTTTTGCCGTTTTGAATATCCATTGCAACATTGATGAACATGTTATATGCGGCAGATTTTCTTCCTCTTCTAGAAGAATGCTTGTTATAACGCAGAGCATAGTTTAGCACATCATCCAAAAAATATTCTTCGCTTATTCCGGCATTTTTAAGCCTGCTGTCGGCGTTGTACGCTGATAATATTTTTTTGCGTATTGAAGAAAGGTTTTTTATTTTTTCAAATGCTTGATCTTTTGATTCTTTGAAAATGTCTGGCTTTTCTGCTTTCTTATTCTTATCCTTATGTGCACTATCAGCCGTCCCTTCACCATCGTCATTCCTTGGTTCAGGTTCAAAACTGTCAACCGTTTTTTTGATTTCCTCGTCTCTTATTTTTCTTATTTCATCATCCATTTGTTTTATATAAAAGTTTGTGTTTTTTAAGAAAATTCATTATGAACTCATCTTTAACTAATGAATCATCTAAGAATATTTTCTTTTTTTCAGCTGCCTTAAAAAGCAATTTTCTGAGAAGTTCTCTCATTGCTTCATTAATTATATCATTTTTTTCAAACTTTTCATATTTTCCACACGCTTCCACGTCATCAAGTTTTTTTGTAAATGCATTCTTAAAGTTTTTAACTGCGTCCACAGCTTTTTTGGTATCAATATCTCCGAAAAGTATTTCGCAGGAGAGCAGTTTTTCGTTGATTGAACTCTCGGGTTCTTCGTGTTTTTGAGGCGGTTCAGATTCCGGCTCTTGATCAGATTCATATACTGGATTTTTTTCCTTATCAAACAGAAAATCAACCTCCTTACAGAGTAAGTCAATGTTTTCACGCGTTATATTGTAAAATTTGCCCTGCCTTTGACTTTCCAGAATCTTGTCAAAAATTTCTTCGGCAGCCTTGCTGCTTTTCAGCAGCTCTTCCAAAACATCATTAAGAAACAAATTCTTATCCTCTGCGTTTTTTTCTTCCCACCAAATTTCTTTCGCAAAAATATCCCCGATATGTGGCCTAATAATGTCCACTATCAAATCCCGCGATTTCTGTTCAATGTTTTTTGTTTTTTCCAAATTATTTTCTGTTGCAGCCCTAATAACACTATCTCTCGTAGACATATAGTTTTCGTTATCAATTAAAATTTTTAACGATTATCGTGTATATGCCACAATTATACCATAAAACAAAAACAATTTATACATATGGAAATCAGATAAAACAACAAAAAGATTTCAATTATCCTAAAAAGTGGTATAATTATATCAGTTTCAACCTGATAGTTCGTTTTTGAAATCAGAAAATAGACACAGAAAATAAAATGGAAAATAAAAACAAGCACCACAGACCAAAACGCCTTGTCATCTGGGCACTTTTAGCAATGCTTGCAGCAGCGTTCATTCTAAGAGTGGCAAACATCGAAAATATACCTTACGGAATATATCCGGATGAAGCGCAAAATGGTGTTGACGCACAAATAGCAAACAAAACAGGCGAATACAAACTTTTCTATGAAACTAATAACGGGCGTGAGGGACTTTTCATAAACATTCAGGCGCTTTCCATAAAATTTTTCGGCAGCACAACCTTCGCACTCAAACTCCCTTCGATAATATTCGGCACGCTTACCGTTCTGGGCGTGTTTTTGCTAACTTATGAGCTGTTGCAAAGCTATATCGCCGCGCTGCTGGGAGCGTATTTTGTCACCTTTTCATACTGGGCGATAAATTTTTCCAGAATCGGCTTTCGGGCAATCATGGTTCCGATGATCCTTGTCTTTACGTTTTATTTCATCTTCCGCGGCTTAAGAACAAAAAAGATCCACGATTTCATCATTGCCGGCCTTATTTACGGCCTCGGTGTCCATACATACATAGCCTTTAGGGTTTCCCCGCTCGTAATGATCGTACTCCTCGCGTTCCTGATAATTACTTATAAAAATTTTCTCGCGGAATATTGGAAGCACATTGCCACATTCGCGATCGCTATGTTTGTCACGGCAGCACCCATGCTTCTGGATTTTTTCTATTTTCATCCTGAACATTATGTTTCCAGAACTTCGTCAATATCCATATTAAATCCCGACGTCAATCAAGGACACATTCTTCCGCTTCTTGCAAAAACGATCGGACTCAGCATTCAGAAATATTTTGCGGTAGGAGACTTCAACATGCGTCATAACTACCCCCCTTATCCCCTGCTAAATCCGATTTTAGGAATCTCGTTTTTAATCGGGTTTATCTATCTTATCGTCAAATTTTTCCGCCTTCTTACCGATCGTTTCAAAAACAAAAAACGCGACAAGAAGCTGTACATTTACGCCTTGCTTTTATCCTGGTTTTTCGCGCTTCTTATTCCCGAATTTCTGGCATATGAAGGAAACCCCCACGCCCTAAGAGCTATCGGAACTCTTCCTGCAGTAATAATCATTGCAATATATCCGTTTATGTGGGTGATAAATAATTATCGCTCATTCGGACATTCCTTCAGGCTTTTCATTTTATCTATCACAAGTGCCGTCTTGCTGTTCATAGCAATATCAGACACGGTAAAATATTTCGTATTCTTCGCAAATAACCCGAAACAGCACGAGGCATTTGAGGGAAACCTTAAGGAGGTATCAAACTATATAAGGACGCTTCCTCTTGTAAGGGAAAAATTCATAGTAACTGGCAGCATGCAGAGACTAACGATAGATTATCTTAACCTTAACATGCCCGGCATTTTTTATATGTATCCCGACGAAATAAATTCAATGACTCCACAAGAAAGGGAAAATTTTACCGTAATATTTACAGACCCGGATTGGAACAGGATAAATATGCTGCGCAACAAGTTTCAGGGCATAAAATTCGAAGAACATAGAAATAATTTCAATGATACATTCTATGTTTTAAAATATTAAATTCATAATTCAATCCATAAATTATTCTGTCAACAAATAATTTTTGGATTGGAATTGATGAATAGTTTTAAATGTAACTTATGGAAAAATTCTCCAAAAAATACTATAAACACATAATCTTTATAGTTATCGCTTTCTTTACGGTGGTTTCGCTTCTCAACGCGAACAATGACAGCGCGACATTCGATGAAGTAGCGCATATTCCCGCCGCATACAGCTACGTGACACAACATGACACAAGAATAAATCCGGAACATCCTCCGCTTATCAAAGACCTTTCGGGACTTCCTCTGCTTTTTATGGATTTGAATTTTGACACTTCCCAAAAATTCTGGACAGGTGAACTTAAAAACAAATGGGATGAAGGACAGTGGGCTGCAGGAAGACATCTTCTTTATGAAGCGGGAAACGATCCTGATAAAATCATTTTTTGGGCAAGAATACCGATTATCGTCCTTTCGATAATTCTCGGGCTTTTTCTTTTCAAATGGGGACGTGAGATTGCGGGGACATCGGCCGGACTTTTCGCTCTCCTTTTATATGCCTGCGACCCGAACATATTGGGACACAATCATTATGTCACAACCGATTTGGGAATAGCTGCTTTTCTCTCCTTTTCCTTCTACTATTTTCTAAAATTCATTAAAAATCCTTCATGGAAAAACGTTCTGCTTGGTGGAATATTCCTAGGACTCGTGCTGGTAACAAAATTTTCGTCAATTCTGGTGCTTCCAATTTTCGGCCTAGTGCTTTTTGCCTATGCTCTTGCAAAAAATAACCATGAAGGCAAAAATCATTGGAAAACAAGGATGCGAAATTTGGCAATATATTCCGGAAAAGGGATTGTCGCACTTGTCATAGCTGTTCTTGTAATATGGATGGTATATGAAATAAACATGTTCAGCATGCCTAAGGAAATTTTCGCCGAAACGATAGACTTCTTTTTCTCCGCAAACGACAGCAATCCAAAGGCTTCATACACCAATCAAGCGCTGCACTGGCTAAATCAAAACGATCTAACTCGCCCTCTCGGAACATACTTATTCGGACCGGCATGGATGTTTAAACGGGTTTCGGGAGGAAATGGAGCATACTTCCTTGGTGAAGTCGGAAACGGATTCACGTGGTATTTTCCCGTTGTCTTTGTTATAAAGGAAACTCTGCCATTTTTGATTCTCGCGATGTTCGCGATAATATATACCATCAAACAATCCTCAACCGCCTTTTCGTCATTCTCCGAGATGAAATACAGGTTTTCAAGATTTCTCAAACGGTCTGTTGTCGAATATGCTCTTTTCGGCTTCATTGCTCTCTATGCTTTTGTCAGCATAAGCGGAGGACTCAACATCGGATTCAGGCATCTTTTCCCGATTCTGCCTTTCGCCTATCTCTTGATAGCCAAAAAAATATCCGATCTAACGAAGGGTAGCAATTATTTTTCCAAGAAGACATTCAATGTTATTGTGTTGTTTTTAACAGCATGGATAATTTTCATACCTATTCTTGCCTATCCTAGTTACACATCATATTTTAATGAAAGCATAGGGGGATCAAAAAACGGATACAAATATGTCACCGATTCGAATACCGACTGGGGCCAGGATTTGAAGAGGCTCAGAAAATATGTCGACAAGCATCCTGAAATAGACAAAATTCGCGTGGATTATTTCGGCGGCAGCGACATCAAGCGCTATATTGGTGAAAAATCGATAATCTGGTGGGACAGCAAGAGACCGGTTGAAACGGGATGGTATGCCATATCTACGAATTTTCTCCAGGGCAGCATATACGACAAAGAAAACAAGACCGCTGACGACAGCTACGCATGGACCCTCCAGTACAAGCCGGTTGCAATGATCGGAAATTCCATACTCATTTTTTACGTGGACAAACCTCCTGTAATTTAAACTTAACAAAAACAATGCCGCCTCCTCACGGGGCGGTTTTTTTATCGCAAAAATTCTGCCTGTTGCGAAAACGCATTCTTCAGGAAGTCACTTGTTTTCTTCGGTGAAATTTTCAGGCGCATTTTCCTGGGCATTTTCAACTTCCATCTGTTTGAACTTATAGAAAACTTTATTCTCACTCCTGAGATCGAAATACGCCACGTTATCATGCTGGTCTTCAGGAATTTCCTTTTCCAACACTACCGAAAAAGCCCGCATTGCGGAATCCAGGGGAAACTGCGTGGAAAAGTAAAATTCCGGACCTTGCTGCGTCCTAACGTTTATTTCGTCGGCAACTCTGGAGGGAGTATGGTAGCTTGTGGGATCAAAACCAATATTTTCAAGCGCTTTTTTCATATCCAAGACATACTGCTCATAAGAGGGATTTGTGATGCTTTCGCCGACATTGACGGCAGATGCGCTCAAATCGTCAATCTTTATAAGATCGTTTTGGGCAATTTCAGGCAGACTGAAATCAACTTTGGCATAGGCATCTCCGTCCTCGTCTATGAAGAAACAATCCTGACCGCTGCACCAAATCAGCAGGGCTTTACGTTCTTGAATTTTTATCTCCACGCTTTGAGGAAATTTTTTCACGACCTCTACAGATTTTATTCTTTTGAAATTCTCCAACAGAAGATTACGCACGGAATGCTCGGAAATAAGCAGAAAATTATTTCTAGGTAAAATGTTCAGAATTTTTTTCTGCGCATACTCGTCGAAAGTTTTTTCTATCTCTTCGGTACCTATGACTTCATTTCCGACTATCTTGACATCAGTAATTTCCAGAACATGCGAAAAGAAAAGTATATAGTTCAAAACCACCAAAAAAGCAATAAAAAGGATATTAAAAACAACCCTTGATATGAAATCCAAGACCAGTGAAAATTTTGTGTTTTGTTTTCCGCCGGTGCAGTTTTGTATATAGCGCCGTGACATTTGTTTTTTGAAATTATAAAAATGCTATTGATTTGCAAGTGCTGGAGAACATCACTGCTCGAGCAACAATCACAACAGCCGCATTCATTGGAATCCTAAAGTTCCATAAACAGGGCTTCCAATACAACTTTTGCGTTCGCGTTGGTGTTTTTGAGAATTCCCACGGCTTTTTCAATCTTTTCAATTTTCAGATAGGATTCATTTCTGTTTTCAGCTCCCGCCCTTTCCGAAACTTCATTCCTTATTCTCCAAATCCAAAGATTGAGTTTTTCAATTGTTCTTACAACATCCTTTGACAAATCTTCAGCCATT
Source organism: Candidatus Moranbacteria bacterium UBA1362 (assembly GCA_002306085.1). Taxonomy (GTDB): domain Bacteria; phylum Patescibacteriota; class Minisyncoccia; order Moranbacterales; family GWC2-37-73; genus UBA1362. Next base: position 102,845 of record DBRS01000017.1, read on the forward strand.
GCAAGCTTGTCACCAAGAGACCCGTTCGCAAGCCGCTGAAATTGATCAATCCATTCCCCGCGCGCCACAAATTCATTTTTATCTTCACACATGAAACACGCCAAACCCGGGCGCCCCACTGAAAGATGCACGATTTCCTCCGTAAAATTATTTCTCATTTCTTCATCCCCTATCAGACCAAAACTTATTATCTGAGCGCGCGATCGGATTGTCGGCAAAATTCTTTCTATTTCACTTGTAACCAAAATAATCACAGTTGTAGGATTCGGCTCTTCCAATATTTTGAGAAAAGCATTTTGAGCCGCCGTATTCATTTTGTGAGCGTCATCCACTATAAGTACTTTGAGTTTCCCGCAATAAGGAAAAAGACTCAGGCTTTTTTTTGCATCCCTTACGGTTTCAATCGATATGTCTTTCTGTTTTATCGCGCCTTTTTTCTCAGAAATATCCGGTGAAACAACGATAAGATCAAGCAATGCATCTTTGCACGGCTCGTTTACTTCCGAAGAAAGAGTTTTTTTAGTAATTAAGCTTTCCGCGAACATTTTAGCAAGCGCAAATTTCCCCACATGCTCCGGTCCGGAAAAAAGATAAGCATGGCTGATTTGGCCACGTTCCAATGATCTCCGAAGAAAATCTATGTTTTTTGCATTGCCGATAAAATGCATATTGTTTTAATGACAAATTTCTAATGACAAATGACGAATCAATGACCAAATCATAATTTCAAAAAATTTAAGTTCAATATTTTTTTTGCAATAGAAGCAAAAATTAACGTCAATTCATGCGCTTCTTGCCATAATTTTCTGCATTCCTCTGCTCTGCCTGGTTCAACAATTGACAGCATATGAAGCCAATGCGTTGTTTCTTTGGCTTCTTTTTTGCATATTCCTATTTTATGAATAAAATCTCTTTTTGATTATGCATAATCAGCTTCCATATAATTTGCGCCAATACTTGTTGCAGATTTTATAAGCTGATTCATAATTGGCTCGTTTATGTTATTTTCTTTTATGTTTTTCGCAAAAATAATCACTTCAAAACCAAAATCGGACGTTCTTTTGGACAGATTGTATTTATTTTTGGTATTTGGATTTTGAGTTTGATTCGTCATTAGAAATTAGTCATTCGTCATTATTTTTTTAATGTATTCTTCAAACTCTCTTTTAAACCTTTCTTCTGAAAACTCCTCTGTCCTCGCTTTAATGATGTTTTTGTCATATTTTTCTTTGTTTTCCATAAATCTCCTTACTCCGTCCGCCAAGATTTCCGGCGTCTGAACATCGAAAAATTCCCCCGTAATTCCCTCTTCGACGGTTTCCAGCGCACCGCCTTTTCTGAAAGCAATCACGGGAACCCCCCGAAGCATAGCTTCAATCGGAGTGATCCCAAAGTCATCTTCCGCGGGAAATATAAAAGCTAACGCGTTTTTATAATACTCATCCAGCGCCTCATCTTCTTGCCAGCCCAATATTTTTATGTTTGATTTCGCAATCTTTTCAAGATGTTTTTTCTGTTCCCCTTCGCCAATGACGACGAGCGGAAATCCGAGCTTATTGAAAGCCTCAACGGCAACATCAACTTTTTTATATGTTGAAAGACGTGAAACAATAAGAAAATATTCGGCATCTTGTGTCTGGTATTTTACATTTTCCTTGTCATTTGTCCCTTGCTCCTTGTCATTTATATCAACCGGAGGATAAATAACTTTACTCTCCCGTCTATAATATTTTGCAATTCTTTCCTGCGTGTATCGCGAGTTTGCAATCAAATAATCAGGCCTGTCCGCCGCCAAACGATCCCACAGACGCAGATAGCTTAAAATAAATCTGCCAATTAACCCTGGTTTTTTTCCTTTTTCCCTGAGATACCTTTCGTTATAATCCCACACAAAACGCATCGGTGAATGGATATACGCAACATGAATTGTGTTTAGTTTCGTGACTATTCCTTTTGCCCATGCACCCGAGGAAGAAATCACAAGATCGTACTCGCGAAGATCGAACGTTTCCGGAACAACGGGATAAAACGGCAAAAGCCACCTGTGGCGTTTTTTTAGAAATTTCGGAAATTTTTGAAGATACGACGACTTTATTTCCCTGCCTTCAAACATTTTTCCCATTTTTTCTTCGTCATACAGCAAAGTATAGATGGGCGCCTCGGGATACATGTCGGAAAGCACCTTCAAAACCCTCTCCGCCCCGCCTTGATAGAGCAAAAAATCATGCACCAGAGCTATTTTTGGTTTATCCATAAAAATTTTCTGTCATCCTGAACTTTTTTCAGGATCTAGATTCCGGATCAAGTCCGGAATGACATTAAGTGTAAAAAATGCTAAAATAAAGCCGTCAGCAGCTCTAGTCAATGATAGCAAAAATAAGTATTATAAGCAAAAAATATGAAGAAAACTGGATTTAATCCTTTGGGATTTTTAGGTTTCTTGGGATTTCTTGGATTCCTGTGAGCAATTGACGAAAGATTGCATTTCCTCAGCTTATTCTCCTTTTTGGTTTTTCTCGGCTTAATTCCCCCAAAAAACAAAAAATAGCCCTCTTTCAAGGCTATCTTTAATTATATCATATTTTAAGAAAAAAGTCAAAGCAATTTTAATTGCCAATATTTAGAATACTCCTCACTTCCC
>DBRS01000004.1 GCA_002306085.1 Candidatus Moranbacteria bacterium UBA1362
CCGCCGGCTTCACCGAGCGGGTTGAATGTTTCGTGAAAATGCTTCAAATAAAAAATCCCTACCGGTGTTCAGGAGGGGATTTTGAGATGGCAAGACTTTCCTATGTGCATTTATCGAAAACACACGGTCAATCTAAGTGATTTCAAAAGAGAGGGATGGTGATCTCTACAGTATCCTTCGATTGCTTCTTTTGCGGTGGCGATAAACTCCCAGCCCTCTTCAACGTCTATAAGCGTAAATTCTGTGCCCAGAGGGATTTTGCTTCTCGTGTCTATTAAATGTTCGAATGTCCTGATCGCATTGCAACCGTCTCTGTTGCAGTGATAGGTTTCTTCCAGTTTCATGCCCTTAACCTCTTTTGTTTCTACGCATTGTTTACCCTTTTCATGCTTTGCCGAATTTTTTCGCAAGGCTTTTCAACTCATGCTTTGCTCTGTGCGTGGGGCAATATGTTTTAACCCCTCCTATTTGAGGGACCGAAAGCCACTCTCCCCTTGTTAAATCACGTAAATTGCTTGTGCTTCCGAATGTTCTGGTTGCATCGCAACCAGGTTCATCGCAAGTATAAACATGTTTTATTCCCATCTTTATCCTCCTTTATGCTCTTTATGCTTTTGAATGAAAACTAATAATCCTGCCTGGATTCCAGGTCAAAAAACATAGATCCACGAGGCATTTGCATTATTACATCATAGTTTCCTTTGCATTTCGGGCAGTACACTGTGATTAGACCAGACACCTGAAAAATAGCCCATCCCATTTTTACAATTCCCAGAAGATCTTCTTCTGCTGTAAATTTTTGCCTTATTCCGCAATTTCCGCATATGTATGTTTCAGTATCTCTTTTTATACTCATGAAGCACCTCCGCATTATGAATTTGTGAAAGAAATTGTTATAAACTTATAATTCTTTCCTGTTTGTCAGAGCTTCCGAAAGCGTTATTTCGTCCGCATATTCAAGATCGGCACCCGTTGAAAGTCCGCGACCCAATCTTGTCACTTTGATATTGAACGGCTGAATTTTTCTTTTCAGATACAGCGCTGTCGCGTCCCCTTCGGTTGTTGGATTTGTCGCGAGAATTACTTCGGAAGTGTTTTCTTTTTCTATTCTATTCAAAAGCTCATTTATCTTAAGATCTGCTCCCGTGTCTCCGACTTGCAAAACTCCGCCAAGAACATGATAGAGTCCGTTATATGCTTTTGTGCGTTCAATGGAAATTATATCGAGAGGCTCTTCAACCACGCAGATGGATTTTTGGTCGCGTTTGGAATCTTTGCAATACTGGCAGAATTCATCTTCGGCGATGTTGAAACATTTTTTGCAGAATCTCATGTTTTTTATTTCCAAAAGGTTTTCCGCAAATTCACGGATTTTTTCCGTGTCTTGTTTAAACAAAAACAAAACAAGCCTTTCCGCCATTTTCGGCCCGACAGAAGGAAGGGAAGCAAAGTTTTTTATGAGTTTTTGAAACGCTTTAGGATACATCCAAGATATATAGTGTTATAGTGTGTTATGTATCAGGTATCGAGTGTAAATTCAAAAATGCATTTATACATTATGCATGCTTCATGAGATATGCTGTTTATTGAGTGCGAATTTTCTCCAAAGAACGGAATGACGCGCAGTTTTCCTGGAAGAAGCAATTTACTTCTCCGACAGGACCGTTTCTGTGTTTTGCGATAATGACTTTGACAATTCCCTTGTTCGGTGTGTCGGGCTTCTCGCGATCTTCACGATACAGAAACAGAACGACATCAGCGTCTTGTTCAATGGAACCGGATTCGCGGAGATCCGAAAGTTTCGGAATTTGCGGGGATCGCGATTCGACGGCACGCGAAAGCTGCGAAAGCGCAAGAATCGGAATGTTGAGTTCGCGCGCGAGATTTTTGAGACCTCTGGAAATTTCTGAAATTTCCTGAACGCGGTTGTCTCCGCCACCCCTGCCTTCCATAAGCTGAAGGTAGTCAATGATAATAAGTCCGAGATTATGTTCTGCTTGCAGTCGCCGCGCCATTGTGCGCATTTCCATTATATTCGCGCTGGCGGTATCGTCAATGAAAAGTTTTGCTTCTGAAAGCACTCCCATCGCGTCTCCTATCCTTTGGAAATCGTTGTTGTCGCCTTCGCTTTTGAGTCTGCCGGTGCGCAGCCGCCACAAGTCAACATTGGCTTCGGCTGCCAGCATTCTGTCAACAAGCTGATCTGATGACATTTCAAGGGAAAACATTCCGACGGCCACATTTTCACGCACAGCAATATGCCTTGCGATGTCGAGCGCCAAAGAAGTCTTTCCGATTGAAGGGCGGGCGGCAAGGATGACAAGATCCGATTTCTGAAGTCCCGCCAGAATGTTGTCGAGGTCGGGAAAGCCCGTGGGAATTCCGCGAAACTTGCTGCCGTCGCGGTGAAGTTCGTCGATGCGGTTGAAGGCGGCTTCCAAAATTGAACGGATCGGCATAAAATCCTGTTTGATGTATTTTTGCGAAACTGAAAAAAGTTTTTGCTCCGCTTCATCAAGAATTTTTTCGATGTCTTCACCTTCGTTATATCCCGCTTCCAAAATTTCGGTGGCTGCGTCGATAAGTCGCCGCAAGAGCGCCTTCTTTTGCACGACTTTCGCATAGTGCACAATGTGGGAAGCTGACGGAACGATGCTCACGAGAGACGCAAGATAGCTCGAGCCACCTACTTTTTCAAGCTGCTTTTTCTCATCGAGCTTATTCGAGATGCTAAGAACATCCAGCGGGTCACGATGCTCGTAGAGCTCCAGCATAGCTTCATAGATCGTGTTGTGAATGTCTTTGTAGAAATCTCCGACGCGCAGAAGATCGGCAATCTTTATGATCGCGTCTTTCTCGAGCATGAGACAGCCGAGAACGGATTGCTCAGCCTCAAGGTTGTGCGGAGGAATGCGAAGATCGTTTTGTGCGTTGTTTTTTGCGGGCATATTTTCTGTGTCATCCTGAATTTAATTCAGGATTCTTTGAGATTCCGGGTCTCGCCAAAGTGGACAAGCAGGTCCGGAATGATAATAATAGAGCTTTACGTTTCTTAATTATATGAAAAAGCTTCGGCAAAATCAATCGCAAAAAATATGCTTTTATGCACGGATTGCTAACATCTTGACCACACTGAAAAAATATGTGATTTTTTTATTTTTTATATCGTATTTCTTGTAAAATTGTAAATTTATCGTTATCTTTAACTTGATTGACTTTTTTCCAAGAAGATGGTATAATTAATAGATATACCATTAAAATTGGATCAGCAAAAAGGCAAAAATAAGCCAAAAAATAAGACTGCCGCATGCGGCAGTCTTATTTTTAAGAGTATGCTGGTTTATAGCTGGTTTATATTAGAGGAATAAATATTACTTTTGTTTTATTACAGGTCCGTCTTTCGTGTCTTCCAATACATATCCTTTATTTTCGATAAGCGAACGCAGATCATCCGATTTTTTGAAATCTTTTCCTTTGCGCGCTTCTTCGCGTTCTTTGACAAGTCTTTTTATTTCTTCCGGAATTTCAGCTTGTCCTGAAAGAACCAAACCCAAAATCGAATTAATTTTTTTCCAAAATGCCAGAATGTTTGCCGCGTCTTTTGATGAAAGAGAATTTTCCGAGATTTTCTTGTTCGTTTCAGTTATAAGTTCGTAGAGAATGCTCAATGCAAGAGGCGTGTTTAGGTCATCGTCCATTGCGTTTTCAAATCTTTCCTGATAGTTTTCAACTTCAAACGCGGAATCGGAAGAAACATCTCGTGATGCGATTGCTTCAAGATTTAAGACAAAATCGTTTATTCTTTGCAAGTTTTTGTGTGCCTGTTCAAGCGCGTTCCAGGAAAAATCAAGTCTTGAGCGATAGTGTGAGGACAGGAAGAGAAGTCTCAGATCCATTGCGGAAAAACCTTTTTCCTTGATGTCTTCAAGGGTATAAAGGTTTCCTTTTGAACGGCTCATTTTTTCTCCATTCATGAGAAGATGGCGGGTATGCAGCCAAAAGTTGGCGAATTTTTTCCCCGTGTAGCATTCGCTTTGGGCGATTTCCGCTTCGTGGTGGGGGAAAATGTTATCTTCGCCTCCGGTGTGTATGTCGAAAGTGTTTCCGAGATATTCAAGGCTCATCGCGCTGCATTCAATGTGCCAGCCGGGATAGCCGAGCGACCAGGGAGATTCCCATTTCAAGATGTGTTTCTCCGGGGCTTTCAGCCAAAGCGCGAAATCCCACGGATTTTTTTTGTCAGGATGTTCTTCAAGGCGCGCACCGACTTTCAGATTTTCCAAAGTGTTTCCCGAAAGTTTTCCGTAATTCGAAAATTTTGTGACATCGAAAAACACGTTGCCGTTTTTTTCATAGGCGCATCCTTTCTGAATGAGTCCTTCGATTATTTTTATCATCTGCGGGACATGGGCAGTGGCGCGCGGGAAATACTGCGCGGGAAGGATATTCATTTCCTTTTCAGTAGTTTTGAAATAATCCTCATAAAATTTCGCGATCTCTTCCGGAGTCTTTTTTTCTATGAGTGCCGCCTTAAGCATTTTGTCTTCTCCCGAATCAGCCTGTCCGAGGTCGTCTTCGCTGAGATGTCCCACGTCGGTTATGTTCTTGATGAGGCGCACTTCATAGCCGGAATATTCAAGATATCTTTTCACAAGATCCGACAGGATATAGGACTTCAGGTTTCCGATATGAATATGGCCGTAGACTGTCGGGCCGCAGGAATACATTCCGACCTTGCCGGGATTTATGGGCTTAAACTCCTCTTTGATTTTGCTTAGGGAATTAAAAAGTTTTAACATGGGTGTTTTTCTTGTTTAACTTTGAATGCTGCTAGATTTTACGCCAAATATAACAACAAGAAGTCATTTTTTCCATCTGTGTATTATCTGAATTATATACCAATTCATTTTCATTGACAAAGCCGTTTTTGTCCAATAAATTGAAATATATGAAAAGAATAATATTGCTTGCGATAAAAATATACCAGAAAATTCTTTCTCCTGATCAGGGGGTGTTTTCGCGCTTTCATTCCGTGCGTGTCTGCAGATTTCATCCGACATGCAGTCAATACGCCTATGAAGCCATTGAGAAACACGGGATTGTCAGGGGAATTCTCATGGGCGTAAAAAGAATTGCAAGATGTCATCCGTGGAATGATGGGGGATATGATCCTGTGCCAAAATAGCATTTTCTTATTTTGCAATGACAAAAATCATGTGATATAATTTGAAAACATTTTTAGATCCTTAAAATTGATAAACGAAAGGAGTATGCATGCAGCAAAAGTCTCAGGAAAAAGGTCCTAAACGTCTTGTGCCGATCAAAATTTATTGTAAATTGCAAAACAGAAGGAGAGACTGCTTAAAAGTTTACAGAAGTGGGGGTTTTCAGTGTAAAACATGCCCCTGTAAACCATTTTAGATTGAAAGAAAGGAGATAGGCCAAAAAGCGGTTTTTTGTTTTTGCTTCAACGGCTTAATGGGAATTTGTAGACACAGTACCAAAAATACTAGTATGGAGGTTTTAATTCTTATGTCAAAGAAGCACATGTACTGCGTATTGACGGATGGACATGGCAGAACCAGCATTGTAAGAGAGGGATTTGATACGCCGGAAGAAAGCGTGTTGCCCGATTCAATAACCGGCGGCGCAAGGCGCAAAAAGTATTGCGCAAGGCGCATTGACCGGCGTATTCTGCGGGGATGTGCTGTTCGCCGTTGATCACAAGCTGTAAGCAATCATCATAGGATTTTTACATCAAGATGGGGTTGGATCCGAATCGGGGTCCAGCCCTTTAAAATTGCAAAAGCGGCAAATTAGCACTCAGACTTGACGACTGCTAATTTAATGTATACAATAAGATTGTCATTAATCGGCGAATGTGTTTTTTTCCTAAAAATAACCATAAATAAAAAGCGTTAGAGATGATGGGTGAAAAATTTGTGCAGATTGAAGATTTTTAATCTTATGAACAGCAGACAGCAAAAAATATTATCGGCAATAATCGAAGAATACACGAAAACCGCAATTCCCGCGGGGTCTCAAATTCTCGTTGATCACTATGATTTTAAAGTAAGCCCTGCCACGATCCGAAATGACATGACCAAACTTGAAAAGGAAGGCTATCTGTATCAGCCTCACATAAGTGCGGGAAGAATCCCTACTGACAAGGGCTACAGATATTTTGTTGAAGAAATTATGAGAGACAAGGAGCTTTCAAAGAGCGAACAACAAAAAATGCAAAGAGAGTTTTTAAAGCTCAAAGCGCAAAACATGAGGCTTACCAAAACAACGGCAAAGCTCCTGTCTCACTTAAGCGGTAATTTTGCCATCAGCGGCCTCATCAGTAGTGAAGAATTTGCCGATTTCGGAATGAGAGAGCTTGTTCGGCAGCCGGAGTTTAAGGAGCTCGATGAAATGTGCCGACTCGTGGAAGTTCTAGATTATTTGGACGAACGATTCGACAAGATTGTAAAAGGTATCAAAGAAAATGAAACAAAAATATTCATAGGCAATGAAAATCCTATTGGAATATCTAATTGCTCCATGATTATTTCGCCGTATAAATTGAAATCGGGAGAAAAAGGAATCCTTGCTTTGATCGGGCCGAAACGAATGAAGTACGCCAAGAACAAGTCAATGATTGAATACATGAAGAAACTTTTGGGAGCGTCGGCAGTGATAATTCTATTTGTCCAGATAGCAAAGTTTTAAAGTTTTAAGATAGCCGGTCATAAGTAACAAATGTCATTGGCGTCAGGTTTGGTCTTTGGTCCTAAATATTAAGAAAATAAAAATCCTATGACCAACGACTTATGGCCTTTGCATGGCGGTGCGGGCAGACAGCTGATGGCCTAGGTAACAAATAGCTTTATGGATCATAAAAAAAAGGAAAAAGCTGATAAGGAAATTAAAGAAAAGATCAGCACAGAACAAGAATACCTTAATGGCTGGAAACGTTGCCAGGCTGATTTTGAAAACTACAGAAAAGCGCAGGATGAAGCCCGGAAGGAATTTGCAAAATATGTCGCTGAAACGTTTATTCTTCAGATAATTCCCGTTTTGGACAATTTCCACATGGCAACGGAACATATTCCCCAGGATCAGAAAGACGGCGGTTGGGTGGCGGGAATTATGCATATTCAGAAACAGCTGGAAAATGTTTTGGCGGAAAACGGAGTTGAGGAAATTATGCCGGCAGCGGGGGATGAATTCGATCCGATGCTGCATGAAGCGGTTGAAGATGGAGACAAAAAACAAGAAATAAGCAGCAAAAAAGAAATAGAAAACAAAATTAAAAAAGTTTTGGTGCGAGGCTATAAAATGGGTGACAAAGTCATCAGGCCGTCAAAAGTCATAGTTAGATAACAATCATAATTTTTCTGAATTTTTGTATTAAGTTGTGTCATGACAGTAACAATGACAAATTTGGAAAAGGAGGTGATAAACATGAACAGAGGAATAACAAGATGGTTTCCGCTTCGCGACATGGATAGGTTTTTTGACGATGAATCTTTTTGGGAAGGAGCGGATTTTGTTCCCGCGATCAATGTCTATCAGGACAAGGATAATGTGATGGTGGAAACATTGATTGCCGGTGTAGATCCGAAAAATGTGGAAATTTCGGTGGAAAACGACGTGCTTACGATTTCGGGAAAGACCCAGATGAAGAGCGATATCAAACGCGAAGATTACTATCGCAAAGAAATCAGGGAAGGAAGTTTCACACGCAGCGTTATTCTGCCAATGCAGGTCAAGGGAGACAAAGCCGAGGCAAGTTATGATAAGGGGATTCTCAAAATCAGACTGCCGAAAGCTGAAGCCGCAAAACCGAAGAAAATCGCAATCAAGGTGAAATAGTTTTCTGAAAGGCCGCCTTCGCGGCGGCCAAACGAGAAAATTAAAATTCTAAAAAGACACGAGTTAACAGCAAATTCGCAAATGTGAAAAATTAGTAATTAAATAATTTATTTTAAAATTAGCTTTAAGTTACTTTGTAACCTTCAGCTAATTGAATATTTATGGGCAAAATATTGGGAATTGATCTTGGAACGACGAACAGCGCCATGTCGGTTGTCAGCGGCGGAAAGCCTGAAATTATTGAAAATAAGGAAGGTAGCCGTACGACTCCTTCGATGGTTGCGGTGTCTAAGGCGGGGGAGCGTCTTGTCGGGCTTTTGGCGAAAAGGCAATCGGTGACGAACCCGGGCAATACGCTTTTTTCGATCAAAAGGCTGATAGGCCGCGCATACAATGATCGCGAAATACAGCGAGACGCGGAGTTGATGCCGTATAAGATTGTCAAATCTAACGGCGGAGTAAAAATAGCGATGGGAGACAGGGAGTATACTCCTCAGGAAATTTCAGCGATGATTTTGCAGAAACTTAAACAGGATGCGGAAGAAAAAATCGGTGAGAAAATCACAGAGGCCGTGATCACTGTTCCTGCGTATTTTGACGATTCGCAAAGAAAAGCTACAAAGGAAGCCGGTGAAATTGCAGGATTTACTGTGAGGAGAATTATAAACGAACCTACTGCCGCGGCCCTTGCCTATGGTTTTGACAAAAAGAAAGATGAAAAGATTGCGGTATACGATCTCGGAGGCGGAACATTCGACATTTCTATTTTGGAAGTTGGCGGAGACACTGTCGAAGTTAAATCAACGAATGGAGACACGCACCTTGGAGGAGACGACTTTGATCAAAGAATCATCGGATGGATAATTGAGGAATTCAAAAAGCAGGAAGGCATTGATCTTTCCAAGGATCCGCTTTCGCTTCAAAGGATCAAGGAGGCTGCGGAGAAAGCAAAGATTGAACTTTCAACCTCGATGGAAAGCGAAATTAACCAGCCGTTCATAACTTCTGACGCGACCGGTCCGAAACATCTTGTGATGAAAATCACCAGGGCCAAGCTCGAGGAATTGGTGGGAGATCTTGTTGAGAAGACACTAGGACCTGTCAAAAAAGCATTGGAAGATGCCAAACTTTCCCCAAGCGATATCAATGAAATCGTTATGGTTGGAGGAATGACAAGGATGCCGCTGGTGCTTGCTACTGTTGAAAAATTTTTCGGAAAAAAACCGAATATATCGGTCAATCCTGATGAAGTTGTTGCGCTTGGCGCGGCGATCCAGGGCGGCGTGCTCGAAGGAAGCGTGAAAGACGTTCTTCTTCTTGATGTCACCCCGCTTACGCTCGGAATCGAGACAATGGGAGGAATTTCCACCCCGCTCATTCCAAGAAATACGACTATTCCGACAAGCAAGAAACAGATTTTTTCTACAGCTGCCGACAATCAGCCGGGGGTTGAGATTCATGTGCTTCAGGGAGAAAGGGAACTTGCTTCAGGAAATAAGACTCTTGGAAAATTTTTGCTTGATGGAATTCCGCCGGCACCCAGAGGAGTTCCGCAGATCGAGGTTGAATTTGACATTGACGCGAATGGAATCTTGAATGTTACCGCAAAAGACAAGGCTACCGGAAAATCACAATCCATCAAGATAGAAGCATCATCAGGTCTTTCGAAAGAAGAAATCGAAAAGATGAAGAAAGACGCCGAAATGCATGCCGAAGAAGATAAGCGCAAGAAAGAGCTTGTTGAGGCTCGCAATATTGCCGACACGCTGGTTTATACAACGCAAAAAGCTCTTCGAGAAGCGGGCGATAAAATTTCAGCCGAAGAAAAGAAGCCCGTGGAAGATGCGATTGCCGAACTTGACAAAGTGAAGAACGGCGATGATCTCAATGAAATTAAAGCCAAGACAGAAGCTCTCTCGCAAGCCGCGCAAAAGATCGGAGAAAAGTTGTATAAAGCTGCTCAGGAAGCTCAAGGCACTCAGGCAGGCCAGCAGGAAGGCCAAAAACCTGAAGGCGATGTCAAAGAAGCGGAAGTTGACAAAGATAAAGACGAAAAAGAGAAAAAATAATCTTCAAAGCCCCGATTCCATCGGGGCTTTTTCAAGAATTTCCTCTGATTTATTTGTATTTTATTTAATTGTTTCAATTTATCTTATTACCATACTGGTATTATGACATTTGTATGGTAATGTTATGAGTAAAAGGCAGCAGAGTAGGGGAATGAATTTTGGTTAATAATACGAATGGTCTGCATATGAGTTTTGCTGGTTGTTGATTGGTGCGTGCATAAATTTTAATAATTTGTATGCTTAAATTTTTTGAAAAATTTTCCGAAGTTTTTGCGATAATGTCCGAAAAAACGGATGGTTCAATGAAATTGCTCGATGGCGAAAAATGGGAAGAAAATCTGAAAAACAGAAACAAGTTTTTCAACAAGAACGAAATAAATCCGAATAAGGTTACCAGCGTGAGACTCGTGCATGGAAGCAAAGTTTTGGCTGTTAAAAATGGTGCGGAAAAAATAGTTGAGGATGCGGATGGACTCGTCACGTCTGAAAGCAACATTTTTCTTGCGGTGACAGTTTCAGATTGCATTCCCGTGTATTTTTATGAAAAAGAAAAGAAAATTGTCGGCATTGCCCATGCCGGCTGGAGAGGAATTGTCGGAGGCATTGTTGAAAATGCAATCGGCGAAATTCTGAAGCTCGGCGGAAAAGTTGAAAATATGTATATCGCTCTGGGACCGGGAATAAACAGTTGTCATTTTGAAATAAAGAAAGATGTTTTGAATGAATTTCGCCGATATGACGCGCATGTGCTTCGGAGAGAGGAAAAAATATTTGTCGATCTAAAAGGAATAATCAGGGAACAGCTCTTATCTCGGGGAATAAAAGAAGGCAGCATTGAAGACAATAAAGCATGCACATATTGCTCGGAAAATTTTTTCTCTTTCCGCAGGGACAAAACGAACGAAACAATGGTTGCGGCAATAGGGCTTAAGAATTAGTTCTAAAGATGCATCACATTTTTCAAAAAGCAGCAACCGATGGCATTAATTATTAGTTTGTTGTATACTGCAATTGATCACTTTTCCTCGATTTTTGAAATTTATTATGGCTTGAAAGTAAAAATAGACAAAGGGAGGTACAGCCGTGAGAGAGGTTTATATGGCGAAATATGCGGAAAAGGCTCTTTATCCGCCCAAAAGAAAGTCTTTTTGCTTTATAGAATTGTGTTTTGAAAAAGAAGTTACCATCGAAGAAGTGGAAGAATTGGGAAAAGATCTTACTCCAAGAGGCTATATATTCATGGGTGTGACAAAAAAATTTCAAGTTCTTAGCGGAAAAGTGATGCGGTAAACGGGACAAGTCGGAAAAATACGGCTTTCCCGTTTTAATTTATTCAACAGAAAATTTGGATAAAACGGGGTATTGATGTATGATTGAACCATAATTATTTACCAAACAAGAATATGAAAAACAAATTGTTTGGTATTGTCATTTTGGGAGTCGGTATTGTTCTGGCCGGCTGCGGATCGCAGAAGCAGGAACAAAATCAAATGCCGGAACAGGAAAACACTCAGCAGCAAAGCTCCGTCATCAGTTCAATCAAGGACGCCATGGATCTCGGTAAAAAAATGAAATGCGAATATTCAGTGGATGAGAATGGCAACGCTGTAAAAGCAGCTTCTTATGTTGAAGGTAAAAAATTCAAATCAACCATATCATACGGCGGTGCCGTTAATAACACGTTTTTTGACGGAGAAACAACTTACATATGGACGGAAGGGCAAACAACGGGCATGAAAATGACCGAAAGCTGCATCAAAAAATTCGGCGAATCTTTACCGCAGGGGCAAGAAAATGTAAGCGGGCAGATGGTTAGGGAGCCTGAAGAACATTTCAATAATGCCGTTGACGTCAAATGCGTGCAAGCTTCGGACAGCGTAGATTTTTCAGCTCCGTCAGATGTAACATTCAGCGATCAGTGTGAAATGCTGGAAAAATCTGCAGAAATAATGAAAAACATCAATATTCCGGGAAATCTTCCGCAATAACGCATGGTTTGCCTAAGAACTCCGCGGTCGCGGAATTCTTTTGTTTCGCAAAATTTAACTTCAATCCGAAAATAGATGAAAAAAGAAAAGATTATTCGTTATTGTCCGCATTTTTTTATTTTGTTTGCAGGCTTTTTTTCGTGGATGTCGATTCAAAGGGCGGTTATGGTTCCCGGCTCGAGCATATGGTTTGTTCCCATCGCCGTCTTTTTCTTGTATATCATCTCTTTTTGTCTTGCGGCGATTCTCGTAAAGAGAACGGCCGAGGTTGAGATAGCTGCCGCGATCTCGCTTTTCGGGAGCCTGATTTTTGCACATTCGTTTTGGCATTTCGCGGTAGTCTTAATTTGTGCGGTTTTGCTGCTGAGTGGTATAAGAAGCATAAGAAAAGATCTCGAACTTAATGTAAAGATCGATATTTGGAAGTCATTGAGCACGGGAAAATCGAAAATTATCCTGGCTCTTGCAATAATGATTTCAAGTCAGTATCTGTTCATGGTCAAAGGTTCGGAATTGGAAAGGGCGGCGGTGAAACTTGATCTGAAGCCCGCGACATCGGAAATAATCGGACCAATCTTCGGATATTTCAATCCGAACTTTAAGAAGATTCAAGAAGATGGAATGACAGTTGACGAGTTTATAATTGAATCGCAGAAACAAAATATGGCGCGTGTTTTGGAAAATGGAGAGAGTCTTATGGATGAAGAAGCATTGCGCGATCTTCCGGAAGAACAAAGAGAAGAATTTAAACGGGAGATGCTCAGGCAAATAGCCGAGGAGGCGGAAAAGGCGCGCAAGGAAAACCTTGAAATTATTCTTGAGAATGGGCGCGAGGAACTTTCGCAAATGGTGGGTCGCGAAGTTGCTGAAGATGAAGAAATTGCGGACATTTTCGTTGGGTTTGTCAATGAAAAAATAAATGATTTTTTTCAGCCGAAAGTTGGAAGCGATTCACATTCTTCGCTATTTGTGTATATCATGGCACTCTTGCTGTTTCTGACAATTCTTCCCCTGGGTTCAATTCTTATGGTCTTTTGCTTCACGGTTGCGGTTTTGGTTTTCAGATTGCTTCTGCGTTTCCAAGTGATTGGCATAGGAAAAGTTGCGGTTGAAAGGGAAGTGATAGTGAGCAAATAATCGGTTGTTTGCGGCCTGATATCGTCCGTGACGCGTCGCTACGGGCGCGAGTTAGCACTCACCCTTGGGGATTGCTAATTTTTTTATTTTGTTGTAGTATGTTAACGAGAAGTAACTGATGCGGAGATTGCGTGAGAGAAGCTGGATTATTTATCTTTCAGCTGTCCGTTCCGATGGATATAAGTCTGAAAAATAAATAATCCAGCTTCTTGGATGTTTAGGTAAAACATAAAACAATATGAGCAAAGACTACTATGAAATTTTGGGTGTAAGCAGAAACGCTTCCGATGATGAGATAAAAAAGGCTTATCGCAAGCTTGCCCACAAATATCATCCTGACAAACAAGGCGGAGACGCCACTAAATTTAAGGAAATCAACGAGGCCTACCAGACGCTTTCAGATAAAACCAAGCGCCAGCAGTACGACCAATTCGGCAGAACTTTTGAACAGGCGGGCGGCGCCGGCGGTTTTGGCGGATTCGGCGGTTTTGAAGGCTTCGATTTTGGTGGTTTTTCTGCCGGAGGCGGGCCATCTTTTGGCGGAAATTTCGGAGGAGGTTTTGAAGATATTTTTTCCGACATGTTCGGAGAGGCTTTTGGCGGTGGCAGAAGGCGCGGAACGTCGAGAGCCGGAAACAATATTCAGATAGATGTGGAAATAAGCTTTGAGGAAATGGTGAATGGCACGCATCGCAACGTGAAACTTCGCAGATATGTGACGTGCGACGTTTGCCGCGGAAGCGGAGGAGAGCCTGGTTCAAAAGAAGAAACGTGCCCGACTTGCCAAGGAAGCGGCCAGATCAGGAAGACCGTGCGCAGTTTCTTCGGATCGTTCGCGCAAGTTTCCACGTGTCCGACATGCGAAGGCAGAGGAAAGATATTTTCCAAAAAATGCCACAAATGCAAGGGAGAAGGACGCGTGAGAGAAGGTGAGGAAATAAGAATAGACATTCCGGCCGGAATTTTGGACGGGCAGACGATATCGCTTCAGGGATATGGTGAAGCCGGAGAAAAAGGCGCGGCAAGCGGCGATCTCTACGTGAATATTCATGTCAAACCGCATAAGAAATTTAAAAGAGAGGGCAATGACGTACTTTCAACAGAACACATTTCATTTTCGCAGGCTGTTCTTGGCGACAAGGTTGTTGTTGAAACTATTAGCGGACCAATTAAAATGAAAATTCCGGCAGGCACGCAATCGCATGATAAATTCAGAATAAAAGGCGAAGGAGTTCCGCATATCGGGCGAAGAGGCGCAAGGGGAGATCAAATTGTGACGGTTATTGTCGATATTCCGAAAAGTCCGACCAGGCAGCAGAAGAAACTTATTGAAGAATTGAGAAAACTTGACTAAATCAATAAAAAGTGCTATAATTAAAGGATATAGCGCTTTTTTAATATAAGTCATGACATCAGAAAACAGTCCAGGAGAGCAGTGAAAAATCTAAAAGCTCAGGTAATGCTTCTTTGTTTTACGTAATATTCAAAAAGTAATATAATGTAAGTGCGCAATTTATCTTTTACCAAAATATAAAAAATATAAAATGAAAAAAAACAGCCTTAAATCTCTTTTTAATCCCGCTTCGATCGCGATTGTCGGCGCATCGGGCAAAAAAGGAAAGATCGGGAACATAATCATGGAGAACATCATGAAGCTCGGATATGGTGGAGATGTTTTTTTGGTCAATCCTTCCTGCAAATTCATAAAATTCAAACGTTGCCATCCTTCGCTTGGTTCGATCGGAAAAAAAGTTGATCTGGCGATAATTTGCGTGCCGGCAAAATTTGTTATCGACGTCGTAAAGAACGGAGCCAAAAATGCCAAAAATTTCGTGATTATATCGGCAGGTTTTTCGGAAACGGGAAAAGAGGGAGCAAAAAGAGAAAAAGAATTGCTTGCCATTGCCAAGAAAAACAACATCAACATCCTTGGTCCGAATTGCCTTGGTTTCATTGTTCCAAAAATTGGACTCAATGCGTCCTTTGCCGCGGGAATGCCCGATGCTGGGAACATAGCGTTTGTTTCTCAGTCGGGAGCGCTTGCTGTGGGGTTTATGGATAAGGCCAAAGAGGAGCACCTTGGATTTTCAAGTGTAATTTCAATCGGAAACAAGATGCAACTCGGGGAAAGCGAGCTTTTGGAATATCTTGCCGAAGACAGAGAAACGAAAGTGATCGGCATGTATCTTGAAGGCATTAAAGACGGGAAAAATTTTTCCGAAATTGCCAAAAAAGTTTCCGCAAAAAAACCGATTGTAATTTTGAAAGCCGGCAAAACCGCAAAAGCGCAGCAGGCAATTTCCTCGCATACGGGAGCGCTTGCGGGAAGCGATGAAATCACAAGCGCCGTTTTTGAAAAAATAGGCATCATGCGAGCCGATAATCTGGATGAGTTTTTTGATTTGCTTCAGCTTATTTCTTTTACCGACGCGCCGAAAAGCAAAAATGTCGCCGTAGTTACCAACGCGGGCGGCGCCGGAGTTCTTGCTACTGACTCTTTCAAGGGCAAAGAAATAGAGCTTGCGGAGTTTGTGAAAAATGAAAAGGAAAATCTTAGAAGAAATCTTCCTGCAGAAGCATCGGTTGAAAATCCTGTAGATCTTCTCGGTGATGCCGAAGAAATCCGCTATCAAAAAACATTGGAAATTCTCAATAATGAAAAAATGGGATGCATATTGTGTCTTCTTACTCCGCAGCAGCAGACTCCAGTCGAGAAAATTTCAGAAATACTCAAATGTGAAAAGGCAAAAAACAAAGCGCTCATTGCAGCTGTTTTTGTGGGGGGAGAGAGGGTTGAAGATTCGATTGCCGACCTTAAGAAAAATAATGTTCCGTGCTTTTCCGATCCGCAAAGCGCTGTCGATGCAATTGATAAATATTACAAGTGGAACGTTGCCGAAAAGAGTGCTCCTAAAAAACTTGCTGAAAAAAATTCTCTTGAGCGCAAAAAGCAATCGAATGAAATTATTTCAAAAGCTCTTGCGGATGGAAGAAAAGCTTTGTTTTTTCCGGAAGCTTCCGAAGTGATGGAAAAGTTCGGAGTAAAATGCGTTGAATCTTACGGAATAAAACCTGGTGATGGCGTGCCTGAGATAAAAAATTATCCCGTGGTTCTCAAGGTGGACAGCGATAAGGTTTTGCACAAGTCCGATAAACAGGCGCTGATTTTGGACATAAAAAACAAGGAGGCTCTTGAATTGGAGCTGAAAAAGCTTAGAAAAAATTTTCCCGATGAGCATTTCGTGGTGCAGCCGATGATGGAAAGAAAAACGGAAATAATTTTAGGCATCAAAAAGGACGCGATTTTCGGTCCGGTTGTTGTCTATGGATTGGGAGGAATATATACAGAAGTCTTTAAGATGGTGGATTTCTTGGTTCTGCCGGCAGATTTTGACGAGATTAAAAAGAATGTCATGAAAGGGAAACTGCGCTTTTTGTTTGAAGGCGCAAGAGGCCAGGCTTCGTACAATATCGAGGAGTTTGCAAGGATTCTCAAGGGAGTTGCTGATTTTGCCAGAAAAAACGACAAAGTTAGAGAGTTTGATGTGAATCCGCTTTTTATCTATAATGACGGAAGAGAGGCTCTGGCGGCGGACGTAAAAATAATTCTTTAAGCGTCAATTGCCCTGATGAGCTTGCTGATTTTTTAATAAGCTAAAAGATGCCGCAAGGTTCGTATTTTTATGGACAAAAAAACAAAAATTTTGCTTGTTGACGACGATGTGAATTTGCGCCAAATGTACGCAGAGATATTTAAGAATTCAGGCTTTGAAGTTGTTGAGGCCGGTGACGGAGTTGAAGGACTCGACAAAGCTTCCAAAGAAGCTCCGGATGTAATTTTTACCGGAATAATTATGCCGCGCATGGATGGTTTTACCATGATGGAGGCGCTCAAAAAAACCGTGATGACGGCAAGCATTCCGGTGGTAATTTCTTCGCACATGGGCCGAGAAGAAGATCAGCAAAAGGCCAACGCTCTGGGTGCGAAAGATTTCATAGTCCGTGACATAACGCGTCCGATTGAAACTGTGGAAAGAATCAGGGCTTTGTTTATCCAAGAAGGAGGAGAATATAAACTTGAGTTTAGTGCTGACAGAATGGATGCTCCGAAACTTGCAAAAGACTTGAGTTTTAATCCGACTTTCAACTGTCTGGATTGCGGAACAACCATTTCTCTTAATCTGAAATTGATAAATAAAAAGGATCGTATTTTTGAAGCAAAATTTGTTTGTCCTAAATGCGGATGGGAAGCTAAATGATGTATATAGTGTTTGGTATATAGTGTTTTGTATAAAATTTCACAGGGCATTGGAATTTGCTATTTTCCGTTTTTTATTTTTTGAACCGTATATACAAGATGCTAGGTACCGTTACAAATTTATGCCTCGATGGATTTTGTCTGAAAAGGAAGAAATTGCGAAAATGCCAAACTTGAAGCTGCATCCTTTGTTAGTGCAGCTTTTGTTTTCCCGTGGAATTAAAACAAAAGAAGAAATCGAAAAATTCGTTTTCCCTGACTATGACAGAGACTTCCATGATCCTTTTTTGTTCTCTGACATGGAAAAAGTTGTCAAAAGAATAGAAAAAGCCCGGGAAAAAAAAGAAAAAGTGGCCATTTTCGGTGATTATGATGCCGATGGAATCACCGCTTCCGTAATCATCAAGGAAACTTTGGATCTTTTAGGAATCGAATCTTTCACCTATATTCCCGACAAGATGAATGAAGGCTATGGCATGAATGTCGCGGCAGTGGAAAAATTTGAAAAAGAAAATGTTTCGCTGATAATCACGGTTGATTGCGGAATCACGAACATTGCCGAGGTGGAAAGAGCCAATTCTCTCGGGATAGATGTCATAATAACAGATCATCATCATATGCCGGAAAAAATTCCCGAGGCTTTTGCTGTGGTTGATCCGCACGATCCCAGATCAGAATATCCTTTCAGAGATCTTGCCGGAGTTGGAGTTGCGTTTAAAGTCGTGCAGGCCGTGTTTCAGAGGTTGCTGGAAGATAAGATTCAGCAAACCAAATGGATGCTTGATCTTGTGGCCATAGGCACAATTGCCGATTGCGTGCCGCTGGTCGGGGAAAACAGATTGTTTGCCAAATATGGTCTTATTGTTCTTTCGAAAACAAAACGCGTGGGCCTTAAAGAATTGTTTTCTGTGGGAAGAATCAATATTAACGAAAAGAATTTGCCCGACACTAGAAAAATTTCTTTCTATATTGCTCCCAGAATCAATGCTGCCGGAAGAATCAAGCATGCCAATCTTGCCTATGATCTTATTTTTGAAAAAGACGTCGCGAAAGCGCGAACCTCGGCGCTTGAAATCGAGGCGCAAAATTCGGAAAGACAAAAAGTAACCGAGAAAGTTGTGGAAGAAGTTTCCATTCTCGCTCGCAGCGCTTTTAAAGACAAGAAATTTATTTTTGCCGCAAGCGAACATTTTCCCATAGGTGTTTTGGGGCTTGCTGCAGGAAAAATAGCTCAGCAATTTTTAAGGCCGGTTGCTATTTTTCGCAAAGATGAAGATGCAAGTACCGGCTCTTTTCGCAGCATCCCGCAGATAAATATCATTGAAACGATCGGTAAATTTGGCGGCATGCTCATGAAATTCGGCGGACATTCTCAGGCTGCCG
Organism: Candidatus Moranbacteria bacterium UBA1362; assembly: GCA_002306085.1. Taxonomy (GTDB): domain Bacteria; phylum Patescibacteriota; class Minisyncoccia; order Moranbacterales; family GWC2-37-73; genus UBA1362. The sequence continues at coordinate 18,696 of DBRS01000004.1, forward strand.
GTGCGACCATCAAAAATGAGAATTTTGTCAAATTCTGTGAAAAAATGAGCGAAGAAATTGAAAAGAAGCTCAAGGATTGTGATTTTTCCGAAGAAATTTTGGTTGACGCGAAAATTGATGCGAAAGATGTGGATTTTGCCCTGGTTGATGATATTGAGAAATTGAAACCTTTCGGCGAAGGCAACAGGGAGCCGGTTTTTATGATAAAAAATTTGACAGTGCGCGAAACAAGAATCGTAGGCAACGGAAACAAGCACATAAAGCTTTTCCTGGCTTGCGAGAATGAACCAAAAATATTTGAAGCGATCAGTTTTAACGGTTATGAAAAATTTTCGCACATAAATGTCGGGGATAAAATTGATATTTTGTGCAATTTGCAAAAAGATGAATGGAATGGAAATATAAAGATACAATTTACTCTGATTGATGCGAGAGTTAGTCAGAGTAAGAATTTTTAATTTTGAATTTAAAATGTTAAAAAATTAAAAATTAAAATGCGTATTGCTTTTGTACATGATTATTTGGTGCAATATGGAGGAGCCGAAAGAGTGCTTGAATGCCTTTCGGAAATTTATCCGTACGCGCCCATCTATACGATTCTCTATAACCGCGAAGCGATGCACGGCGTTTTTGAAAGCAAGCGTGTTCGCACTTCCTTTCTTCAGCGTTTTCCGTTCGCGAAAAAATGGCACCGCGTCTTTCCGCTTTTCATGCCGCTAGCAGTTGAACAGTTTGATTTTTCAAAATATGACATAGTGGTTTCAGATTCCGCAAGCTATGCCAAAGGCGTAATAACAAATCCCGCAACATTGCACATATGCTACATGCACACGCCGATGCGCTATGCTTGGGACGATTGTCAAAAATATACGCGCGATTTCTATTTTCCGCGTTTTATCAAAAAACTGATTCCTTTTGCCATGAATTATTTGCGGCTTTGGGATAAAATCAGCGCCGACAGAGTTGATATTTTCATAGCAAACTCAAATTTTGTTGCGCGGCGCATCAAAAAATACTATCACAAGGATGCCATGGTTGTGCATCCTCCCGTTGACACGAAAAAATTCTTGATTCGCAAGGGAGCGGAGAAAAAAGATTATTTTCTGATGGTCGGAAGGCTTCTTGCGTACAAGCGTAATGATATTGCGATCGAAGCGTTCAATAAGCTGGGGCTGCCTTTGAAAATAATCGGAAGAGGCCCGGAGCTCAAACGTCTTGAAAAAATTGCCGGGCCAAACATCGAGTTTCTTGGAAGAGTAAGTGACGAGGATCTTGGGAAATATTATTCCGAATGTCAGGCACTGATTTTTCCGCAGGAGGAAGATTTCGGAATTGTTGCCATTGAAGCTCTTGCCAGCGGAAAGCCGCTCATAGCTTTTCGCGGAGGAGATATTCCCGAGCATATGGAGGATGAAAAAATGGGAATATTTTTCGACGAGCAGGCACCCAAAGCGATCATGGAAGCGGTCGAAAAATTCAAAAAAATGTCATTTGACGCCGATTATATCAGATCTAGGGTGCTAAAATTTGATCGTGAAATTTTCAAAAAAAAGATGAAGGAAATTATTGAAAGGGAATTGGAAAAGCACAAGCAAACCTCGGCAAGTGAGAAATAAAAAAAATCGCGCAGTTTCGATTTGTTTATCGGACTGCGCGATTTCATTTGTGGCTCATGCCTTATGTTACTTAGGAGGCTGAGAGGTGAAAGGTGAAGAGTCAAGATCGGCCATGGTGTTTTCTTTGTAAACAAAATTCTTGACTCTCTTTCTGCTGTTGAAATGCACCCACAGGATGTCCAGGTATACCGAGTTGTCTCCCGAATAGATGCCCCAGCTGCTAAAAGCCGCGAATTTGTTCATGGCGTTCTGGGATGCATTGGGTTTTCTGTATTCCCATGTCTCCGATCCGTCGGCCTGCCAGGACTTCCTTGTCGGCTCGCCGATTTTTGCAAGCACTGCTTGCTGAGAGTCTCCTTTTTTCAAGGCGGAGATGTGGGTTGTATCCCAGTCGCAATTCTTACATGTGCCCGCGCAAGAAGTCATCATTGCTGCTGCGAGAAAAGCCGTGATAGCAACCAACAAAATCTTTTTCATGAAAAACCTCCTGTTCTTTGGATTTTTTAGGCTTTGTTAAGCCTTTTTTACTTTATCAATGAACAAGCCATCTTTTAATTATACTCCAAAACGCCCATAAAGTCAATAGGTATTGATTTTGACGATTCTGAAGCTAATAAAAAATATCCCATGCTGGAATGAAACTTTTTCCAGCATGGGTGCCTAATGAGGCTGAAACATTGTGGTGATTGGATTATACCGAAAAGGGACATCAATGTCAATTTAAAATGATGTACCAAGCAAAAAAATGCCATGGATGCCGCCGTTGCGTCGGCACCCATGGCGAATTATAGGAGAAGTCGCTACGGACCCTAATTCCATTATACTTCCAAAGCGCGGCAAAATACAAATTATATTGATATATCAAAATTAACCGCGGGAACAATATCCGCGTGTTTTTCTGGGCATGAGGAGCGGGGGAGGACCGATAGCAGCCCACATTTTCTTCGCGGGGTCAATATACAACAAATCGCAAAACTGTTATATGATGAAATAACATAAACAATTGACAAAAATGGCAAGAATCGGAATCGACATCAGATGTTTTGTTGCCGGGAAACGGACAGGAGTCGAGGAATACACACTGAACGTCCTCGAAAATCTTTTCGAATTGGACAAAAAAAATGAATACATCATCTTCATCAATTCATACAAAGAACCAAAATTTGATCTTGGAGTTTTTCGCAAATATAAAAATGTTTCGGTGCGGCAATTTCACATTCCGAACAAACTGCTGAATTTTTGTTTCTGGTACTTGGGCTGGCCGCATGTCGACAAAATGATCGGGGGCGTTGACATCTTTTTCATGCCAAGCATTGCATTTATCGCGCTTTCCCGAAAAGTAAAATTGGTTTTGAATGTCCATGATCTTTCGTTTGAATTAATGCCGGAAACTTTTTCATTAAAAAGAAGGCTTTGGCATCATATTTTAAATCCGCGCAGGCTGTGCCTGAGAGCTGACAAAATAACGTCCGTGTCGGAATCCACGCTTGAGGACATTGTTCGAATCTACGGGATAGATAGGGAGAAAATTGTGAGAATATACAACGGAATATCGGAAAATTTTGAAGCTTTTGATAGGAACAATCCGAAACTTATTGAAATAAAAGACAAATATCATCTGCCTTTTAATTTTATTCTGTTTCTCGGAACGGTCGAACCCAGAAAGAACATAAGAGCTGTCGTGAAGGCTTTTGATCGCCTCAAAAGTCTCGGAAATCCTCAGTTCGACAAATACAAGCTGGTGGTCGCCGGCGGCAAGGGTTGGAAAACAGAAAGCATATTTTCTGAAATGCGGAAGGCTCGTTTCACTAAAGACATAATCTATACAAGTTGCGTCACGCAGGAAGACAAGGCGGCGGTTTATACTCTTTCTTCGCTTTTTGTATATACTTCCTTTTTTGAAGGGTTTGGACTTCCGCTTCTTGAGGCGATGCGTTGCGGAGTGCCAGTGATCACATCAAACGCTTCGTCAATTCCCGAGGTCGTGGGAAACGGAGCAATCATGGTCGATCCCGACAGGCCGGATGAAATTTTTGCCGCGATGAAGGAAATTTTGCTGGACAAAGATCTCCGCATTCGGATCGGCGAAAACGGACTCAAACAATCAATAAGATTTAATTGGAAAACTTCAGCCAGAGAATTGTTTGAAATGTTTGAGGGCATCTCCAAGTCTTGCAATTAATGTTTCGACTGCATATATATTTCCATGTTTTGGATAAGTTTTTGTTCTTGGAAGTGCGAAATGGCGGTTTTGTATTTGTTTGCTTTTTTTGTGGATGAAAAAATGGTAGAATTGCATAAAAGTCGAAAACCTACAAAGTCTTTAAAGAATTTATCTAAAAACTATGCTGATTGGTATCGATGCGCGGTTCTACGGTTCGATAGGAAAGGGCCTGGGCCGCTATACGCAAAAATTGGTTGAATATCTCGAGAAAGTCGATGAAAAAAACCAATATATCGTCTTTCTTCGCAAGGAAAATTTTGAAGAATACCAACCTAAAAACAAAAATTTTCGCAAAGAACTTGCGGATTACCGATGGTATTCGTTTGCCGAGCAAATTTTCTTTCCGTTCAAACTCAGAAAATACAAATTCGATCTCGTGCATTTTCCGCATTTCAATGTTCCACTTTTATATCGCAAGAAATTCGTTTTGACAATTCATGATTTGATTCTGATTCATTTTCCCACAGTTCGTGCCACAACATTAAGTCCGATTTTTTATTGGATGAAGTTTTTTGCATACAAATGCGTTATCAAATCGGCAATAAAAAGAAGTCAAAAAATATTCGCCGTGTCAAAATTCACAAAAAAAGACATTCTTGAAACCTACAAAAAAATTCCCGAGGAAAAAATATGTGTCACATATGAAGCTTGCGAAAAAAATTCTGCTTTGGAAAACAAAAATGCTGACAATGTCCTTAAAAAATATGGTATAATGAAACCATATATCATATATATCGGAAACGTTTATCCTCACAAAAATCCCAAACGTCTTGTTTTGGCGTTTAAAAAACTGAGAGAAAAAAGAAAAGACATTTCCTTGGTTTTTGTCGGCGGAGAAGACTATTTTTATTCGCGCCTTAGAGATTATGTCCGCGAAAACGAGGTTGAAAATATAGTATTTGCAGGATTTGTTCCCGACAATGATCTTGATTTTCTGATGTCCGGTTCGGAAGCTTATATTCGCCCGTCACTCTACGAAGGTTTCGAGCTTCCGCCACTCGAAGCCATGTCTAAGGGTATTCCGGTTCTTTCATCCAATCATTCATGCGCATTGGAGATTCTTGGCGGCAGCGCTCTTTATTTTGACGGCAAGAACGTTGATGATATTGCGGATTCTGTTTGGAAAATTCTGACGGATGAAAAACTCAGGGAGAATTTGATTCAAAAGGGTTACGATCAGATTAAAAAATATAGCTGGGAGGGAATGGCGAAAAAAACGCTTGAGGTCTACAATAGTCTGAAAAAAGATGCGAAAAAATAATGTGATTCCTCAAATGTTCGACATAAGACCCGTTGATGAGACGGGCAATTTGGATTGGAAAAAGATACGTTTGATTGGAAATCCCGTGCGGGTTGCGACAACAAAAAACCAGACATTTGCGCAAAGCGAAGAAGAAAGGATGAAGCGGATAGAGATGGAGAGGAGAAAAAAAGAAATCGAAAACTGCAAAAAGGCGGAGAGACTGCGCGCTTTGCAAGAGAAAAGAGATAGATTTATTATGACTGAACAGATAAGACGAAGAGAAGAGGACGAGGCTTTTATTCGTGAAGAAAAGTTGCGATCGGAATTGAAACTCAAGGAAATTTTAGAATGCAACAAGCAAAAGCAAAAAGCCCATGAAGAAGCTGTCGGAGCCGGAGGAATCGCGCGCGAAGATGCGTGGATTGAACAAGAAACAAGCGAAAAATCAGATGTTGAAAATATTAAAAATTATTGGCAAAAAAATTTCGCACAGAAATGTCGTGAAAAATCTGATTATGGCGGAACTATGGAGTTTTCATTAATGGACCTTATTTTGTCTCATAGGTTTACTTTCGGGTGCCGGCTTTTTGCTAAACCTGTTCAATTATTTGTTTTTACGGCGCTTTTGGTATCGCTTGGAATTGGAGGAGTATCCTATGCGAGCAAGGGTTTGGATGCGAAAGGCAAGGTTTTAGGCGTCAGTCAAAGCGGTTTCGAAAACCTGGCTTCCGCCATAAACGATTTGTCCAATCGTAATTTCGAAAACTCTTCAAAAAGATTTGCTGAAGCTCATGAAAAATTTTCAAATGGATCGGAAATTCTGGAAGGTATCGGGGGGTCCATACTGGATGTTGCACGCTTTGTTCCTTATGCAACAAAAGTATCTTCCGGAAGAAACGCGGTGGAAGCCGGAAAACACCTTTCTTTAGCGGGAGGATATATGAATGAGGTTGCCCATACATTTTCCGAAATAGAGAATTTGGTCGGGAAGTTCGGTGATGACGGTTTTTCTTTTCTTGATATTTTGAAAATGACCGAAAAGAACATAAGTTTAGCCAAAGCCGAACTTGATGCGGCACAGAATAATATAGACAAGATTGTCATAACGGATCTTCCCGAAGATAAAAGGGATGAATTTTTTCTTCTCAAGGAAAACATGCCGGATATAAGAAAAAGTCTTGATTTCTTTCTTGCCAACAGTCACATTCTTACCGATCTTCTCGGAGGCAACGGCCCTAGAAAGTATTTGTTTTTATTTCAAAATAATTCCGAAATGAGAGCCACGGGAGGATTTATAGGAAGTTACGGGTTGCTTGATATTTCAAATGGACGCGTAAAAAACTTTTTTATAGACGGAATATACAATCCCGACGGACAACTGAAAGAAAAAATAGTTCCTCCCCAGCCGATTCAAAAAATCAGCGCGGCCTGGAGTCTTCATGACAGCAATTGGTTTGCCGATTTTCCGATGTCGGCAAAAAAGGCGATTACTTTCTATGAAAAAACCGGCGGTCCTACCGTTGATGGAGTTGTGACTTTTACTCCCGCATTGATAAAAAAAATGCTGGCAATTACCGGACCTATTGAAATGCCGGAATATGAAGTGACGTTGGATGAAAATAATTTCACGGAAGTTACACAATATGAAGTGGAAGTTGATTATGACAAGGAAGAAAATGAGCCGAAAAAAATTCTCGCGGATTTGGCTCCGATTTTACTGCAAAAACTATTGGACAAGAAAGATATTGAAAGTATTTCTAAAATAGTTCAGGTGCTTTTGCTGGGTCTTGATGAAAAACACATACTTATTTATTCATCCAATCCGGAACTTCAAAGAATAGTGTCGCAGCAAGGGTGGTCCGGAGAAATATTACCTTCCAGTTGTGATTATTTGAGTGTTATAAACACCAACATAAACGGATTCAAAACTGATGCGGTTGTCGAAGAAAAAATTGAACATGGCGCTGAAATACAGGAAGATGGTTCGATTGTAGATACAGTCACAATCACCCGCAGGCATACCGGAGGAAATTCAGAGTATGAATGGTTCAACAAGGTTAATGCTGATTATATGCGAGTATATGTTCCGGAAGGTGCAAAATTACTGGAAGCCAGCGGACATACGCGCGAAGCTCACAAACAACCTCTTGACTATGATGCGCTTAATTTCAAGCGGGACGCCGATGTTGAAAGAGAGGAGCGGGATATGATTATTGATCCCGAATCGGGAACTCGTATATATAATGAAGCTGGAAAAACTGTATTTGCTAACTGGGTATATATAAGTCCGCAAGAAGAGGTTTCGGTCACATATAAATATATTCTTCCAGTGCGCATGTTTCAAGTTTCAATTGACGGTTCCAATCCGGTTGATTCATATTCATTGGTCTTTCAGAAGCAATCGGGAAGTTATGGCAGTTTACTTGAATCCCGAATTCAATATCCGTCAAGCTATGAAATCAAGTGGAGCTTTCCCGAAAATATGGAAAAGGGAAGCGATGGAGTGAGGATTAATACTGATCTTTCCCTCGACAGATTTGCGGGTGTGGTGTTTGAGAAAAAACAATAATATTTCAGTATTGTCAACTGGAAAAATTTGGGTTAAGATACCGCTAGTGATTCGAAGAAATTTATGATGAAAAGGCTTGTAAAAAGCAAATTTTTGAACGAAAAGCCGACGCAATCGATTGCGGCGGCGGCTTTTATTATTTCACTTGCCGGGATTGCGAGCCGCATCCTTGGGCTTTTCAGGGATCGCATTTTGGCCGGACAATTCGGAGCGGGAGACACTCTTGACGCATATTATGCCGCCTTCCGTATTCCGGATCTCATCTATAATCTTATGATAGTAGGGGCGCTAAGTGCTGCGTTTATTCCGATATTCACGGAATATATTGCGGATAAAAAGGAGGAAGATGCCTGGAGGTTTTCTTCGGGAATGCTTAGTCTTCAGATTTTTTTTATGGGCACTGTTTCATTGATTCTTATTGCGGTAGCTCCTTGGATGATGAAGATTATAACTCCGGGCTTTTCTGGCGAAAAAATGGACCTCACTGTGCAGCTTACGCGTATAATGTTTTTGAGCCCGCTTCTTCTCGGCATAAGCGGGATATACGGAGGTATTTTGGTGTCATTTAAGAAATTTTTAATATACTCGCTCGCTCCGATTTTCTATAACGTGGGAATAATAATCGGGGTTGTTTTTTTTGTTAAATTTTGGGGTCCGGTTGGACTTGCGTGGGGAGTGGTGCTTGGAGCGCTTTTTCACATGTTGTTGCAATATCCGTCTGTAAAATTTTCCGGCTTCAGTTTTAAACCGTTGTTTTTTGATGCCCTGAAAAACACGGGAGTAAGAAAAGCGTTCAAACTGATGATTCCAAGAACAATGACCGTCGCTGTCACGCAGATCAATTTCACCATAATAACAATTTTTGCTTCCACGCTGGCGGCTGGAAGTCTTGCTGTCTTCAATTTTGCAAACAATATCCAAAGCGCTCCCATAGGGCTTTTCGGCATTTCATTTTCGATTGCGGTGTTTCCCGCGCTCAGCGCCTATGCCGCAAAAAAAGAGAAAATGGAATTCATCAAAGCTTTTTCAAGGACATTCAGACAGATTTTATTTTTTGTGATACCGCTGAGTGTTTTCATTTTTGTTTTACGCGCTCAGACAGTCCGTGTTCTTCTCGGATCCGGCAAATTCGATTGGGATGACACGATCCTGACTTTCCAGACACTCGGATTGCTTGTGGCAAGCTTATTCGCTCAGGCCGTTTTGCCGCTTCTGACCCGTGCCTTCTACGCTTTACAGGATACGAAAACTCCTTTTTATATTGCTCTTTTAAGCGAAGTTGTGAATATTGTGCTCGTGATTGCGCTGATAGGGCATTTCGGGGTTTTGGGATTGGCGATAGCTTTTTCTTTCGCTAGCATACTTAATATGGCGTTACTTCTGATATTTCTTAAAAGGAATCTTCCTGACATAGATGGTAAAATAATATTGGGCTCAACCGCGAAAATAGTGGCTGCCTCCGTAATAGGAGGAGCTGTCGCTCAGGTGGCCAAATATGTCGTAGGTTCGCGCGGGGAGCTTGATACTTTCGTGGCGGTGTTTACTCAGCTTGTTGTCGCGGGACTTGCCGGAGCGATGGCTTTTGCAATTGCCAGTTATTATTTTAAAATTAAAGAATTTTTTCAATTTACAGAATCTGTTACTAAAAAACTTTTCAAGGCCAAAAAAGTCATCCAGGAGGACACGGGAGAAGTCACCGGAATATAAACAATATAGTAGCGCAAACGCAGTGGCTTTTCAGGAAATAGATATATGAACAACATTAGAAACTTTTGTATAATTGCGCATATTGATCACGGTAAGTCGACATTGTCTGACCGTATTTTGGAATTCACGCAAACGGTTGAAAAAAGAAGGATGAAAGAGCAGATTTTGGATCAGATGGATTTGGAAAGGGAAAGGGGAATTACGATAAAATTACAGCCGGTCAGAATGGTACATTTTTTGAACGGCGAAGAATACGTTTTAAATTTAATTGATACTCCCGGGCATGTGGATTTTGGATATGAAGTTTCAAGATCTCTTGCCGCCGTCGAAGGAGCCGTCCTTTTAGTTGATGCTACCAAGGGGGTCCAGGCACAAACTCTTTCAAATTTGTATTTGGCAATCGAGCAAGGCCTTGAGATTATTCCAGTCGTGAACAAAGTAGACCTTCCGAACGCCAATGTGGAAAAAACAAAAAAAGAAATAATACATATCCTGGGATGCAAAGAGGAAGAAATCTTGGAAGCTTCCGGCAAGACCGGCCAGGGAGTGGAAAAAATACTTGAAGCGATCGTAAAAAAAATTCCGGCTCCGAGGGGCGAGGCGGGGAAGCCTTTGAGGGCGCTTATTTTTGATTCCAAATACGACACTTATAAAGGTGTCGTGGCGTATGTGCGTATCGTGGACGGTCATGTGCGAAGAGACGATGAGGTGATGATGATGGCGAATAAAAAAGAAAGTACCGTTGTTGAAGTGGGATATTTCAATCCCAGTTTTCGACCCGGCGAATCTTTAAAGTCAGGAGAGATAGGTTATATCGCCACAGGTCTCAAGAGTGTCGAACATTGCCGGGTAGGCGATACGATAACAGTGAAAAATTCCAAAACTCCCGTCGAAAGACTCCCGGGATATAAAGAGGTGCGTCCCATGGTATACGCGGGATTATATCCCATTGAGGGAGACGCATATAATCTTATGCGGGATGCTTTGGAAAAACTAAAATTGAATGATGCAGCTTTCGTTTTTGAACCGGAAAGTAACGCGGCTCTCGGCAAAGGCTTCCGCTGCGGATTTCTGGGATTGCTGCATCTTGAAATCGTAAAAGAAAGACTGGAAAGAGAGTTTAATTTTTCTCCCACAATAACCACTCCAAGCGTCGTTTATGAAATAAAAATGAGAGGAAGCAATGAAAAAAGAAAGATATATTCAGCATCGCAGATGCCGGACCCATCGACTTTGGAAGAAATCTCGGAGCCTTTTGTTAAATTAGACATACTCACCCCCTCGAAGTATCTCGGTGGAATAATGGAACTTATGAGTTCATTAAGATCTGTGTATCTGAACACGGAATATATTGATCTCGAAAGGATATTGCTCACATTTGAAGTTCCTCTTACTGATATTATCGTGAATTTTCATGATGATCTTAAAAGTGTCTCGTCGGGATATGCTTCGATGAGCTACGAGCTTATAGGTTACAGAAATTCGGACTTGGTGAAGCTCGATATACTGCTCGCCGGGGAAGCAGTTGAATCTCTTGGGAGGATCGTGCCAAAAGAGAATGCCTACGCCGAAGGAAAAAGAATTGTTGAGAAACTCAAAGATGCCATTCCGAGGCAGAGCTTTGCTATTCCTATTCAGGCGGCGATCGGCGGAAAAATTATCGCGCGCGAAACGATCAAACCTTTCAGAAAAGATGTTATCGCAAAATTATATGGAGGGGATGTCACGAGGAAAAATAAGCTGCTGAACAAACAAAAGAAAGGAAAAAAGAAAATGAAGAATATCGGCAAGGTGCAGGTTCCGTCAGAAGCGTATCTTGCGGTGCTGAAACGGTAAAAATACGAAAGAAACTCCGATTCGTAATGGTGTTTGTGAGGCTGTTTTAACAGTTTTTATGCGCTAGTGCGCAGAAACAGCGCAGAAGAATTATTGAAGAAAACGAAAGAATATTTTCGGCTTATGACTTGTTGGAAAGGATTAAATTTGTTAAAATGTTCCTATGAATTACAAAAAAAGAAAAAAAGGTGCATACATTGTGTGGATAATAATTTCTATATTGGCCGTCATTTCGATGATAGGGTTTCTGTTTGCTCCTCTTATGAGCATGCAATAAGGAATAGCAATGTTTTCAAAAAAACTTGCGGAAGCTTCAAGTGTACGATTATCTGAAATCCATAGCATGTGTTGTCGCCAATTGGAGTTGCCCAAGTTCTCTTCAGACGATGAAAACAAAATATTCATTAATGGTGATTCTTTTTGCAATCGGGATAATTCTGGCAGTCGTGATATCGTCAAGCGCCATAAGACAGGCATATAGAAGCAAAAAGATTGAAAGCGAAGTAAATGCGCTTCAGGAAGAGGCGCGCAGGATTCAAAGCGAGAATGAAAGAATTTCCCAGCGGATCAGCTACTACAGTACTCCTCATTTTATAGAAAAAGTTTCCAAGGATAAGATAAGTCTTCAAAAACCTGATGAGAACGTTATTATTGTAAGCCAAAGGCAAATTGCAGAAAGTGAGGATGCAAGCGAGAAAAAAGAAGAAAATCTGCCAGCTGAACAGCCGAATTTGCCGAATTACATAAAATGGTGGAGATTATTTTTTTAGAAAATAAATATGTCTGACTCTGACAATGAGAAGAAAATAAAATTGTCCACTCTTGTTTATGCGATGCTGACCGTATTGTTTGTTATTATTGCGATTATAAGTACGCTTGCCTATGGAACAAATACTGAAATTGGTAAAAGGATATATTTGAAAATATCAAAAATCGTGCCAATACCGGCTGCTGTTATAGGCTGGAATGATTTCGTTCTGCTGAGTGACGTGCGCAGCAATCTCGCATCTGTTGAAAAATTCTATAAAGTCAACGATTTTTCGCAGGAAGGATTAAGGGTGGATTTTTCGACTGAAAGCGGTAAAAAGCGACTGAAAATAAAAGAAAGAGAAATTCTGGAAAAGCTTATTGAAGATAAAGTGATAAAAATTTTGGCACAAAAAAGAGGCATATCGATTTCCGAAAAAGATATTGATAAAATGGTTGAGAACAAGCTTGAAGAATTGGGAACGGCAAGCGATTTAGAGAAAGATCTTGCAAACACGTATGGATGGAACATGGAAGATTTCAAAAAAAACGTGGTGATTCCAACGGCCTATAAAGACGCTTTAATGCAATACGTGTTGCTCGGCGAACTCGACAATTCTAGCGCAAAAGAAAAAGCGAACGAAGCGCGTAAGGAACTGGAAAGCGGAAAAGATTTTGCGGAGGTTGTTGACAAGTTTTCAGAGGGAGATTCAAAGAAAAAAGGCGGTGAGTTGGGATGGGTAAAAAAAGAACAGATGATTCAGGAGCTTCAGGAAGCGTTGTTTGACGAAGAAAGATATGGCAATAACGAGGTGATTGAAAGTTCGATAGGATTTCATATTGTCAGAATTGAGGAAAAAAAGAAGGAAGGAGAGGAAAGCGTACTAAGGTTAAAGCAGATATTTGTTGCGAAAAAAACATTTGCTGATTGGCTGAAGGATTCGAAAAAATCGATCAGCATATTAATCCCCTTAAAAGATTTCAGGTGGAACTCGGATAGGGCAGTTGTTGAGTTTAGAAGTGAAAAGATGCAAAAATTTGAAGCAGAAGAAAGATTGAAAGCACAAGGAGATGCGTCGATAATGTTTTAAACATTAAACCCAAATTCATTAATCAAGTAAATAATCAAAATGTCATGTATCAATTGATCGACATTTTGTTTTTGAAACATAATTAATAATTAAATAAAAAATTATGCCAAAACCAGTAGTAAACAAAGAATTGTGTATCGGATGCGGAACTTGTGAATCTTTGTGTCCGAATGTGTTTCAAATCAAAGACGGTAAATCGGAGGTTATAAGTGAAGAATGCGGTGATTGCAATTGCCAAGAAGTGGCAGAAAGTTGTCCTGTCAATGCGATTTCCGTGCAATAATGCATTTATTTGTTTTGTATAAATTTAAAGGTAGTGTTCTGAAGGCTACGCAAGAGAAGCTTTTTTGCGGCGCCTCAACATGATGAATATTATGCAACTAAATAATGAAAAAGATTTTGTCAAAAATCTGAGCAATAGCGGCAAAGATAATTTGCCGTCCAAAACGGAAGAAACAAAGAAAAAGAAAAAAAATGAAAAAGGGCGGGGGTATTTTTTAAACAACACTGTCATCACCGTCATCATTTTAATGTCTATTGCTATTTCTTCACTATTTGGTGCTGTTTTTGGCTTTATGTCTGGGGGAATGGCAAGCGCTTTTTCTGCGAAGTTTGGAGCCAAATTGAGTAAATACATCCCGATTATGGAATCGGAAAACGTTGATAAAAAAATCAACAAACAACAGATTATTATCGAAGATTCTGAAATTATAGAAGTGGTTGAAAAATCTTCTCCCGCAGTTGTCAGCATAAACATATCAAAAAACATTCCGAGTTACAGAAATTATTTCAATAATCCTGAGGATTTGTTTTACCAATTCTTTGGATATGACGTGCAAACACCAGGCGACGGAGATGAGGAGCAAAAAGTTGGAGGCGGAAGCGGCTTTTTCATAAGTTCCGACGGAATGATTTTGACAAACAGGCATGTTGTTGAAGATCAAAATGCCAATTATACTGTGGTCACGAACGACGGCAAGCAATATAAAGCCACAGTTCTGGCGCGCGATCCTGTAAGGGATGCTGCTGTCATAAAAATAGAAGGCACTGGTTTCCCGACGCTTCCTTTGGGTGATTCCGACTCGCTGAAGATAGGTCAAACAACCATAGCCATAGGCAATTCATTGGGAGAATTTGCGAATTCCGTTAGTCGCGGGATCGTTTCAGGACTTAAGAGGAACCTGAGCGCCGGATCTGGTTTCGGAACTTCGGAACGTCTTACTGATATAATCCAAACGGATGCCGCAATTAATCCTGGAAATTCAGGAGGACCTCTTTTGGATATCGAGGGGAAAGTTATCGGAGTCAATGTGGCAATAGCCCAGGGCGCGCAAAATGTAGGCTTTGCTTTGCCGATCAATCAGGCAAAAAGGGTGATAGAACAGGCGAAAAGCGGGAAAAAAATAGCCATTCCGTTTCTGGGAGTAAGATATGTTATCGTAAATTCGTCCGTGCAAAAAGAAGCGCAGCTGCCTTTTGACTACGGAGCGCTTGTTTTGAGGGGAAATAAATTAACAGAGCTGGCCGTTGTTCCGGGTTCTCCGGCCGATAAAGCTGGTATTGTTGAAAATGACATAATCCTGGAAGTCGAAGGTGAAAAACTTGATCAGGACAACCAGCTTGGCGATATTATCTCCAGATATAATGTGGGAGACGAGATAACCTTGAAGGTTTGGCACAAAGGAGAAATCAAGACTGTGAAAGTGACATTGCAGGAATTAAAGAATTGACATCAGTTGCGCATAACTCTTGTATGTGTCGTGTAATCTCGCACTCTTGACGTAGTGCGGCTCAGAGCTTATCTTAAAATGCATACCGTGTTTGTGAGCGCTTTGTGTTTAAATTATGGATATTAACCGATTTACAACCAAAAGTCAGGAAGCATTAAGAAAATCCCAAGAACTTGCACTTTCTTTGAATCAACAGCAGGTGGATGTTTTTCACTTGTTGTTTTCCCTCATCAACCAGGACGGTTCCATCGTTCCTGTTATCATACGAAAGATAGGGGTAAACATGGAGAAACTAAAAAATGAATCTATCAAAGAGGCGCAAAAGTATCCGAAATCTGTCGTGGGCTCTTTGGGTCAAATTTTCGTGACTCCGTCGTTGGTACAGGTGCTCGAGCAGGCAGAAAAAGAAATGTCTGCTGTTGGAGACGATTTTGTTTCGACGGAACATCTTCTGCTGGCCATGCTTTCGATAAATACTGCGGCCAAAAAAATGTTCGAAATAAATGGCGTTAATTATGATATAGTTCTACAGATACTTTCGGAACTTCGCGGATCGCAACGGGTTGATTCTCCTGAACCGGAGGGAAAATTTCAGGTAATAGAAAGATATACTATCAATCTTACGAATTTGGCTCGCCAGGACAAGCTGGATCCGGTAATAGGCCGCGATGAGGAAATAAGAAGAGTTATGCAGGTTCTGAGCAGACGCACAAAAAATAATCCGGTGCTGATCGGAGAAGCCGGAACTGGCAAGACTGCAATTGTGGAAGGGCTTGCTCAAAGAATTGTTTCGGGAGATGTTCCTGAAACGCTGAAGGATAAAGAACTTATTTCACTGGATCTTGGATCTTTGCTGGCAGGCGCGAAATTTCGCGGAGAGTTTGAGGACAGGCTGAAAGCGATAATAAAAGAAACGGAACATGCATCTGGAAAATACATATTATTTATAGATGAACTTCATACTTTGGTCGGCGCCGGTGCCACTGAGGGATCTCTTGACGCTTCCAATATGCTGAAACCGGCTCTTGCAAGGGGAAAATTGAGAACAATTGGGGCCACGACTACCAGGGAGTACCAAAAGCACATCGAGAAAGACGCAGCGCTTGAAAGACGTTTTCAGCCGGTTTTAATCAGTGAACCTTCTGTTCAGGACACTATTGCAATTTTACGCGGGATTAAAGAGCGCTATGAATTGCATCACGGAGTAAAAATAACCGATGATGCTCTTCAGGCCGCAGTAAAACTTTCTTCAAGATATATCACTGACAGATTCTTGCCGGATAAGGCGGTTGATCTTATTGACGAGGCTGCGTCGGCGCTTCGGATACAGATAGACTCGATGCCTATAGAGATAGATCAGATGCAGCGTAAAATTCATCAGCTTGAAATTGAAAAGAAAGCTATCAGCAAAGACAAATCGAAAAATATGCGCAAAAAAATTGCGCAAATCAATAAACAACTTGCCGAGCTCAAGGAAAAATCGAACAGTTTGACGTTGCAATGGAAAACCGAAAGGGATCTTATTGCGGCAAGTCGCAAACATAAGAAAGAGATAGATAAACTGAAATCAGAAGCGGAACAGGCGGACCGCAGGGGAGAGCTTGATAAGGTTGCGGAAATACGCTATGGGAAAATTCCGATACTTGAGAAAAAAATCGCAGAAGAAGAAAAAAAGCTGACAAAAATCCAGAAAGAAAATTCAATCTTAAAAGAAGAAGTCACTGAAGAAGATATAGCAAAAGTCGTTTCGCGATGGACTGGCATTCCTGTTTCCAAAATGCTGGAAAGCGAGCAAGACAAGCTGGCGCACATGGAAAAGGAGCTAAATAAATATGTCATCGGACAAGAAGAAGCCATCACTTCGGTTTCGAACGCAATACGTCGTTCGCGAGCGGGAATTTCGGAAGAGAATCGTCCTATAGGATCGTTTATTTTTCTCGGGCCCACGGGCGTGGGAAAAACGGAACTGGCCAAAACTTTGGCGAATTTTCTCTTTAACGATCCGAAGTCGCTTATTCGCCTGGACATGAGCGAATATATGGAAGGACATTCGACCGCAAAAATCATCGGCTCTCCGCCTGGTTATGTCGGATATGAAGAGGGAGGCCAGCTTACGGAAATGGTTAGAAGAAGGCCGTATTGCGTAATCCTTTTTGATGAAATAGAAAAGGCTCATCCGCAGGTGTTCAATATTCTTTTGCAAGTCTTGGATGACGGAAGACTTACTGATGCCAAGGGACGTGTAGTAAATTTTAAGAATACTGTTATAATAATGACATCCAACGTGGGGTCCGATATTATAAACAAAATGCGGACATTCGGATTTCAGGGAGAGCGCAGGGAAGACACGGTAAGTGAAAGCGAGATGCGAAGCAGAGTTTTGTCGAGTCTGCGCGAGCAATTTAAGCCGGAATTTCTGAATAGAATTGATGATACCATAATCTTTCACCCCCTTACCAAAAACATATTGAGAAAGATTGTTGATATTCAAATTAATTCAGTTCAAAAACGCCTTTCGGAAAGAAACATCAAGCTTCGGATTTCGAATGATGTGAAATCCTATCTGGCGGAAAGAGGCTACGATCCAACCTATGGAGCAAGGCCGCTCAAAAGGATGGTGCAAAATGAAATTTCAGACAAGCTTGCCCTGGAAATACTTGAGAAAAAAATCACGGATGGAGATATCATGAATGTTCGTCTGGATCACGGAAGAATTGCATTTGAAAAAGCGCCCAAAATAATTCGAGGTCATATTTAATTTTTCATTAAGATAAATGTTTTTTCACATCCCGGTATTTTTTTATACCTTGGTATTTATTTTGATTATTGAGCTTTCAGCAACCGATTTGGTAGGTGGGTCATTTTCATTTTTTTTCTCAAGAGGAATTTCGGTTAAAATATTCATAGTTTCTTTGCTTTTTTTCTATTTTTTTAATGTCGCGCGTAAAATTTCACGAAAGGCGTCCATGGCAATCATACCGATTTTGTTTGTTATCGCGGTAATGGGACTTTCATATTTCGTGCAGCCCGCAAAACAGCAGCAGCTCCTCATAGCTCTTAGCGCGTTCGCATATTATTTTATCCATCTTGCGCTTTACAGATTACATATCTACGAAAAAGACAAAACGGCTCATAGCATCATTGCGTCCGGCGGCATGGCGACCATTTTTTTGATATACTGCACCATGTTTGCCATATACCTTAATTACAACATTCCACTGTATATTCTGATGATTATCATGATGCTGATTACCACTCTGGTCAGCTATCAGTACTTTTCCTTAATCAGGGAGGAAAAGAAGCGAGTATTTAATTTCAGCCTTGTTCTCGGTCTTATAATGGCTGAGATATCTTGGGCTCTTAACTTTTGGCCCTTCGGATACTTGACAACTGGCGTGATTGCTTTTATTTTTTATTATATGTTTTGGGATTTGGTTCAATGCCATTTTGCGGGAGAATTGTCAAAAAGGCGCGTGATTGCCAACATGATTTTCTTGGGTTTCATTGTCGGTTTGATATTGTCAACATCCCGTTGGTTGCCCGTGGTTTAATTAATTACAACGTAATAACACAGTACTCATGAATGAGAACGCAAAAAATATAACTAGGCGTATTGCCAGAGGAATTTTTATTTTTTTTCTGATTTTTATAATTGGCGGACTTGGCGGTGTCTATTTTGATCAAAAAGTGCTGCCCATGATCAGAACAAGCAAGCATCTTTCGCGCATAAATTTTTTGAAGCGAAGCGCGGAAAATGTCACAGTAATAAACAAGACAGAGCAGGTTATCATCCAGGAGGACGATTCCGTGAACGAAATAGCCTCACAAGCTTCCAATACGGTCGTCAACATAATTTCAATTTCTTCGCAGAATTCTCCGGCAAGCGAGCAGGGAGTGCGTGAACAGAGCGGAACTGGCATGATAGCCACAAGCGACGGTTTGATTACCACTTACAGGACCGCGATAATTGAAGACGGCGCTATATATAAGGTATTTTTATTCAATGGAAACAGCTATGATGCAAAACTTCTGGGAGTTGATGAGTTTTCCAATCTGGCATTTTTAAAGATTGACACGCCCAATTTGATGGCCATACCTTTTGGCGATTCTTCCGACGCGCGTCCCGGAAAAAAGCTTGTGGCAATTGGAAATTCATTTGGTGAATATCAGAACAGATATGCTTCAGGTCTTCTTAGCAGCATAGACAAAACTTTCAATTTGGCGGGAAAATCGGTTTCCTCTACTGAAAAATTGGAAAGTGTTTTTGAGGATGATTTCAGCGACAGAAGAGAATATATCGGAGGTCCTGTCATAGGGCATAGCGGAGATCTGGTGGGAATAGTAGGAATGACCGTAATTGATGGCAAAGAGAAATATTTTTTGATTCCGTCAAACGTTGTTAAAAATACTGTTGACTTTGTGCTGAAAAATGGTTTTGAAGCAAGACCCTTTTTCGGAGCTTATTATAAAACCATTACGAAAGAGTTTTCCATGACGCACGGGCTTAATCGCGATCGCGGAGCGCTTATCTATTCTCCGTCAGGCAAACAGTCCCTAGCTTTCATTTCCGGATCGCCAGCCGAGATTGCCAGACTTAAAATAAACGACATTGTCACCATGGTTAATAATCAGGGGGTGAACCTCGACAATCCGCTTTCAAACCTCATTAATCAATACAAGAAAGGAGACAAAATCGAACTCACGGTGGACAGAAACGGCGAAGAGATAAAAATTCCGGTGCAGCTGTAAACTTGCATGAAAACCGAGATTTTCAAACTCGCTGAACAGGCGAGTTTTTTTCATTTCTTTTGTAATAAGTATTGACAAACACAAGCAGCTTAAAAATATAAAAAAGGGGTAACCGTGACAAGAACTTTTGTCATAATTTTGTTTGCATGTGCTTTTAGTTTTTTGGCGTAGTCATGCGATGACGACGACAATTGTGAATTCTGCGGCCTTGATGATTGCAGCGGGGATTGCGAAAGATCGGCAGAAATATCGTATGACTCCGAATCCAACGTGTTGACAGTTTTCTTCCCGACGGATAGCGAGGGAAACTTTGTGAATTTTGTGAAATATGGCGAGCCGGCAACGCTCGTAATTGATGAGTGTGATGAGTTTCCCCAGCCGAACCTTGAAAACGATTGCGAGGGAGGATGGCCGGAAGCTGATCCGAATGTTCCGGGTCTTCCGGGACATTTCCTCGATGAGAACACTGCCATATTTTATCTGGAAAAGGACGGCGGAATCGGGCTACCTGCGCTCATCAGCGATGGAGTCATCTATAACGTCAATATTGACATGGTTGTTTCGACAGGAGGCCCGATCATAAAAAGCAAGGAGAATAGTGACGGCCTGCTCTACTGGGAAACTGCCCAAATTGATGGAAATATCAATCATGAATTTTTTTGTGACAAGGAAGATCACTGAAATTGTGACGGTGTGCAAAACACACCGTCTTTTAATATTGACATTTATTGAAATTTGGAGTATAATTAAGGGTTGGATCATTTACAAAAAAATAAATGGCTTTACCAAGCCAAAAGGGAGGGATAACATGAAAAAGATTGTCGAAGTTGCAGGCTTTTTGCTCTTACTGGTGTTGGTTTCATGCGGCGGCGGAAGCAGTCATGATGATGGTGGCGGAAATACGAAAGTTTTTCCCAGCGTAAACATAACGCAAGACGAGCTCGACAATGCCGTGGCAAAGCTGGAAGTTTTTTCCGACCACGGCGTGTTCTATCCAGCCATGGTGGGCGAATATATCGTCCATCTATCCGACGGTGAGCAGGAATGCTATGCCGACAAAAACGAGATCGCGGAGATTTACTGGAATGACGAGTTTGGTGGATTTCACGCGGTCGATCCTGAAAAGGGATTGAAGCTCGAATGGGACCCGGAAAATCCGGTGCTTGAAATTCCGGGAGAGATCGCATCATCGGGAGCCACCATCAGTTTTGTGCTGAATGACGGCAGGGAGCTTTCCATCATAACCGATGAGAAGTGGCTCGTTTTCGAATGTGAAGAAGGCATGTTCGCCAAAGTTACGGAAAACGGGCTCATATGCATCGGCTATGACGATGGGATTGCTCCACCCCAGACATTACCGGAACTCACCAAGATCGAGATAAACACAGTGACCGGAACGATCCAAATCACTCCAGGTTTCCAGAACGGAAAAATTTTCTACCTGGTTGATTCAAATCCGGTGGAAACTGTATGCGATTCTGACGGAAACATTACATCCGAATATGAAGTCGCATGGAACGATGTGTATTCCTGGTATCCCACTCGCGGGATTCTTGCTGATCTTGCGTTGCCGCAAACGTTGATTTTGAATGCGGCAAATGCAGCAGGATGCGGGGAGGGCATGCCTTACCTCGTAAGGCCTGATAGGTCATATGTCTCGTTCAACACTGAAAAATGCATTGTGTTTGTTGACGGAGTGGATGTAACCGCAACTGCCATAGGCAGCGACGGACTCATTCACTATTAAAATCGAAGGCGGGTTGTGCAAATTTGCGCAATCCGCCTTTTAAAATATTTAAGGCAGGGTATTGACAAAAATTGATTTTTGTACTAATATAACCTGTTAAGTATATAAATCGGTAACAATATGCAATTTAATCAGATTTTACCTTTAATAAGGCTCAAATTGGCCGGGATCATAATGTTCGGTCTGCTTGTTGCCGCTTTTTCTTTTCTTGCGCTTGTTGTGAAAGAAAAGAATTTCAAGGTTAATACGGCATATCTTATTGTCCAAAATCAGGGATTGAATGAAGATTATTACACTCTTTCCAAGTCTGCCGAATATGTCGGGAAAGTTCTTGGCGAAGGAATTTATAGCGAGCTGTTCATCGACGAGGTTTTGAAAACAGGCAAAGTAAATCCTGAATTTTTGCCTTTCGACAAAAAAGAAAAAATGAAAGAGTGGGGCAAGAATGTTGAAGTTAGACGCAATCCGGATCTCGGAATCATGAGCATTGAAGTTTTTGATAACGGACAGGGCCAGGCTCTTGCCGTCTCAAATGCCATAAGCGAGGTATTGATTTCAAAAAACAGTCAGTTTTTGGGAGAAGGGAAAAACATAAGCATCAAAATTATTTCAGGGCCGATTCTTGAAAAGAATCCGTCCATCGAAAACATTTCCGCAACAGTAATGGGAGGCTTTGTGTTGGGGATAATGTTCAGCGCTCTTTGGATAATATCCAAGGAAGAAAGGAGAATGAGAAGAATTTTTTCCGTGAATACTGCAAAACGCGCAGAAAACGATGGCGCCGAGGAATATATGGAAAGCTTGAATTATATCAAATAAAATGCATATAATTGCAAGAAGTATTGTCAACAAAATAATCTTTCTTGAAATTAAATTATTTTGGGTGTATCGGGAATTTTTGTCAGGCAAGAATTTCCGCATAGGCTCGAAATAGGTTCGGGTCAGTAGCTTGAAAAAATACGCGTAAGCGAGAGAGGGAGGAGATATCATGAAGAGGATCATATCGATTTTGGCAACAACGGTCTTTCTGGCGGCGCTGTTTTCTGGAAGCGCCATGGCAACGGGTGAGGAATTGGTCATTTCCGAGGAACAGGCTCAGCCCGCGAAGGTTTGGGGAAGTTTTCCCGAAGCCTCAATTTGGGCGGGAGCCTGGATAAATCCGAAAATGGACACTCAGGGGTTGTGGGCTACTGCAAAGTATCTGGAGTGGTTCACAAAGTATGAAAAACCCGAAAACTTCGGCATCGGTGCTAAAGTTCGCGGAGATTATGGATGGAAATCTATGGATGGTTCTGATCCTAATTGGAGCTACTATGCTCCCGGTCCGTCTGTGGGCTATTACCGCGGACTGACTCTTCGCGATTCAATTGAAGCGGATTTTTCATTGCTATATCGCTTCGACAAAAATCGTGATGACGGATTCATGCCGGATCTTCATGCGGAGTATAATCGGATTTTGGGCTACAAAAATCGGCTGACACTCCAAGTGGATGCGGTTTACTTTGAAGACGATAGCTGGGTTGGTCCTGGTGCATATTTGCATCACAGACTGAATAAAGACTGGAAAGTAATTCCTGGTGTCGGAGCGAGTTTGAGCTGGATTGATGGAGACTATATCTCCGGATTCCAGCCGTCGCTCAAGTTCAAGTATCGCAACAAGTGGACAATCGGCGCAACAGCCAACCTGTTCACAGGAAACGGTTCGTTTTTTGGGATTGTCGCGGCGTATGAATTTACGCCCGACATAAACACATGGTACGAAACAAAGAAAGCTCGTTGAGAGCGCAAAAGGAGGTAGAAATGAAAGCACTACGTTTATTGGTCCTGTGTTTCGTCGCAATCGCGCTTTCAACAAGCGCGATGGCATACACCGAACGGCTCACGTCGCCCGCAAGGGTTGACGCTGATCTGGTGGACGTGAATGGAAAGAAGTATATTCGCTTCACCTTCACACACACAAGCGCGGCTGATACGTGGCACGATACACTTGTTTCTTTCTGTCCGGATCCGCTACGGGAAGGTTGTGATAACAACATTCCATTCAGCATAACAAAGATGGAATGCACAACCACCATGATCTGGGACATTCCGCTCGAGGTTATCGCCGGAGGTCAGAGTGCTGTGAACTGGGCCTGTGATGAGGACTGGTTCAACACAAAATGGCTATTCCTTCCGGATTGCAGAAACCTTACGGTAGGTCGGAATCTCATTTACTATAAGAGTCTTCCTGATCCGATGATTCCGAAGTCCGGCGGCATGCATCTTTTGTATGTCGGTCCGGGAGCGCCGTTTGTTCCCGCGTCTGATGATCCGAGATGGTTCAGGTGCGGAGGATATTGCGCTCCTTCTGCACCACCTATTGTGATTGCGCCTGTTGTTCCGGCGCCGGTACCTCCCGTGGTGAAGCCTGCAGAGCCTTGCAAAAAGCCGGCTTCGCCGAAGTCGATCTGCGACGAACCCTGCATACAGCAGATCAGTGAAGACACTTCGGCAACACGTGAATCAGTTGGTGTCATTGATAAGACTGAACCGGCTGATGAGCAAAAGTTGCAGCAGAAGGCCCGCAAGACTCTTGCAATTTCCAAACGTGTGGAAACAAACACCAGTACTATTATTGACCAAAACAACCAGACTAATGACAAACTGGGGACGCCCAAGGGGGAAGGTCAAACGCTTTTCTCCGAGCTGGATGACGTTAAAGGGGGTGTAACCATTATACAGAATCAAGTGGATACAAAATTCAACGAGATAAAGGCTCAGGTATCCACAAGTTTCTGGGACAAATGGTGGTTGCTTATACTAGCCATAGCAGCTGCCATTATCATATTAGCCACGTGGGGGCTTACATGCTACTCTGGTGTACGCATAAAGGATTAGCGAAACGCGGCTAATTCAAGCAGACCCCGGGTTCTCGATCGTGAGAACTCCGGGGTCTTTACTTTTTTGCAAAAATATGCTATAATAGAAGGTTAGCATGAATGAAAAGTATGATAGTTCATTTTGATATATTTTGGCTAAAATAAAGCATATTTTAAATAAAATACTTTTTGCTTGTTAATTTCCGATTGATTTTCGATTGGAAATTTATAATCGAAAATTTAAAAATGGTAGAAAATTATGGAAAAGGAAAGCGGCAGAAAAATTTCTCAAGATCTTTTGTATGCAGGCATACTTGTTGCTTTTGCGGGTCTTTTCGTTTTGGCAAATTATTTTTCAGGATTCAGTTTGCCGCTTTATGTTGCAACAATGGCGGTTGCGGCAGTTCTTGCAATTTTTCTGCCTCGCGCGGGATTCTATGCGATAATTTTTCTTACGTTTATTTTTGAAAGATTTTTCACATTGGCACCGATAATGATAGGAAGAGATGAATACAAGATTTATCCGATCGACGTGATTTTGGGCGCTGTTCTTTTTGGAATGCTTGTGCAGGTGGCGATGGGGAAAATTAAATTGCGTTTCAAGAAGATTGATTGGTTATTGGCGGCGTTTTTTCTGTTCGTGGGCATGTATTTTTTGGCAAGTATTTTTGCGGGCGGAGGAGAGTTCAGCTTGGCGTTCAGCACCGCAAAAAATTATCTTTTCTATCCGTTACTTTACTTTGTCGCATATCTCCTCATTAAACATGTAAACAATTTGAAGGATTTGGGGAAAGTTGTCATCGCGGGAGCTTTGGGAATCGTGTGGTTCATTGTTTTCGGTCTCGCCAACAGGCATGGTCTTTGGTCGGATTTTACTCCTCTTTCGACTGAAGGAGTAAGGACTCTTGCGTTTACCCATGCTTTCTATCTTTCCATGACTTTGATTTTTGCGTTGGCATATACGGCGTTGAAATCTGACAAGGTTTCAAAACTTCTTTTGATTGTGTCTCCAATTTGGATTGTCGGAATCGTGGGCTCGATGATGAGACATCTTTGGATAAGTCTTTTTGTCGCAGCGGTTTCTATGATGTTTTTGCTTTCGCGCAACAGCAGAGAAATGCTCAAAAATTATGCGGGAAAATATTTGATTTTTGCGATCTTCGCATCAGCGATGCTTTTCTATGGGGCAACTCTTTTTCCGCGTTCTGCTACGTATGAAGCGCTTGAAAATTCTTTGGGAATTGTTCAAAACCGCGTGGTTTCCGTTGCCAACACATCCGGAGATGAAAGCATCCTTTGGAGAAGCGAAATTTGGAAACAAGCAACAAAACAATATCTTGAAAATCCCGTCTTAGGCATAGGATTCGGAAAACTCATTCCGGTGGAAATCGGAAAATATCATGATTTTGTCGAGGCAAGAAACATTCATAATTCATTTCTGGCGCTTTTGGTGCAGATGGGAATTTTCGGGATAGGTCTTGTCACGACGCTGACTGCGGTGCTTGCAGTAAAAGTTGCAAAGAAAAAATATTCGGACAAAGATGTGCAGATAGCCGCTTACTCATCGCTTGGAATATTGGCGCTTCAGGTTGTGGCGTTCATGTTCCAGCCGTATCTTGAAGCGAACCTGCTTGGAATATTTTTCTGGATAAATCTGGGAATATTGAGGCGATTGCATGAATAATGAAACCTATGAGAATTTTGGAAATCAACAAATTCTATAACTCAAAAAGAGGTGCGGATAAACATTTTATTGATTTAATCGCGCTGCTTAAAGAAAACGGGCATGAGGTCGCTGAATTTTCAATGTTTCAAGAAGACAATAATTATTCGCGGTGGAATAAATATTTTCTTTCCAAGGTCGGATATGGAAGCGGATTTTCGCTGTGGGAAAAAATAAAAGGGGCGGCAAGAATGTTTTATTCTTTTGAAGCAAAAAGGAAGATAAATGCTATTCTTGATGAATTCAAGCCTGATATCGTGCATATCCACAACATCTACCATCAGATATCGCCGGCAATTCTTTTTGAAATAAAAAAACGCGGCATTCCCGTTGTGATGACCGTGCATGACTACAAACTGATTAATCCGAATCACAGCCTGTATCTTGACGGAAAGCCTTATCAAAGATGTGCAAACGGGAAATATTATCAGTGCTTTTTTGACAAATGCGTCAAGAATTCATACGCGAAAAGTTTTCTTGCGTCTTTGGAAATGTATTGGCACCGCTGGCTTGGAACTTATGGGAAAAACATTGATCTTTATATCGCGCCCAGCAAGTTTGTTAAAACCACTCTTGTGAAATGGAATATTTCTGCTGAAAAAATAATTGTCTTGCCTCATTTTATCCCGTTTAGAAAAAAAGATAGCAAGAGATATTCATTCGCGGTGGCCGACAAGTACGCTATATATCCCGGAAAGATTTCCAAAGAAAAAGGCGTTGATGCGCTCATCCAAATTTTTCTCAAGCAAAAAGGTTTAAAGCTCTATCTTGCGGGAGAAATCGAAGACGGATTTGAGATTCCAAACCATCCAAATATTGTTTATCTTGGCTTTCTGAAAGCTGATCAGTTGAAGGAGTATGTGCGCAATAGCGCATGCATTGTTTCCGGATCAAGGCTTCCTGAAACTTTCGGACTCATCGCGATAGAAGCGATGGTGGAAGGAAAACCGTTTTTGGGATTCGACTCGGGAGCTTACGGTGAAATTATTGAAAATGAGCTGACGGGTTATATTGCGAAAAGCGACGAAGAATTCGCCGAGTTTCTGAAAAAAATGGAAAACGGCAGTGTTATTTTTAACAGTGATGAAATAAAAAAACACGTGAAAAAATACGATCCTGAAAATTACTGCAAAAATCTTATTCAAATATTTAAAAATATTATAGACGAAACAAATACCAAAAGAAAAAATATCTATTGACAAAATCCAAAAAAATTGCTATTATATAAGGTTCTAAACAATTAATTTTTGAAAAATATGAAAAGCTTGAAAAATCGCTTATTCAGGGGAAAATTGGAGGTTATAGGAAGCCTTGTGCTTATAGCCCTCTTTGTTATTCCTTTGCTTTCTTTTGCGGGCGGCAGAAAAGACATCTATGTCAGCGCCAACGCAAAAGGTATTGAAGATGGCTCTGCAAAACATCCTTATAGAACAATCTCTGAAGCTTTAGTGCATGCGGATAAGAAAACTGATGTACATGTGCTTAAAGGTTCCTATGAAGACAATATTGAAATTCCCAAGGGTGTAAGGATTTTCGGCAGCGGCTCTGACGATGTGACAATACGTTCAAGAAGCAGCAAAAAAGTTGTTGTCAGCATGAAGGACGATACTGTCATAGACGGCGTTACCATTAAAAAGGGCAAGAACGGAATCTGGATTAAGGGCGACGCTGAAGTCTCAATTGTTGATTGTGTTATCCGCGATAATGAATCCGACGGGATAAAAATAGCCAAAGGTAGCACCAAGCACGACAAAGTAAGTATTACCAACAGCAGGATTGAAGATAACGGCAAAAGCGGAATTTATTCAGGCAAGAGAAGAATTGTTTTGATAAACAATGAAATCATTGGCAATGACAAAGACGGGATTGATCTCGCTGCTGGAGCAAGCGCCTGGATGGAAAAGAATGAAATAAAGAAAAATGACAAGAGCGGAATCAAGCTCACTTTGGATAGAAGCGACATATGGATGAAAAATAATTCCATAAGAGACAATGAGAGAGAAGGGATTGAAATTAACGCTTATGGCGGGACAGGAAGGATTGATGTCAACAAAGCAAAAATAATTGGCAACGAAAATTTTGGTATCGCGAAAATATCAAGAGCGGCATTTTCTCACAGCATTTGGAACGGATTAACCATTCATGACACCAAAATCATCGATGGAAATAAAAAAGGATCCATTTCCGCAGTAATATCTATATTTTAGGACAGTATCTTTAATCTGCTGATAAATTTCATTTTTGTCAGCAAGACCCTTATGAAAATAGCATTTATCGGACAAAAAGGCATACCAGCAAAGTCGGGCGGTATCGAAAAGCATGCTGAAGAGATGTCGGCGAGGATGGCCAAAATGGGTCATGAGGTTTTTGTCTATGTCAGGAACAACTATACTTCCAAAAAAATGTCAAAATTTAAGGGAGTTAATCTTATTCATCTTCCCAGCATAGGTACGAAGCATCTTGATGCGATAAGTCATACTTTTTTTGCCAGCGTTCATGCTTTGTTTTGCGGATATGACATTATTCATTATCACGGCATCGGACCGTCTCTTTTAAGCTGGATTCCGAAATATCTGACTTTCAGGACAAAAGTAGTGTCGACTTTCCACTGCCAGGATTATTTTCATCAAAAATGGGGATGGTTCGCGAGACTATCATTAAAAATCGGTGAATATATATCTTGCCATGTGCCGCACAAAACAATTGTCGTCAGCAAGTCGCTGGCTGAATATGTGAAAGAAAAATACAACCGTAACGCTTTCTATATACCCAATGGCGCAGACGTAAAAATATCCAAGAGAACCGACAAGATCAAGCAGTGGGAATTGAAAGAAAGAAAATATATCCTTTCACTGGGCCGGCTTATAAAGCACAAGGGTATACATTATCTTATAGAAGCGTTCAAACAACTTGAAGATACCGCAAAGACTCCAAACAATTTCAAGCTTGTGATAGTCGGAGATGGTTTTCATACTGACGACTATGTGCGTTATTTGCACACCATTGCCTACGGTAGGGAAAATATCATATTTACCGGTGCGCAATCGGGAGAAACGGTGAGACAGTTGTTCTCGCACGCATATTTGTTTGTGCAACCTTCCGAATCCGAAGGGATGTCCTTGGCGCTTCTTGAAGCGATGGGATACGGCCTTGCGCCACTTGTCAGCGATATAAAAGAAAATGTTGAGGTTGTAGGAGAAGAGGGTGTAACATTTGCTTCGAAATCAGTGTCGGATCTTAAAAGCAAATTGGCGTATCTTTTGAGCCGTCCGGACGAAGTTGCAAAATTTGGAGAAAATGCCAACAAAAGAGTCAGGGAAAAATACGGATGGGATTCGATTGCCCGCGAAACTCTTGAAGTTTACGAGGCAGCCATAATGAAAAACAATGAACACGTTGAAGCTAAAATTGGATAAATGCAGATTTTCTTTGCAATTTTTTGCCGTGGCAATCATATTGTCTGTCACATCTTTTGTTTTACTTGCGGATGTGTTCAAGAAAAGCACATCTAGCATTACCATTTTGGTGAATGCAAAATCATCGGCGGCAATAAAACAACAGCAGATAGTCAACAATCTTGTTGAAATTCCAAACCTTCTCTCTTTTTATGACAGAATGCTTGCGGAAAATCCCGACGTCAGGGATGTTGCACAAGGCAAAAGTCCTGACGAAAGGAAGGCTATGTGGAACAGTATGCTGGAAACGGAAACTGTAGATGGAGATTCCTCAATGATTCGCATATCAATAACTGCCAACAAGGGATCTGACGCGCAACAACTCGTGCAGAAAACAACAAGAACGCTTTTAAACTTGGCTGGCATGTATTATGACGTAAGAGACGAGCTTGATCTTAGAATCATTGAAGGGCCAATTACTCGTACCGTGCTACCGGCGTGGTACTGGGTTATATTGCTTAGTGTCACACTTGGAATTCTCGTGACATTTATTCTGCAATCAGTGTTGTTGTCAATGGGGAAGGTGTTTGATAAGAAGAGGGTTACCCTTCCCAAAAAAGAATATCTTAGCTTCACGAGAAACGGAAATTTTTCAAAAGAAAGCGGAATAAAATCGCTTGAAGAATTATACAAAATTGAAGAATCTGAAAAATCCTTTTTCGAGGATGCAAAGAAAGCTGAACAACGCAAAGAGGATTTTCTGAAAGAGAAAGGGATTGCGAAGGAAGAACACGCTAAAAGAAACGAAGAGCAGTTTTTCAAAGAAACATATCCAAACTTTCCTGAAGCGGTGGGCAATGTGCAACAAAAGAAAGCGGAGGCCCCAAGCAATCTGCCGGTTGCCAAAGATGCCGGTTTGCCAAAAGGAATTGCAGAAGGAAAAGGAAGCAAAAAGGACGGATTTGTGGAAATCGGCGAAGAAAAGAAAACCAATGTCGAGCGCGAACCAACTGATGAAGAGATCAAAAAGAGGCTGAATCAGCTTTTGAGGGGCAAATAACTTTTAATTGTTAGAAGACCTGCGATGGCGAAAAAATATTCTTACAAATTTTGGATTTTGTTTTGGACGGCGTCCGCAATTTTTTTGGGGGCGTGGTATTTGTATTGCAACACCAGAGGGGAAAGTGTTTCAAGCGCCGTAGCTGGAGCGATGGACTTTTTGCCCATAAAAGAAGAGCAAAAAAATGAGTACAAGGCGCTTATAACGATGGGTGAATACATACTAGGGAAGGATGGTCAGGAAAAAACGCTGCTGGTGTTGTTCCAAAACAATCTCGAAATCAGACCAGGAGGAGGATTTATTGGCGCTTTTGGGATAATAAAAATCAAGGACGGAAAAATTACGCTTCTTGAGACACACGACCTTTCCAATTTTGACGGAAGAATTCCTGATATTGTGGAACCGCCATATCCCATGAAAGAAGCCCTGCGTATCAAATCTTGGAAGTTGCGTGATTCCAATTTCTCACCTGATTTTTCGGAAAATGCGAAAAAAGCCGAGGAATTTTATTACATGGGAGAGGGGAAGGAAAAGTTTGATGCCGTAATAGGAATAACCGCCAGTACCTTGGAGTCGATACTGAAAATAACAGGACCAATAGAAGTTACGGGTTATCCAGGGACATACAACAGCGAAAATGCGCTGATTTCCTTGGAATATCAGGTTGAAAAGGCGTTTGAAGAGCAGGGTATTGAAAGAGGAGAAAGAAAATCTATTATAACGGATCTTGCAAAAGAAATTGAAAAAAGAATTTTTGCGCTTTCAGTTTCCCAAAAAATTGAGTTGGCATCATTGATGATACGTGATTTGAAGCAAAAAGACATCCAATTGTTTTTCAAGGATGAAAATCTTCAAAATATAACCAAAACTGCCGGATGGGACGGCAACGTCGACAAAGATTGGAAAAACGACTATTTTATGATTTCAGATGCTAATCTGGGCGCATTCAAGAGTGATTATTATGTGAAAAGGGCGCTGGACTATACGGTAGACTTTACTGGCGAAAAGGCCATTGCTCGACTCAAGATTTCTTATAATCATACAGCAAAGAAAAAAGACTGGATGACACGCGATTACCTTACCTATTTAAGAGTATACGTACCGGAAGGATCTTGGTTTATAGGGGGCACGGATTTTAGCAATCCCCAATTCGGCAACGAGTTTGGGAAAAAATATTCCGGCGAAATCATTAAGGTGCCGATTGGCACAAAAAAGACGGTTGAACTTACATATTCTCTTCCTGATACGATAGATGCCGAAAATTACATGTTGAAGATACAAAAGCAGGCAGGTATCAGCGATGTGCCGGTTGCCGTGCACATAATCGGCAAAAATGGAATAAGAAGGGATTTTTCGTATACCATGAACGAAGATATTGTCGTTGAATAAGCTTATGTCAAAAAAAGACCGCCTGAGGCGGTCTTTTTTGCAAAATAACCGTTGTTGTAGTATTCTTAAAAGGCTTAAAAACAATAAAAAATACCTTTTTCTTTTTGCAATAAGGCCAGAAAGTTGAAGCTCAAAAATATGATCGAAGGTGTAGTAATAAAAAATCTTGTTAAATATGGAGACGAACGAGGATGGCTTGCTGAAATATTCAGAAAAGATGAGATTGAAGCGCGTCCGGTCATGGGATATGTAAGCGCAACTAAGCCCGGAGTTGTCAGGGGGCCGCACGAGCATAAAAACCAGACGGATATTTTCGCTTTTATAGGACCTGGGAGTGTCGAACTTATGCTTTGGGATAACCGAAAAGAATCTCCGACATTTGGTGAAAAAATACTCGTGGAATGCGGGGAAAACAATCCGACATTGGCAATAGTTCCGCCGGGAGTCGTGCATGCCTATAAGAATGTGGGCGAAATTGATGCATGGTGCATTAATCTCCCCGATAAATTATATAAAGGCGAAGGAAGGCGAGAAGAAGCGGATGAAATCAGATGGGAAAACGATCCCAATTCACCATTTAAATTATAAATCTATCAAATATTTTTGAAATTTTATGAATTTATAACTTCATAAACTTTAAAAATTTTCCATGAAAATTTTAATAACAGGAGGCGCAGGCTTCATAGGAAGCAATTTTATTCATTATATACTAGGAAAATATCCGGATTATAAAGTTATCAACCTGGACGCTTTGACTTATGCGGGAAATTTAGAAAACCTTAAAGATGTCGAAAAAAATCCGAATTACAAATTTGTCAAAGGCAATATCTGCGATGTCGAGTTGGTCAAAAAACTAGCAGAAAACACCGATATTATTGTTCATTTTGCAGCTGAATCTCATGTTGACAGATCAATTTTAGATTCCAATGACTTCATCAAAACAAATATTGTCGGAACGCACACATTGCTTGAAGCAGCCAAAAATTGCGGCAACGTGAGATTTCACCATGTTTCCACCGACGAAGTTTTCGGCTCGCTCAAGCCGAACAGCAGGCCTTTTGATGAAAATACCCCATATTGTCCAAGAAGTCCTTATTCTGCCTCCAAGGCCGCATCTGATCATCTTGTGTGTGCGTACTACCATACATTCGGTTTGCCGATAACCATTTCGAACTGCTCAAACAACTATGGCCCTTTTCATTTTCCTGAGAAGCTCATTCCGCTCATTATAACCAATCTTTTTGAAGACAAAAAAATTCCGATCTATGGAGACGGAATGCAGATACGCGACTGGCTTTACGTGGAGGACCATTGCAAAGCCATCGATAAAATAATTCATGATGGAAAAATTGGAGAAACCTACTGTATTGGTGGAAATAGCGAGATTCCGAATATCGAAATTGCAAAAACTATTTTATCGTTGCTTGGAAAAGATGACAGTTATATCGAGTATGTCAAAGATCGTCCGGGACATGACAAAAGATACGCGATTGATTTTTTAAAAATAAAAAACGAACTCGGTTGGCAGCCCCAGGTTTCATTCAAAGAAGGAATCAAAAAAACAATCGAGTGGTTCAAGAAAAATGAGCAGTGGTGGAGAAACGCAAAATCAGGCGAATATCAAAAATATTATAATGAACAATATGATTTAAAATAATTTCGAATTTCAAATCTTTTCTGAAGTCTGATTAGTATTTATTGGCATTCAAAATCTTAATTGGAAGCAAAAAATTAGGAGATATTAATCAAAAACGGCAATAAAATATGAGTAGAAAAACTGAAAAAATAAACGTATTGATTATAGGCTCACACGGCATGCTCGGACAAGAATTGGTGAGAATATTTAAAAACGATGATGATTACAAAGTGACTGCTTGGGACAGGAAAAATATTGATATTACTGATGAAAAGCAGGTTAAAGAAAAAATAAAAAAACTTGCGCCTAAAATAATCATAAACGCGGCCGCATACAACGCGGTCGATCTTTGTGAAAAAGACAAAAAAGAATTTGAAGCTGCAAAAGCAGTCAACGGAAAGGCGCCGGGATATTTGGCGAAGATTGCAAAAAAGCTCGATGCCATTCTTGTACACTATTCTTCTGACTATGTTTTTAGCGGCATGCCGGAAATTTCGGAACCTCAAGGTTGCAGTGGATCTTGCGCCATGTGCCATTTGCATGAAGGATTTGCTCCCGAAATCGGATTTGATGAAGATGCGGTTCCTGAACCCATTCAAAAATATGGTAAGACGAAATTGATGGGCGAGATAGCAGTGCAGAAAAATTGTGAAAATTATTACATCATCAGAATTTCAAAATTGTTCGGAAAGCCAGCAAAATCCAAGGAGGCTAAAAAAAGTTTTTTTGATGTCATGTTGAAACTGGGAAAAAAGCAAAAAGAAGTAAGAGTTGTTGATGAAGAAACAAGTTTGTTTACATATGCTCCAGATCTTGCCAGGAAAACAAAGCAAATAATCGAAGCAGAAAAACCTTTCGGGATATATCACGTGGCAAATCAAGGGGCTTGCACGTGGTATGAAGCGGTTGTAGAATTATATAAAATGGCTAAAATAAAGACAAAAGTGGTTCCGGTAGGAAGCGAGGATTTTTTGCGTTCCGCCAAAAGACCATATATTTCTACTCTAATAAACACCAAGCTAAATCCGTTGAGAAGCTACAAATTGGCGCTCCGAGAATATTTGAAAAATAATTTCTAAATTTTTAAATATTAAAAATGAACTATAAAAACCTTAAAAAATGCGATCCGCAAGTATATAAGGCTTTAATGGGGGAATTAAAGCGTCAGCAGGAAGGAATGGAACTTATTGCTAGCGAAAATTATGTTTCCGAAGCAGTACTTGAAGCGCTTGGCAGTGTTTTTACCAATAAATATTCTGAAGGATATCCGGGACGCAGGTATTACGGCGGACAGGAGTATACAGATCTCGCTGAAACTCTTGCAATTGAAAGGGCAAAAAAATTGTTCGGAGCTGAGCATGTGAATGTGCAGCCTCTTTCCGGAGCTCCGGCCAATATGATTGCATATAGTGCAGTTTTAAAGCCCGGAGATACAGTTTTAGGCATGGATCTTTCACATGGAGGGCATCTGACGCATGGCCATCCAGTGACGCTCTCGGCCAAAATATACAACTTTATAAGATATAAGACTGATGAATCGGGAATGATTGATTATGACGAGCTTGAGAAAATGGCAATAAAACATAAACCCAAACTTATTTTGGCAGGCTTTTCTGCATATACAAGACAATTGGATTACAAAAGATTTCAGCAAATAGCAAAAAAGGTCGGCGCAATTTTAATGATAGATATTGCTCATATTGCAGGCCTTATTGCGGGAAAAGCGATTCCAAATCCAGTTCCGTATTTTGATATTGTCACAACCACCACACACAAAACATTGCGCGGACCACGCGGAGGAATGATTATGTGCAAGAAGGAATTTGCAAAAGCGATAGATAAATCGGCCTTTCCGGGCTTTCAAGGAGGGCCGCACATGAATAATATTGCAGCAAAAGCAATTGCATTTGGAGAGGCATTGAAACCGTCTTTCAGAAAATATGCCAAGCAGATTTTGAAAAACGCCAAGGTTATGGAAAAAGAGCTTATAAAGCATGGTTTTAAACTTATGTTCGAAGGCACCGACAACCATATGGTTTTGGTCGACGTGTATGAAAGCAAGGGTGTTACCGGAAAAGAAGCTGAAATAGCGCTGGACAAGGTTGGCATCACGCTCAACAAAAATATGGTTCCGGACGATTCACGCGGGCCGATGGATCCTAGCGGAATTAGAATTGGCGTTCCAGCAATCACAACTCGCGGCATGAAGGAAAAAGAAATAAAAATCATTTGCAAATGGATAAAAGACGCGATTAAAAACCGTAATAATGAAAAACTTCTCAAAAAAATACGCAAAGATGTCGTGAAAATGTGCAAAAAATTCCCGATTTATAAATAAACTTAAATTGAATTTAAGTTCATATTAAAAATATATGGATAAAAAAATGAAAGGGATAGTGCTGGCCGGTGGAACAGCTACAAGACTTTTCCCATTGACCGCAACAACATCGAAACAGCTTTTGCCGGTGTATGACCGTCAGATGATTTTCTATCCGCTCAATACTCTCATCAAGGCAGGCATCAAAGAAATTCTTGTGATTGTTGCGCCTGACCATAGCGGACAATTTCTTAATCTCCTGGGTTCAATTTTCAAAAATCATGGGATCAGTTTATTTTTCGAAGTCCAAAAAATACCGCGGGGACTTGCAGATGCTTTCATTTTGGGAGAAAACTTCATAGCGGGAGACAATGTTGCGATGATTCTAGGAGACAACATCTATGAAGATGATTTAAGCGAAAGCATTAAGAATTTCAAATCCGGCGGAACTGTTTTTGCAAAAAAGGTAAAAGACCCCGAAAGGTTTGGCATTGTGGAATTTGACAAAGACGGAAAAGCTATCAGAGTTGTTGAGAAGCCTAAAAAGTTTATAAGCGACTATGCTTTGACTGGATTATATGTATATGACAGTCGCGTTTCCGAAATAGCAAAAAGTCTTACTCCTTCCGACCGCGGAGAGATTGAAATCACGGACATAAATAAAAAATATTTAGAAATGGGAGAATTAAACGTCCAAAAAATAGAAGGCGAATGGCTTGATGCCGGAACGTTTGATTCGCTTTTGGAGGCAGGAAATGTTGTCAAAGAAAAGGAGATATATAAAAACTTTGATCCTCTGATTGACAAGGCTATCGCCGATTTCAATGAAGAACTTAAAATAATTGCTAAAAAAAGATTATTATAAATACAATTCGAATTTGCGAATAAATCTGCCAATTAACAAATATCCTACGAATAGCATGTATTTGCTGAACAAAATTCGTTAATTCGGATCAACAACTATCATGAAAAATAAACCGAAAATACATCTGGAAACACTCGAAGAATATAGCACATCCATACTTCGTTATATTGAATGGATGTTACGCAATTATTTCAAGGACGTAAAAGATATTACAATCGATGATATTAAAAAACATGAGACGCAAATAAATGCATATGAAAATTTTGAACATCTGGAGCCGATAGACGAAAGCAAAATCATAATTCTTGATGATGAAAAAATAAATACCGCAAAAGCCGAAAATGCCATAATGAATGGAAAGATTTTGTGGGAGCATACTGCAGCCGGAGAAGCAACAAGGCTCGGACTGGGAACGAAATATCTTCTAAATCTTTCTCAATTTACCATTCCAGAAATAGTTTCGCACATTAAAAAAGAAAGGCTGGCCGAGGCAGAGAAAAAAGGATTGAAAGGCGCGGCTCTAGCCAAGGAAAAAAAAGTTATAAACAGAGAGGTTACGGAAAAAAACGTGTTAGAAACAACAGGTCAACGTCCTAAAAAGCTGATGAACATTTCTTTAGGCAACAGACACATGCTTCAACTTGCATTTGACATTTCTCAGCTTGCAAAGAAAAACAAGCTCAATCCGCGCAAAGTTCTTGCAAAACAAACAAATCTTGTCATTTTGAACGAACAGACAGTTGAGGAGATTTTGGAAGAATTTAAGAAATTTAACTTTTTTGGCTTTAATCCTCGGAAGGTTTTCTTTATGGTTCAACGCAGTTTTCATGGCACATATATTAAGGAAGGGTGCCTGTACTATGATATAACAACTGAAAAAAATAAGCGTCTCCATAATCACGGGCAATTGATGATGCAGAAAGTTCATGACGGCATGTTCTTTTGTGTTGATCCCAAAAATACCAGCAAAAGAAAATATCTTCTAAACGGAGAACTCAGAGAAATTCTCAAAAGACATGACGATTTGCTCTGCTATAACGTCGAGGATTTGGGATATCTGACTTGCTCAATAGACCTTCCGAGTCTTTCATTGGCTTTGGATCTTGGAAGAAAAGATTACAATATGGTGATGGAAATTGTGGCGCAAAATCCCATAAAACCCCAGAAGGGAGGAGCATGCTTTTATGACAGAAAACTGGGCAGGGTTGTTATGATTGAAAGCAATCAGCTGAAAAATATAAAAAATGAGGATATCAAGCACCTTAACAAGAATTTCAACCATTTTCCAAATCCGTTGAAATTCTTCGATGTTTTATCTGAAAAAGCTTTGCCAATAACTTTTGAGGTAAAAAGCACATTTAACCAAAGCGGCGATCCTTGTGATTATATATACGCCAATCCTCCGCAAGGAAATATTAATTTTCTTGTAAAAACCGCATATGTAATGCGCAAAAACCTGAAACCGATTTATAGCTGGAAATCGCCTGCAACAACACCGCTTGCAGTAAAATCCATGCTTGATCAAGACAAACAAAAAGGTTTTGAACAATTTGTAAAGGTGACAAAAAGGAGCAGGAAATAACCATTAGCAGGCTATGTATTAATTTTATCGATAATCCTTGAAAAATTTGCGTATGTATTGGATCTATTTCGCACTGTTTATTTTTATAGTGTTTGTTCCTTTGATTGTTCGAGAAGGATTTTATGTTTTCAGCGCGGTTCATTTGCAACAAATAACAATTCTGGGCATCGGAATTACTGCTTTTGCCGCGTATTATATTTACGAAAAATCTCTCAAGAAGAAATTGGCTGAACGTATTAGTATTCAAAAGCAGTTCAACAGAATTTCAAAGGATCTGACACATTCTTATTCATATATCGGGGAAATAAACCGCAAATTAGAAATTCTCAAAAATATAACAACGACATATCCAGAAAGCGCCAATCTTTCGACAAGAAAACAGAATCAAATATACGATGCAATAATGGAAGGAATAAGACTTTTCGGAAAATCTGATAAATTTGTCTTGCGCTTCGTATGCACTGCAAACAACGAAATACTCAAGGAAATAAAAAGCTATCCGAGTCTTTCCTTAAATTTTTCCCCAAAGCATCTCGGCATGGATTTTCAATTTTTCGAATCAGATGAAATACTGATGGTTTCATCTCCCAAAGCGATTGATGGCATAATAGCATGTATAATTGTGAAGAAAAAAACATCAGGACATGTCATCGATGATCTGGACATAATGAAATCCATGGCATCTCAAGCTCTTTTCTTTTTCATGTTCATGAAGCACAAGAAAAAAATAAGTTGCGTCATGTAATCATTTATTGATAAACGTATGAAAATAATACTTCTTCAGGATGTAAAAAAATTGGGGAAAAGAGGGCAAATCAAAAATGTTCCCGATGGCTACGCGAGAAATTTTCTTATTGCCAAAAACATGGCGGCTCCAGCTACGCCTGAAAATATCACGCAAGCGAAAAAGAAAGAGGAGATTAACAAACAAAAGCTTGAGGAGCAAAAGAAAGAATCAGAAAAGCTTGCAGAAAAATTAAATGGAAAGAAAATTGCCATCAAAGCAAGAGCAAAAAAGGGAAAATTGTTCGGTTCAATTACTCAAAAGGACATTTCCCAAGAACTAATAAAACTAGGATTTGAAGTGCCTGAAAAATCCATAAAAACTGGCAATATTAAAGAAATCGGGATTGCTGAAGTGACCGTTGACGCAGGTTTTGGACTTAAGGCAAAGATTATTCTTGATATAATAGAAGCTTGATTTTTTACAGTTGAGCAAAAACAATGCAAGTGCTATAATAAAAGCGGAAGAAAATTTCTTTTAATTCGCAAAACAAAAGGGGGTCTGTACACGGCCGCTTTTTGTATAGCAAAAAATTCTTAAATTTATGCAACTCTAATTTACCAATAATCACTCTAATGTCTCCAATAGCCGAGTCATCTGAGTGCTTAATTCGAGTATTAGAATTGTTGATAAGTATGGAAAGAAAATATATTTTTGTCATGGGAGGAGTGATGAGCGGGGTAGGAAAGGGAGTTACCACATCATCTATAGGCGCTATTATGAAAGGACGCGGCTATAATGTGACCGCGCTCAAGATAGATCCATATGTAAATGTTGATGCCGGCACTATGAATCCCACTGAGCATGGAGAAGTTTTCGTGCTTAATGACGGAGATGAAACAGATCAAGATATAGGAAACTATGAGCGTTTTATAGGCATTACGCTTTCGAGAGATAATTACATGACAACCGGAAGAGTGTACGAGTCAGTCATACATCGCGAACGAAACCTGGAATACGGCGGCAAATGCGTGCAAGTCGTGCCGCATATTCCGCTCGAGGTAATTGATAGAATTATAAGAGCGTCAAATAAAGCGAAAGCGGATATTACTGTTGTTGAAATAGGAGGAACGGTCGGAGAGTATGAAAACATTTTGTTTTTGGAAGCTATACGTCTCATGAAAATAAAATATCCTGATGATATTTTGACAGTTATGGTAAGCTATGTTCCGATGCCCAACAAGATAGGGGAAATGAAAACGAAACCAACTCAGCACGCAGTGCGTACTGTTAATGGAGCTGGGATTCAGCCGGACATTATTATTGCTCGCAGCGAAATTCCGATGGATGCGAAAAGGAAAGAGAAAATTTCGCTGTTTTGCAATGTCAGCGAGGAGTGTGTTATCAGCGCACCTGATGTTGAAACAGTTTATGAGGTTCCGCTTAATTTTGAGCGTGACAATTTGAGCCGAATCATTCTGAAAAAGTTGGGGCTTAAACCCAAAAGCACCGATCTCAAAGAATGGAGAACGTTGGTTGAAAAAATAAAGAACGTGAATGAAAAAGTCAAAATAGGTATTGTGGGAAAATATTTTGGCACCGGAGATTTTGTTCTTAGCGATGCATATATAAGCGTAATCGAAGCCATAAAACACGCAAGCTACAAAGCGGAAGTAAAAGCTGAAATAGATTGGATAAACAGCGAAATTTTTGAAAAAGAGCCGAAAAAAATCGAAAATTTGAAAGAATATCACGGGATTATTGTTCCGGGAGGTTTTGGAAGTAGAGGCATAGAAGGAAAAATCAGCACAATTAAATTTTGTCGGGAAAATAAAATTCCCTATTTTGGACTTTGCTACGGTATGCAGCTTATGATTGTGGAATTCGCACGCAACATATTGAAACTAAAAGATGCGCACACTACTGAAATCGACCGCAAAACCAAAAACCCGGTAATTGACATCATGCTTGAACAGAAAAAAAACCTAAAGGATAACAACTACGGAGCCACGATGAGGCTTGGCGCATATCCTGCTAATCTAAAAAAGGGAACGATTGCACACAAGGCATATGGAAAAGAAAAAATTTCCGAACGCCATCGGCACAGATGGGAAGTAAATCCGAGATATATAAACAAGATTGAAAAAGCCGGACTTGTTTTTTCTGGAAAATCACCTAATAGAAAACTTATGGAAATCGCGGAGCTTCCAAAATCCGAACATCCGTTTTTTCTCGGAACACAATTCCATCCGGAATTCAAATCATCTCCGTTTGAATCGCATCCATTATTCTATGAATTTATAAAAGCGGCAAAAAACAAAGCAACTGCTTAAATGTTTGCTTTAACTCATTGGAGAACATAAAAGAAATCTCTCGCGAGATTTCTTTTATGTTTCATAAATCGGTATTGGTTAAGCATTTTGAAACGCCAAATGCCTTCTTTTTTTTCTGCTAATAATGACTTTTCCACCTGGTTTTCTTGGGCCTTTCTTTTTTCCGGGCTTGTTTTCCTTAAGATGTGCGCGAAGTTTAAGTCCAATTTTTTTTGCACCAGTTTTTTTAGGTTTAATCACAACTGGTTTGTCGGAGGCAATTACGCTTACATATTCCCTCATAACAATTTTGCCGGTGAAATTGCGCGTCTTTACGGTTGAAAATTTCACAGTTCCATCGCAGAGTGCCATAAGTGTGTCATCATTGCAGCGTTTCACATTGTCGCCGGCATGGAATTTTGTTCCTCTTTGCCGTACAATAATATTGCCGGTTTTCACTTTCTGGTTTCCGAATATTTTTACGCCTAATCGCTTTGAAATTGAATCTCGCCCAAGTTGTGTAGATCCTCCCGCCTTACGATGTGCCATATGCCAGTAACTAGCAATCGAAAATCGATAATCAACAACGCTAAGCTGATTTTTGATTCGCGATTACTGTTGTATAATGTTTATAATTGATCTGTTCAGAGAGCATCGGATATTTCAATGGCATGGACAAAGCGCAAATTCTGTCCGAAATATCGATTGCTAAGACCTTTCATTCGAATATTATTCTAACAAATTTATAGAATATGTCAACCCAAATATTGCTTAAAATTAAGGATTTTTTCGCCAAAAATGAGCAAAAAATAGTGCTTATCGTTGCTTTTTGCCTTGTTTCAGCCATTTCTTTTGAATTTGGAGTTCTTCAGGGTCAAAAATGGCAGCAGAAGCCACTTATTATTGAGAAACCTATAAATATACCAGCGGACGTTCAAAATACTCAAAATGAGGCCTCTGAAGCTTCAGGAAGCACTTCTACCATAAACGTCAAATCAGGCGCAGCCGAAAATGCAGCCGCGCAACCGGCGAAAGTTTGCACTTTCGTTGCCAGTAAAAATTCTGACAAATATCACATTCCAACATGCCAATGGGCAAAACGCATTAAGCCTGAAAATACAGTTTGCTACGATTCTGTCCAAGAAGCAGAAGCAGCCAAAAAGCAAAAATGCTCCTGTATAAAATAACAAAAAATTCTAACAAAAATTTTGTATTTCATACCATTGGAATTGAAAAAATATAAAACAAATTGTATAATATTAGAGACGCTCAATCCCGGCCCGAGGCCGGTTTTAATAAGAATAAATCAAAAAATTAATGAACAACAATAAAATGGTTGTGGTTTCGCTCGGAGGATCGCTTATTGTACCAGATGTAATTGATTGGAAATTTGTGAAAAATTTCAAGAAAATCATCGAGACGGAAATAGCAAGAGGTTGCCGCTTCATAATCGTTACGGGGGGAGGCAAGACCGCAAGAAAATATATTGAAGCCAGCGGGAAGATTGACAGCATAGATGCAGAAGATAAAGACTGGATCGGAATACACGCAACAAGAATGAACGCACATTTTATGCGTACCGTTTTCAAAAAGCATGCTCATCCCATAATTAATACCAATCCTTTTGATCTTGAAAGTTTTCTGACGGCAAAAGAACCAATACTCGTGGCAGCAGGTTATCGTCCGGGCAATTCCACCGACTATATTTCAGTTCTTCTTGCTAAACACTTCGAAGTAAAAAAAGTTGTAAACCT
Organism: Candidatus Moranbacteria bacterium UBA1362; assembly: GCA_002306085.1. Lineage (GTDB taxonomy): Bacteria > Patescibacteriota > Minisyncoccia > Moranbacterales > GWC2-37-73 > UBA1362. The sequence goes on from DBRS01000004.1 coordinate 61,570, forward strand.
TTCTAACATCGATTACGTTTGCGACAAAGATCCGAAAAAATTCAAAGACGCAAAAAAGATAAAAGAAATGTCCTGGCAGGAATTTCAAAAGATTGTCGGCGACAAATGGGATCCCGGACTTAATGCTCCTTTTGATCCGGTAGCTTCAAAAGTTGCCGCAAAAGAGGGAATAGAAGTGACCATTTTAAACGGAAAAAAACTCTCAAATTTCCGCAAATATCTTGACGGAGAAAAGTTTGCGGGGACAATCATTAAATAAAGACTGTATTTTTTTTCGATAAGACGTCGAAAGTCCTGAGAAATACTAGTGATGCTGTTAAAAGGGTTGCTTTTTAAATTTCAATGTGGTAACGTTGCAAACAGCTGTTTGATGATGTATGAACAACAAAAATTCACGATTCTGCACCGCTAAATACAGAAGCTAAACTTTCCTGCAAAGACGCGCGGGATTGAAGAAGTCTGAAGCTTCGTTTTTAGCAAAAGGCCAATTTAGCGGCAAACATTACGCGGCATGAGATTTTTCCAAAAATTTCATGCCGCTTTTTTATTTTTGGGTAATCTTTCCGTATTTCAGAAGGGAATAAAGCGTAAAATATGCAATAAGAGATATGGCGCTTGCCGCAACAAGAAAACCTGTCAAAAGCGGCAAGGCAAGATCGAAAAAAATTACGTTGCTGAAAAAATACCTTATTCCGAGGTGGTAGGTGTTGTCAAATTGTTCCGTAAGATAAGAAGGAGTCGTGTCGAACAAAAATCCTCCAATTAACGCTGCAAACGGCATTATAGCTATCGTGCCCCACATGTTGGTAGCCAAAACTCCCGCCGTTGCCGAAGCGCGATTGACGCGCAGAATGGTTGCCAGCACCAGCGCCGTAAGCACTCCTCCGGGAATTATGCCTAGAAAAACTCCCAGCGCAAAACCGGCAGCAATATTGTGGGGACTATCATTGAGCTTAAAAAATTGCCGCAGAAATTTTTTAATTTTTAAAAGCCTGCTTTTCATATCTTCCAATCTTTAGACGATAAGGTTTTTTTATTATATAATATAATCACATTTCAATAAATATTAATAATCATTCTTCTGATGTTACGTAATTTTACAGTATCGACATCGGCAAGTATTTGTTGTTTTTTGTTTCTGTTTTTCGCAATTATTTTTCCGACAGATGCAGCCATCTACTTCGAGGATAATTTCGACGGATATTCTGACTCTCCGACAAATCATGGCTGGCATGTTCCGTCAACAAGAGTGGAAATCTATGAAGGTCCTGAAACACGCTTCGGAAGATGTATCCGCCATACCATAAATTCCAACGGAACGCATTATAGTTTCTCGCACGATCCCTATCCTGCTGGAATCGTGGATGACATATACGTAGGATTTTACTACAAATCAACTCATGTGAAAGGAACCGGCGGGGGACATAAGTTTTTAAAGTTGTTCGGATGGATAGACAGCAATGATTATGCCAATACTACGTTCGGACAAACATATCAAACAGGTGCGTTTTGGCAAGTTAGTTATGGAGACGGAATGGGGATGATAGGTGATTCAACATGTGTGGCGCGATACAACGGCCTAATTTCAGATTCTCCTTGTTCTGGATCAATCGTCTCACATTCAGGTCCATTTGACTTAGATGATAGTCAATGGCATTGGGTTGTGTGTCATGCCAAGCATAACTCAAACGACAACTACGATGGCGCTTTGGATGTTTGGATAGACGGAGAATTGAAATTGTCCGCCATAGGCATTAAAAATAGAAATGATCTAAACACAATAGACTGGACGTCCATGAATTTTGTGGAGTACGCCGACTGTTTTGGAGCAAGTTGTAACGGCATAAACTATAATGCTTCTCCTTATTATGTATACATTGATGATGTAATAGTTTCGGACGGATATATTGCTCCACCTGGCAGCTCTTCAGACACAACAGCGCCAGCAAATCCAACAGGGCTTGCAGTAAGTTGAAAATTCAGCAAACTTGTAAAATCTCCCATAAACTATTTTTTAAATAGCGAGTTACTTAATTAGTTTAGTAACGCGTTAAGTAACAAACTCTTATGAAAAAACAAATATGTAAAATATCTTTTCTTGCTATATTTTTAGGCATTTTCTGCTTTACAAATGAAGTTTTTGCACATAACAAACTTATATTTATTCACCATTCCACGGGAGGATATTGGTTTGCCAATGCCAGCTCCACCGGCGGCGGCCTTGCGAAAGCATTGGACGACGTGGGTATATACGCTCGGGATATCAATTATCAGCAATACAATAACGACTTCAATCCTCCGCAAAATCCAACCATTTCCAACAACACTGATATCGGGCATTGGTGGCTTTGGTTTGCCGATACCACAATGCAAGCGAACGGCATTACCAAGCGCGACAACGTTATGGACGGAGAGAAGGGAGTATACAAGACAACAAACAAAACCAACGCGCACGGAACATATACAACCAACATGACAGATCCCGGAGGAGAAAACAATATCATAATGATCAAAAGCTGCTATCCTTCTGCCAATATCTATTCCGATAACAGCACAACTTTTGGACAAATGCGCGGACAAGGAGCAAGCTATACCGTCGGAGGTCAGAACGTAAACACTGTCAGCAATGTTAAAGCTCTCTATAACTCGCTTTTGGAATATTTCAAGACAAGAACGGACAAAATGTTTATTATCTCGTTTACTCCGCCTCTTTTAGCCTCAAGCACAACTGCGGAGAGAGCGGCAAACACTCGTTTAGTTGCCAATTGGCTTGTGAATGAATGGCTGCAAAGCGCCAATTGGGTAAATAAAAATGTCTATATTTTTGACCAGTTCAACGTACTTACCCATGAGAACAACAGACACACATATGAAAACGGCCAAGTTATTCACTACACTGATCCGGCAAGCGGCAATTATCTCGTATATCCAAGAAGTGCAAGCGACAACCATCCTAGCGGAGCAGGGCACCAGAAAGCTACCGCCAATTTTGTTCCACTTCTTCAACATTGGATAGCAACATACGAAGCTTTTGCAGCAGGTACAACTGACACAACTCCACCCGCAAACCCAACCGGACTTTCCGTAAACTAGAAGCTCATAAAATTTTCAAAGAAAATGCAAAAGAAAGCATATGGAATAATTAAAGCGATTACAATATTTACAATTATATTGTTGAGCATTTTTTGCTTTGCAAATAATTCTTTTGCCTATGGCAATGTGAATGAACTTGAGATAATTGCGCCAAAAGAAGCAGGGACCGGAAACCCCGCTTTGAATGAGAACGCAAGATATTTCAGGGCATATCCCGGAATTGAATATAAAATAAAAGCAGCGGTTATAGGCGGAAAATATCCTTATATCTATTCATTAAGCAATGCTCCGGAAAGTATGACGATAGATAGGAAATCGGGAACCATCATATGGGCAAACCCGCAAGCTTCTGCGCAAAACATAGGATTGACTGTTACTGATGCAAACGGAAATTCTGTGCAATCATCATGGTCGATAAACGTGACTTCGGACAGCTTCATTTTTGTCGATGCTGGTGCGCAAGACGGGGGAGACGGAACAATTTCAAATCCTTTCAATTCAATTGAGGACTTTCTTGCCTTGGATAGCTCATATGTTTCCGATATTGTATATTTCCGGGATGGGATATATGATCTGCCGGTTTGGGGAGGCGCAACTTCATCCGGAGCATCAAGCTGCAGTCTTGACAGAGATGGAGGAGATGCCCATATCTGGCTGGGATATCCCAATGAAAATGTCACGATTGACTTCGGAGGAAATAAATTCATTGCGGCAAATTTAACAAATCCTCTCGCACCATACTACTTTGCGCATATGCGCTGGTATAACGCCCAGGAATATGGAATAAGAGCCGATAGTCACTTAGACTACGTTGTTTTATACGACATGGATTGCGACACATTGCACACAACTCACACTATAAATGAAAACATGGGATGGTACTTTACTCCTTATGTCGGAGCCGGTCATTATTTGATGTTTCTTGACAGCAAATTTCATGATTACACTGACACAACGGGCATTGGCAGCTTCTATGAGCAAGACAAGATGCTTATCGAAGGAAATCAATTTTACAATCAACTTGTCGGTGAATTGAATGGCTCATTTTCCGCCATATCTCCCAAGACAAGTGTCACTCGCAGCACAATAAGAGGAAATAGTATTGTTGTTTCCTATAGAAATTGTTTCGGTTCAGGCTGGAATTCCCAATTTGGGGAATACAGTCTGACAGGCACTCGTTCGCATGGCAATGAAGTGTGTTTTAATTTATTCTTGAAAGATTCAGAATCTGATACGGCAAGTATGATAAATCCAGGCGCGGAATCGGGATCAACCTACTATTATCGCAATACTTGGCGTGGTCGCATAAATATGAGAAATATAAATTCAACCATGTATCCGGGAACCACAACGTGCGGCAATCCATTACAGGTAGTTCCGGATGCAGAGTGCGGAGATAACGGCCCGTTTGTTTTTGAAAACAACGTAATGCAAAATCAGGATGCCGGAGTTTATTATGATTACACAAGCGGGCCGAACCCGGAAAATTATGTTCCGATGATGGATAATTTGACAGGCTCCGAAGGCCTTATTGATTCCGATGGTCTTCTCATCAACCGTACCTACGTCGGTACCTACGGCCATGAGATTGCCGAAAGCGAATATTGGAATGATGGAGAAGCAGACGCAACACCTCCCAATACTCCAACAGGACTTTCCGTAAGTTAAAAGTCCGCAAAGTTTATGGATAAAATGTGAATGAAAATCTGTTTTTTATTCGAAGATGGTCGCATTAAAATATTTTTTTAAAATACAAACTAAAAACCGGCGAACGCCGGTTTTGAAAACTGCATATCAATTATTTTTTCTTCACGGTTAAAGTTTTGGTTTCCTTGTCTATTACTTTCGTTTTTTCAATTTCTTTACGAACAGTAGGAGACAAGACTCCCATGATGTTTTTGAGTGCAATTCCGTCGACTTTCAGAATAGAATCCCACTTATCAAGCGGTTCCAATATCTCCCGCAATCTCTTCTCGTCATATTTAAACGTTTTTCTGACAGTTTCTGCAATAATGCCTTCGTCACTGAAAACGCGCCCGACACCTTCCTGTTTCATATACTGAGATATCTTTTCCTGAAGCTCTGCAATACGCACTTTTGTTGAATTTATGGCATATTTAAGGTTTATGTACTCGCTTATCGCAGCATTCACTTCTTCCGTGTCAATTTTTCTTTGCTCCTTGAACTTATGCATCCACATGGGACATATTTTTTGATATCCGCACCAATCACAAAGAGGAGTCACGTTCGGTTCAAATTTTTCCGCTTCAATTGCGGCAATGACATCCAGAAACAACTCCTTGGCGTTTTTAAGCTGTTCAAGCGTCCTTGTCGATGTGAGCTTGACTCCATGTTTGAGATAGTAGAGACTTACTTTAATCTTGTCCAAATGTTCAATTTCCTTGGGATAGCGGGAAAGAAAAGCGTTGAGATATATGGAAAGTTGTAAATCATTGTCGACTTTTTCTTGCGAAGGCATCTTTTTCGTTGTCTTGTAATCGATAATCTCATAGCCTTCATCGGTTTTATCTATCCTGTCTATAATTCCAGAAATTATATGTTGTGTTTTTTTATCCCCATCTTCAACTTCAATTTGAAAACGGCTTTCAAGGTCAACAATATTAAAGTCGGCAGGATTATTATTTTTGTAATATCGCTGAATCATTTCAACTCCTTGCGTAAAGGCGCTTCGTTCTTCAAGCTCGTTTTCGAAAATATCCGCATTCCAATTTTTGGAAAAAAAATCGAGAGCTTCTTCGAGCTTCGGCTGGAGCAGGGAAGGAGTATGGATAAATTTCATCACGGAATGGATTAGCGTGCCAAAAATAGCCTCTTTGGATTTCGGCTCTTTGATCATGTCTACATTCTGAAATTTATATTTCAGTGAGCAGTTTTGATACGTGTCAAACGCTGAATAGGAAATACGCATATAGATCAAGTATAGAGGATCGGGCATCATGTATCAAGTATAAAATGAAATCAGCTATTGACACAGAAGGACTAAGATATTATTATTAAAGTATACTAAATTGGTAGGTATTAAAAACATGAAATTTTCAACAAAAGCGGAATATGGCCTTAGAGCCATGGTAAATCTGGCAAAACACTATCCTGGACAAAAAACAGCCAAATTGATATCCAAAGAAGAGGATATTTCCCAAAAGTATCTTGAACGCCTACTGGCAACCTTATGCAGCGAAGGCATAGTTGATAGCAGCAAGGGAAAATCCGGAGGATATGTGCTTGCCAGAGATCCCAAAAAGATTTCAGCAGGTGAAATAATAGAGGTTTTGGAAGGAAGCATATCTCCAATGAGATGTGCCGGGGAATTTTGTGCCGCGGAAAAACGGTGTCTTTCAAGCATAGTTTGGATTGAATTGGGGCAACAGATCAGAAAAACACTTTATTCAATAAAGCTAGACAGCCTTATCCGTCAAAAACGTAGAAAATAACTCGCTATGAACAAGAAAAAAATATATCTTGATTACGCCGCCACAACTCCCGTTGATTCCGAAATACTTGAAGCAATGCTCCCATATTTTTCTAAAGGCTACGGAAATCCGATGTCAATTCATGGATTTGGCCAAGAAGCATTGGAAGCAGTTGATGAGGCGCGAGATAGAGCAGCTGACTTTTTTGGCTGCGCTCCTTCGGAAATATTCTTTACTTCCGGAGCAACCGAAAGCAATAATCTTGCAATCAAGGGTATTTTAAAGTCTTTCCGCATATTGCAGCTACAGACTAAAAAAGACATAAAGCCGCATATAATTACAACAAAATTTGAACATCACTCGGTACTGGACGTCTGTAAGGCAGTTGAGAGAGGCGGGTTTGCAGAGATTACGTTCATAAATCCCGATAAAGAAGGATTGATTTTAACTCGAGACATAGAAAAAACAATAAAACCTAACACCATTTTGGTATCCATAATGTATGTAAATAACGAAATAGGAACCTTGCAGCCGATTGCTGAAATTGGAAAAAAGTTGAAAAAAATAAACGAAGAAAGACAAAAAAACAAACAACCAAGAATTCTATTTCATACGGACGCCACTCAAGCTGTAAATTATTTTAATTGCACAGTTGATGATCTTGGCGTGGACATGCTTTCCATGTCGGCACATAAAATATATGGACCCAAGGGAGTTGGAATACTTTATATCCGCAAGGGCACTCCAATTAAAAATATCCAGCAAGGCGGAGATCAGGAATTAAAAATGCGCGCAGGAACTCATAACGTTCCGGCAATCGTGGGTCTTGGAAAAGCAATTTCAATGATCAAAAATCAAAAAACAAAAGAAGAATCAAACAAAATAAAAAAATTGAGAGATTATTTAATTGCACGAGTGTTAAAAGAGATACCCGGATCATATCTGAACGGATCAAAAAATATGCGTTCTCCCAACAACGCAAACTTTAGATTTGACGATATAGAGGGAGAAGGATTGGTGCTCTCGCTTGATCTTGACGGCATTGCGGTTTCAACAGGAAGTGCATGCTCATCGGGAGCTTTAGAGCCATCACACGTTCTTCTGTCGCTCGGATTAAAACACGAACAAGCACATGGGAGCTTAAGGATAACTTTAGGAAAGCATATCTCGAGAGAAGACGTGGAACTATTAATATTAAAATTAAAAGAAGCAGTCGAACGACTAAGAAAAATTTCAGGAAACGTTCTGGCTGAATTCAAATGATATATGATGTATTCAAAAAAAGTGATGGAGCATTTCATGCGTCCTCACAATCAAGGAAAAATTAAGAATCCGGATGGCATAGGCATTGTCGGCAATCCCAAATGTGGCGATATCATGAGGATGTATATTAAAGTCGGCAAAAATAACAAGAATGAAGAAATGATTAAGGATATTAAGTTTGAAACATTGGGTTGCGGAGCCGCCATTGCCACCTCATCCGCGACTACGGATATGGCAAAAGGGAAGACCTTTAAAGAAGCACTCGAAATAGACAGAAATGTGGTCGCTGATGAACTCGGAGGATTGCCGCCAATAAAAATGCATTGCAGTAATTTAGCAGCAGACGCACTCAGAAGAGCGATTGAAGATTATAACAATAAAAAGAAGAAAAATGTAAAATAAAACCTATTAAAAGTTTAGAGGATAAAAATTTCACGAGAAGAGAAGGAGGAAGGAACGCGAAGGTGTTTCTTCTTTGTTTTTTATTTTTCTTTATTTGATTAATACGCATTATATGTTCAGTAAATGATGGTAGGTGATATGAATATTGTTGTGTATAGATAGTCGCACAATATATCTTTTGCGACATAATATATCATATACCCCCTTGTTTAAGCCTTTAATTTACAGATTGATTAACTGATTCAAATAGCCAGGATCGTACTTTCGCCCTCTAAAATATAACTGGATATGGATGTGTGTGCTGCCCACCCTAAAATAGCGCGAAATTTCGACCCACAATCAAATCTGATGATTTCAGGTCTAACTTTTTGCATATTCCAAAACCAACTTATCCTGTACACAAAATTTACCATTTCCACCATTTCGGGGATACATAGATGTATGTCTTCATGGCATCATTTGGCATAAAATCTTTACTAAAAAGAATAAAGCTATATCGTTACGCAAAACAATATAGCTTTTCATATACTGCATGGAAAAAGATTAGATAATACTGCAAAATTCCAATTTATATCCACATCTTGGACATATAAGAACATATCCTGCTTCGGATAATTGATAAACCTGCATTTTTACCGGACAACCCATTTCACATACGCGACCGGGTTTTTCTCCAGGTTTATATTGAAACTTTTTGGAAATTTTACATGAATCATTTAAACGATCAAACTCAAAAAATTGATTTCTAAAACTCTTCATAAGATTATTCATAATCCCTCCGTTTTTTATTGGAAAAGAACAAGAATGAGAATCGGCCTTTATTCTATATTTAATTATAGCAGAGTCATCCAATGTTTCCTGTTCTGAGATATCCACATTTGTTAACGTCGCACAACCTTTTATAGTATTGGTAGGCAAAAGTAATTAAAAATAAAAACAGCGCGAAAGATGTTGTCAAAATTTTAGAAGATTTTATCAACCTTAATTATAAATTATCATTTGATCAATAACGGTCCCGCTTTTCGTTCCCATGGCTCCTACTAAAGCCCTTGAGGTATCAAGATAAATATTTGGACCAAAATACGGATCATGCACCACATACTTCCCTGTTGAAGATTCCTTATGATGTATTACGACATAATGACCTCCACTTCCTTTTGTTTTTTTAATATAAACAATCACAGGATTATCTTTTTTAATTTGCGAATCAATAACTTTCCAGCTAATATTCCCATGTCTCACCCCATAAGAAGCAAGTGAAACCTTATCGCCATAAGACTTTGAAGGCCACGCAATGAGACCTTCTTCGGTATATATGGGTTTTTTGACAAGCTGCAAAGGAGTTATCTTGTCCTTATGCGCCGTAAAGACCATAGCCACTGATGAAATGGCGCATCCGTAATTTTTCATCTTGAGGCCGGAAATACCAATTTTGACATCTCCCCACTTAGGATCGCGCTGGGAATAATACCAATCGGTTGAAGCGAAAAGCGATGAAGGCGGTTCAGGAAAATCTTTCAATGAAAGACCGCTGTCAGCAAAAAATCGTTCTATATCAAGCAGCTGTTGTTTCTGCTCTTCTATGTTAGCCAGGAGTTTTCTATATCTTTCTTCTTCGCTTTTGGTCTGCACCAAAAGAACCTCCCGTTGTTTTTTCAGCGATTCCAAATTTGAGTTCTTGTCTTTAAGTTCCTGTGTTTTTTTGGCAATTTCACTCTTTTTCTTATCAATGGCATCTCTTTCTTCTTTGAGCTGGTTTTTTATTTCCGTAATTGAGTTAACAATATCTCTGATTTTGTCACCAGTCTGAGCAATCCTGTTTTTCGTGAGAATAAAAGAGGCTATGTTTCCTTTGGACAAATATGCCATTATCAAGCCTCCCTGATTTACTTCATAATAACCTCGGACAATTTCCGCGAGCAGCTTTTTTTGCGACTCGATCAATGTTTCCTTTTCTTTTATCTGACTTTCGAGTCTTATTATCTGGCTGTTGTATTCTTCAATCTGCCTGGTGCTTAATTCGATTTGCGTCTGAACCTGATTCAGGTTCGCTTCAGTAATGTATAACTGATTACTTATTGATTCGCCCTGCTTTTCCTTTATTTCAACAATCTGCCGGTATATTTCGGCTTTTTTCTTAAGCTCTTCAAGTTTTTTTTGAGTGTCCTCCGAAATCTCATCTTCACTGTCAGCTTTGGCGCAATAAAAAGATCCGAGGCAAATAGCCAAGACAAATGATATCACAAATAATGTATGGATTTTTTTTATTTTTATATGCATCACAAAAGATTAAAGCATTTTTATTGCAAAAGTGATCCTTTTCAGGGCTTGATCTTTTCCGAGCACCCAAGCAACCTCAAATGGAGATGGAGATTTTTGAGCTCCGGTCAGTGCCACTCTGAGCGGCCAAAGCAGATCACCGCGTCTTTCACCCACGACTTCGAGAAGACTTTTTTCGAGATTCTCGAGCGTCCAACCATCATTCGGTATTTTTTCAAGCGCGTCTTTTGAAGTTTTGAGAGATTTTTGCAAATCTTTATCCGACATTTTCTTCCATCGAAGAAGTTCTTTTTCATACGACACATCTTCAAAGAAGAACCTATTTTCCTCCCCAACGTCAGCAAGCTTGGTAAGCCTGTCTTTCTCAATAACAAGAACTTTTTTTATATATTCTTCGGTTCTGCGATATTCTGCTGCTTTTTTAAAAAATTCTTTTCGCTTCAAAAAAGGCAAAGCCTCTGCATAAAGATCATTAATATTCATCTTTTTGATATATTGTCCGTTAATCCAATCTAATTTTTTTATATCAAAAACCGCTCCCGCCTTATGAACTTTGGAAAGATCGAATTTTTTAATCAATTCTTCCATTGAAAAAATTTCCTGCGTGCTTCCCTCCCCGGGGTTCCATCCGAGCAAAGCAACGAAATTTATAATGGCTTCTTTCAGATAACCTTTATTGGCATAGTCTTCCACAGCTACATCTCCCTGTCGTTTTGACAGTTTTGTACGATCAGGATTTACCAAAAGAGGAAGATGGGCGAATTTGGGAGTCTCCCATCCGAAATATTTGTAAAGCAACATATGCTTCGGAAGGCTTGGCAACCACTCTTCTCCTCTGATGACATGTGTTATTTTCATTTCGTGGTCATCAATTACGCTCGCCAAATGATATGTAGGATAACCATCGGATTTTAAAATTATTTGATCGTCGAGAAAATCAGTATTAAATCTGACTTTGCCCCTAACTGCATCATTTGTTTCCAATATTTCGCCTTTTTTGATTTTCATCCGTATCACGTATGGAATTTTTTCCGCAAGTTTTTTCTTTATCTCATTTTCGGATAGCTTTAAGCAGCATTGGTCATACATGGGAGCCTGCTTATTCGCCGCTTGTGTTTTTCTGAGCTCCTCAAGACGCTCCAAGCTGCAGAAGCAATAATAAGCATTTCCATCTTTAACGAGTTTTTCGGCATATTTTTTATATACATCAAGTTTTTCCGACTGAACATACGGGCCATACTCTCCCACTTCCAATATGCTTGGATAAGTTTTTGAACTGGCAACTTCCGTCTTGTCCTCTTTTGTTTTCACATCTGTGAAAACTCCTTCGTCCCACTTGATTCCAGCCCAATCCAGAGATTTTATGAGGTTTTCAACTGCGCCTTCAACATATCTCTTTTGATCGGTATCTTCTATTTTTAGCACAAAAGTTCCGCCATTCTTTTTCGTAAACAGAAAATCATAAAGCGCCGTACGAAGCCCTCCCACATGCAAATATCCCGTTGGCGATGGCGCAAAACGCACCCTCACTTTCTTATCCATTGTTTTTTGAAAAAATAATTCTTATTGGAAAAACAAGCACCGCTTTTAGAGCTCTTTTGAGTCTGTATTTCGGCTCAAGCATGAGTCTCCAAAGCCACTCCAAGCCAAAATAACGCATGATTTTTGGCGCTCTTTTGATTTTTCCGGTCGCAAAATCAAAACTGCCGCCAACTCCCATGGCTACGCCAATTATATCATCTTTTAGGAAATTTATGAACATTTCCTGATGCGGAGCGCCGAAAGCACAAAATAATATATCGCATTCGGCATTTGATATTTGGTATGACGCAAACTTGTTTGGATCTATATTATTTCCTGAAAAATTTACATCCGGATAGAACTTGATCAGCGAATCTCGGATTTCTTCATAGGAACTCAGACCGTTTTTGCTCGCCGCAAGAAAAACAGAAAGCCTTTTCTCATTGGCCATACGCAAAATCTCATGCATAAGATCGACGCCCGCAAATCTACATTTAAGCCGCTTTCCAAATCTCAAAAATGCATAACGTATACTAACAGAATCCGCCACGTTTAAATCCGACTTATTTAGTATGTTTTTAAAACCTTTATCTTCTTGTGCTTTCAAAATAATCTCCGCATTAATCGTGCAAACTTGATGAAATTTTCCGTCAAGCAAAAAAGATTCTATTTTTTTAAAAATCTCGTCACGACTCAAGTTGTCTATTCGGACATCCAAAACATTCATATTGTTCTTAGAATTTGATAAAATTTAGAAATTTTATATTTATCGGCCTATTGTAATGGACATTCTTCCACGGAAGCATATTCGGCACCTTCTCCAATACTTTCCATTACCAAAACAGATTCAATTGGCATGGCCGCACTGAATTTTTCATTAATGATCGGTTTATGCTGAAGCTCGTCCCATTTTTTCCTTCTGATTCTGCCCAGTGTTATATGAGGGCTGAATTGTTTATGTTTTGGAGGCATCATTCCTAGTGCTTTTTCCATTTCTTCATTGAGAACGCGCAGCTCCTCACTTGGTACTCCGCTTAATTGAATCAGACGTGAATTATCCGCCGGGGAAAGCTCTATGCGATCAAACACTATTTCAAAAGATTCAAATTTCTTCGCGACATCTTGAACCTTTTGGCATAGTTCCGGCAAAACTTCTTCACCGACGTATCCAACATAGGCTATTGTCAGATGCAGATTTTCTTTCCTGATCCACTTGACCGGAAGATCTTTCCACTCCAAAACTTTTTGTGCAAGACGTTTGCTAAGATGTTCAGGAACACCTATTTCAATGAATATTTTTCTCTTTTTCATGATTAAATTTTAGCAAAACCAAGCCAAAAACACAACCAAAACCCATCTGGCATTGCCAGTAAAATTACTCCATCAAATTTCTTTTTATTCTTTGAACAAACCAACGATTAATAGAATTATTTTATTCAAGAATAAAAAATTAATATATCAATTAATATTATTTATACATTTTACTTTTTCCAGTCTTTAATCAAGATTCCTCCGTGAGTCCTCTTGACTTTTACTTTCTGCTTTTCGCGCCAGCCCAAGGACGTTGTCATTTCTTTTGGAAGAGTGAGCCCGAGACTTGACCCTGCCCTGCCCATTCGTATGAGATTTCGCGTGTTTTTGTTTTTAAGTTTTCTGCTTGGCATATTTTTGTTTTAAATTTGTTGCTTAACGTGTTAAGCAACATGTTAAGCAACACGTTGCTAAACAATTATTTTTTGTTTATGGTATTATTTTAACATTTCAACATTTTTTAATCCAGTAAGATTTGAATATTAAAAAGCCTGGCGACATGATTCTGTCGGCAGGCTTTTTTCGGGAGAAACTGTTGGGTTCGCACATTTCATTTCTTTGCGTTGCTTTCAGCCCTGACTACATAAAGTTTAAAACGTTTTCTATTCAGCTCCTCCGCTTTTAGTTTAAGACTATGCAATTTCCCCATTGACTCGCTGATTCGCTGCTCGAAATCATAATCCTTCAGCTTACTACGTACAGCTTCAGGATCGGAGCTATTCTCGTGTTTCAACTGTTCAAACCTCCTTTCTATGTCGCGCACCTCTCTTGAAGCATTTTCAAATGTCAGACGGGAACTCTTGGGAAGATGGTCGCTAACTTCAAAAACCTCACCAATCTTCTTTCCCGCCGAAATCAGTAGTTTTTGCAAACTGAAAAAATTCCTTTCATTTTCATTCATAATCATTAATAATCTCAATTTTTCCTTCTTTGCCGCTTTTCTTTTGGAGAAGTATCGGCGCAAAAAATGGCGTGAAAACCAGATTGCCCCTCCTGCAAAAAGCAAAGATATGAATGCAAACATAACCCCTCCTCGACACTTGTTATTGTTTTTAAAGAACAACTTATCATACCAGAAATATGCATTTCTGTCAAAAACCTTAAAAAAATAAAGAAAAGCCCGCCGCGATGGATCCGCAACGGGCAGACTGATGCACACGCAAAATCAGTTGTCGTCTGAAGACTTCATCAGAACAACATACTCCACCTCTCCGGAACCTTCAATATAATACTGCCGGAAAAAAGCAGAACTCATACGAATCTTCATAAGCATATCTTTCTTAGTCTTGATGATTTGTTCGAGGCTCTGTATTTTCAGGAAAGCGCTAACCGCCCCAGGATCAGATTCGTTCATTGCAAAAAATTTTCCAATAACGCCACCCAGCACCTTAATCTCTTCGTGAGCTACACACAAAATCACATCTTCAAAAACATTCTGGGAATCATAATCTAAATCTCTTACTTCATAGAGAATAAACTCAGTCTCTCTCAGCAACTCCTGGGTCTCGATCAACTTTGCATGATTATCGCTTTTAATTTGAGCTAATTTTTTTGTCCTTTTTTCGATCAAACTAAACAGGACGACTCCCCCAAAAATCACAATCAATATACAAATCACTGCAACTGAGAATATAATCATGATAAGTCTCCTTTCGTGATGTTTTCTTTTTTAAAGCAACAACTTTACAAAATATGACACATCCATAGCATTTGTCAATGAAACAAATAAAAAACCCGCCGAACACTTTATGCCGGCGGTCTTGCCTTGAAATCGGATTACACGCCCCTCAATCCCCTGAAGCATCCGAGATCGGAACGTTCGAAAGCACGAACAAAATATTCCTCAAAAGGAAGAAATTTTTCAAGATATGCGATATAGTGCCCCAATCTTTCAATCCACTTGTCGTTGTCCAGCTGCATTCTTATGATTTTTGCGGCGTCTAGACATGCCAAATCGTTACGTTCTCTCATTTGAGCAAAAAAGAAACCTATCGACTTGGCAAATTCATACTGCACGCCAATATCACCGTTAAAGCAACTATCTCCTTTGATATCAAGCTTTTCGACGCGAGCAAGAAGCGTCCTGAATTCCTTGTAAAGAGACGCGATCTTATCGAGCTCTTTCTTGTTTTTCTCTCTTACGCTTTTTGCTTCGCATTTTTCTCTGCTAGAACTAACTATTGCAGTGGCAAGCAACAGCATGACAGGAATTGCTAAAATAATTTCATACCGCATGTCTCCTCCTTTTCAAATTTTTTATATTTTTTGCAAAGATCAACAATATAAGTATTGCCGTAATGCCTTTTTTTGTCAATTGCGTATTTAATGAATAAAAAAGAGGCTGGAAGAGGCTTCCAGCCAGGGTTCCAATGAACCTTATTGCAATTTGGGCAAAAAGAATGGGACGGATCAGGATTTTCCTGTTGTTAATGAACCAGAAGGACAGTATTTAGCGTATGATATATGCCCCGGTTCTGTCAAATAAAAAAGAATTGATATGCCCTTTTGCAAACAAAAAGATACTGGTACAATTTGTATATGGAGAGAAAAAGAAACATAAAATCCTTCGGTGAGCTCATGAAAAATAGGACGGCAAAAAAACCGCCCGCTTATCAATGGCAAGATTTAGCCCTTACGGTCATCAAAGAATTGGAGATACCAAACAACAAGCGCAGTTCAATTTTTCAAGTATGCAAAAAATACAGCAGACAAACCGTGTTAAAAGCCATGAATGACACAAAGGAGCTTTGCAAAACGGGCGAAAAATGGCGCTATTTCTTCAAGATTATCAATAAGACTTCAAGCGACATGGAGAAA
Organism: Candidatus Moranbacteria bacterium UBA1362; assembly: GCA_002306085.1. Lineage (GTDB taxonomy): Bacteria > Patescibacteriota > Minisyncoccia > Moranbacterales > GWC2-37-73 > UBA1362. The sequence continues at coordinate 77,688 of DBRS01000004.1, forward strand.
TCAGACCTGCCCTTCTAAAATGTATTTTCAAAGCTTTTTGATTGCCGGACTTGACACAAAATGCAAAATATGCTATACTAAAAAATAGTACATATGTAGAAAATTTCACCACCGTTAGACATTGTGTTAATCTGCAAAAGCCTCTCGCAGAAATTTATTTTTTGCCTGAGGCTTTTTTGTCAAAAAATATTTCTTAAAATTTCATCATGATTTGCACTAATATTGCGGGTTTGTCGAACTTCCTGTACAATTTACTTATAATCGGATTATAAGAAAATGAAGCTGAAAATACGAAAAAATCCAGATCCGATTTTGCGCCAAAAAGCGGCCAAAATCAAGTTTCCTCTTGACAAAAAAACGCAAGAGCTTGTTTTGGTGATGTCTGAAATGTTGATTTCAAACAAAAACGCGATCGGACTTGCCGCTCCGCAGGTCGGAGAAAGCCTTCGGCTCTGCGTGATCAACCTGGACGGTGAGCTTTATGTCGCGATAAATCCGAAAATAACGGCAAAATCAAGAAAAAAAATAGTTAGTGAAGAAGGCTGTCTGAGTTTTCCGAACGAGTTTTATCCCGTTTCTAGATGTGAAGATGTACAGGTCAGATTTTCGGATCCCGACGGAAAACCAAGAAAAGTAAGGGCTCGTGGACTTCTCGCACGCGCTTTCCAGCATGAAATAGATCATTTGGATGGAATTCTTTTTATCGATAAAATCACAAAATCAAAAACAATATCCAAATCCACGAATTAATTCAATTCAGTCAATGCTGTAACGTGCGGTAATCGCGCATGAAATGTATTGACAGATTTGAATGATAATTTTATGGCAAAAGAAATAAAACTCCGTATGATATTCATGGGCACTTCCCGATTGTCAGAAAAAATATTTGAAAGTCTGCTGGAGAACAAATACAACATTGTGGGAGTGTTCACCAAACCCGATTCAAAAACCGGACGCAATCAGGGAATGACATCCCCTGCAGTTAAAATTCTTGCCCAAAAACACAAGATTCCTGTTTTTCAGCCGGAAAGGTTCGATGATCAAGCTGTAAAAGAACTGGAGAAGCTCAAGCCTGATCTTGCGGTGGTAGCAGCCTATGGCAAGATACTTCCAAAAGCAGCTCTTGAATTGCCGGCTTTCGGGTGCATCAATGTGCATGTTTCTCTTTTGCCAAAATATCGGGGGCCCTCTCCGATTCAAAATGCTTTACTTCAGGGTGAAAAAGAAACTGGGGTGACAGTAATGCTGATGGATGAAGGAATTGATTCCGGCGATATTCTCGCGCAAAAAGCTATACCAATCAAACCGCATGACAACACGAAAATACTTTCTGATGAATTGGCCGTGCTTGGTGCCGAGCTTCTACTGGAAACCATTCCTCTTTGGGTCAAACGGAAAATACAGCCAAAACCCCAGGATCACTCCCGCGCGACACTTTGCCAGCTGATTGAACGCGAGGACGGACATATTTATTGGTCGGAAACAGCAGAAGCAATCTATAACAGATATAGAGCGCTTTCTCCGTGGCCTGGTATTTTTTCATATTGGAAAAACAATGACAATCTCGTGCGTTTGAAATTGTTATCAATATATTTACAAAAAATCAATCCGATCGAAAAACACGCTGAAGGCGAAGTGTTTGAAATCGGAGACGGTATCGGAGTGCAAACTTCGAGAGGAGTAATAATAATCAAAGAAATACAAAAAGAAGGCAAAAGACCGATGAGCGTGAAAGATTTTATCATTGGTGCCCAAGGCTTCATTGGAAGTATTTTGCAATAATTCGAAAAAATGTTTAACAAAGAAAAACTCGCGGGAAGAACATCTTCTTCAGGCAGAAAATTAGAAAAACAAGAGATCTTAGCCCTAATACTAGGCTTTTTTCTTATACTACTTGTTGCAATCTTTACCTTAACGAGAAGCAACCAGAAAATAGCTTCGGAACCGCAATCAATCATAATCGAACCGGAAGAAAAAGCATACGCCCATAAAACAATAAACGCAAAAGAGCTTCACAAAAAAATCATCGTTGAGAATGATACCGCAGGCCTAGCTTTGCTGGACATTCGTCCGTTTGAAGCTTATGCCAAAGAACATATTGTGGGGTCAATAAACATAGTTCCGGAAGAGTTTCCTGAGAATGGGAAAATAGACGCGCATGACCATATAATAGTAATAAGTGAGAAAAGCACCGACCCGGAAGTTAAGAATATGCTCAAAAAACTCAAAAAAGAAGGTTTTGAAAATGTAAGTGTCCTTGCCGGAGGAATGGAAGCATGGACAGCAATGGCCGGCATAACCGTCACATACGGTGATCCAAACTCATTCGTAGACCAAGCAAAAGTTTCATATGTCACGCAGGAAAAGCTAAACGAAGCGGTTGAGCAAAAAGTTCCCATGTTTATAATTGACGTCAGAAGTCCTGAAAAATTTTCTAATGGACACATCCCGGGAGCAAAAAACATACCCTTTGAAGAGCTTGAAAAAAGACGAAAAGAAATCACCGAGAAAAAAGTGGTGGTTGTCGGCAACAACGAGTTGGAAGAATTCCAAGCATCCGTTCAGATGTATGATATGTTACTTGTGTCTCCTTATGTGCTAAAAGGCGGAATGCCGAAGTGGCTAGAAAACAGATTCCCGATCGAAAAATAAAATCCTGCAAATATTTGAAACAAAAGGCTAAACCTCAGCCTGGAGGTCTAGCCTTTTAAAACTTTTCAAAAAATTTCCCGGCTATTACAATCAAGAGGTTTAGCCTCCATATGGAAGCTAAACCTCTTGATTGAAGATGTCATTGCTATTGTCTGATCCCCAGCTTCTCTTTGAGAATATTGATCGCTTCATCCAGCTGCGGGTCGCGATTGTTGTCAAAATCATCGTTGCTAAGTTCAACTTCTCTGTCCGGCTGTATTCCCTCTTCATTTATCTGCCTGCCGCTAGGAGTGAGCCAGCGCGCAACTGTGATTTTGGCGGCAGTTCCCTGAGAAAGTTCAATGAACTCCTGAACCGATCCCTTTCCGAACGATTTTTTACCGACCAAAGTGACATTATCACGATTGTCTTTGAGCGCGCCCGCAAGAATTTCTGAAGCGCTCGCACTCCCCTCATTTATAAGAACAACGGTTTCAATCTGACTCCCCAGATCGCCGCCGCGCGAATACATTTTCTTTTGGCTTTTGTCCTGGCTTTCTTCAATGACAACCACCTTTCCTTTAGGAAGGAGCTTGCTTGCTATATCAATGGACGTCTGCAAATAACCTCCGGGATTGTTTCTGAGATCAATGATTAGTCCTTTTGCTTTCTTTGAATTTACTTCTGAAATAGCACTAGAAAAACCTTTATTTGTATCATCTCCGAAACGCATGATTGTGATGGCTGCAATATCTTTCTCTTTCCATTCAAGCGTCACGCTTTTCACATTAATAACATCCCTTTTCACCTGCACATCGCGCGTATCTTGGTCTCCTTCGCGGAATATGGTCAGCGTAACAGTCGTGCCTCTGGGGCCGCGAATATTATCAACTGCCTCATCAACGCTCATATCTCCGGTACTCTTGCCGTCAATGTTTATTATTTTGTCTCCGCTGCGAAGCCCGGCTTTCTCGGCGGGCGTGTCTTTGAGCGGCGCAATTATAGTAAGTATTCCCTGCTTTATGCCAAGCTCTGCGCCAATTCCTTCAAAATTGCCGGATATGTCTTCGCTGAACTTTTTGTTTTCTTCGGGATCAAAAAAATCCGTATATGGATCACTGGTCGCATGCATCATTCCTTTGATCGCACCATAAAAAAGCTCTTTGGCATCAAGTTTGTCAGAATCTATGTATTTGCTTTTGAGAAGATCATATACATTCCAGAACAACGAGAAATCTATTGTATTTTTTTGTAAATCTTTATTTTTGAATATAGCATCTTCTACTGGAATCGGCGATTCTATGTTCTTTTGCGTTTCCTTACCTTTCTCGAATCCCACCAAAAAAACGAACAAGAGGAGCAGCGCAAAACCGACCAACTTCATGTAGTTGGCAAAAAATTTTTTTCTTAAATCGTTCCTTTCAATCTTATTCTTTCCGCTATGCGTCTGTTCCATAACCAATTCTTTAAAACTTATTTATAAGTAACCGAAAACTATTTATGAACCGGGAGCGGCTTCCCGAAAAATTTCCAGAAATATTTCAGCGCGCTCATTATGTGTGTCCAGGCAAGCTTGCTTGAAATGAGTGATTTTATTGCACTTCCCTTGGAACTGCCTTTTCCGTGATAGTGATGCATGCTGGCCAAGGGATAATAAACAACTTTAAATCCGTTTTCCCAAAATCTTCTGCACCAGTCGACATCTTCCATATACATGAAATATCGCGAGTCCATGCGGCCGACCTTATTAACCGCCTCCTTCGAAACCATAAGCGAGCTGCCCATCAGCCAATCAACTTCTCTCGGCTCAGCGTGATCATAATCGCGCATCAAGAATTGATCAAGATGCTTTTTTGCAAATGGCAGTTTGCCAAGAAATGTCCTTCTGTAGACTATAGTCATCGGTTTGTAGAATCTGAAACAAGATTCCTGAAACGCTCCGTTAAAATTCAGAAGTTTTGGTCCGATCATTCCGATCGATTTATCGCTGGCTATATAGTCATACATCTTTTGGATTGAATCCGGTTTGACAATAATATCACCGTTTAAAATAAGTATGTACTCGCCTCTGCAATGGTCCAAACCCTTATCAACACAAGCCAGAAATCCTATATTTTTTTTATCCGGAAAAAAAGAAATATCAGGAAATTCTTCCCGCATCATCGTTTCCGTTTCCTCCAATGTTTTACTGTCACAAACAACCAGTTCATGCCGCACTCCGATCGTGCTCTTTTTAATCGAGTTCAGACAAAGCCTAAGCAACTCGGGATTGCCGTAATTTGTTACAATGATAGAAAGATCCATATTGTTATACCATTCTAATAACGCAAGATCACGTTTTCATGATTGGAAAATACGCCTGGCATCTTTTGCGCGGATTATGCTTGAGGTTCGGTTTGGGCAGCAGGAAGAGAAAAAACATTCCGAAACATCTCGTGAATTCTGTCGTAGTTATCTCCTCTGGGCTCCAGAGTGTATCCTCTTTCAGGCGTTTCTTGGGGCGCATAAAGCAATCCTTCCTCAGAATTTTCCAATACCTTTTGTGTTATCTCTGGATTTTCCATGCCTTTGTATATGTTATAGAGGCTTTTCATTTCCCATGCGGCCATATCGGTTTTTACGCTGTTACCTAAAACATCGAGCATCGCGTTAACTTTCGTAAAATCACTAAGAGTTCCCAAGCTTGTAGCTTTCTTCTGAATTGCCTGCAAAATCATCTGCTGGCGTCTTGCTCGGTCAAAATCACTCGAAGTTTCCCGCGCTCGCGCCAAGCAAAGAGCTTGTTCTCCCGTAAGGGCTATATCACCGGCTTTAAGGGTAAAATTTCCTCCGCATTCCTTGGCATCCTTTGTATAGCACAATGGGAAATGACGATATCCGATCGATCCGTCTCTTCTGGTGACTTTTTTCTCTTCGGTCTGCCCTGTTGGAACCACAAAAGTCGTATCATCACATCTTCCTTTAATTCCCATAAATTGCGAAGGTTCTGAAAAATTGTTATCGAGATGTATTTCTATCCCTCCCAAGCTATCAACCAACTCCTTAAATCCTTCAAAATCAATTCGCGCTCCATAATGTATCTCTTGCCCCAGAACCTCTTCTAGCACTTTTTCCATCTGTGAAATACCCTTCTCTTTTCCGTTCTCTTCGCCATACGCGTGCACTGCGTTTATTTTACTGTAGCTTTCCGTGCCGGGATTTTTCACCCACAAATCCCTGGGGACGGAAACTAGCGCTACTTTGTTTTCCTGGGGTTTGATGCTTGCAACCATGATTGTATCCGTTAGAGTTCCGCCACCGGGAAGATTTTCGCCTCTCATGCCAAGAAGCACAATGTTTATTCTTCCTTCTTCTTCTCCCTTAAGAACATCTCTTACTCCCGGAATTGCATGTGTTATACTTTGCAGCAAGCTTCCCCCTCCTTCGGTAGAAATCTTACTCAAAATAAAACCCGCCTTCCACGCGGCAAGTCCTCCGATAATAAAAAAGATGCCTCCGACAACAAAAAGTGGCATAAGCCATTTTCTTTTTTTCACATAACCATTGCTACTTGTGTAGTGCATATTTTGTTTTAAAGAATTATAATTAGATTATTAAACCGCTTCATTATGATACAACTTATCATAAATTGCAAGCGTTTTTTTTGCTGAATTTTGCCAAGAAAAAGAGCTAACCCGTGTTTTTCCAGAATTTGTTAGCTCCCTCCTAAGGTTACTATCCATGGAAATATCATACAACTTTTTTGAGAAATCATCAAGGCTGGATGTATCGAAGTAAAGTGCGCCTTTTTGTGCAACTTCTCTGAGACTCGTAATGTCTGCAGAAAGAACCGGAACATCCTGACTCATCGCCTCAAGAAGCGGTATTCCAAATCCCTCATAGAGCGACGGAAGCACAAAAGCATGAGCAAGCCTATATACAAAAATTTTATCATTCTCATCGATAAATCCTGGAAAAAGCACGTCTTTTTCCAGACTTTCCACTTTTATTATCTCCTCTATCCTCTTGTCAAAGTTATGGGCATTTTTATTTCCGCAAATGACTAGTTTTATTCCATCGAGACGTTTCTTGGTTTTTGCATAGGCGCTGATGAGCATTGGGATATTTTTTCTCGGCTGGAGCGTTCCTATGTAGAGTATGAATTTTTCAGGAAGTCCATACTTATCCGCCACGCGTGATGCGTAAGCAGCCAGCGTTTCATCCGCCAAAAACTCCTCCCCGACGGAGTTATGCACGACTTCAACTTTTTCAGGAGCTATCTTATAGAATTTTACTATTTCATTTTTGGTAAACTCGGACACCGCGATTATTTTATCAGCCCTCTTCAAACTTATCGGGATCAATGTTTTAAGGAAAAACAAATCTGAAAATCTTATAAATTTCGGAAAAAAATTAAAAGAAATATCGTGTATGACAGTTACAATCTTAATTCTTTTTGGCACGAACCATGGAGTAATGTATTGCGTATGATATATATCAACAGGATTTTTTCTAAGATATCGGGAAAGCGTCCAAAAATTCCATTTGAATTTCCCGGCCGGAAGTGAAATAATGTTGAAATTTTCCTTACCGCCTATTTCAAGCTTATTTTTTATTTCAGACAGTGTTTTTTCATCCGAAATATCCGTAAACAATTCGAATTCATGATCCGTATCAATTCGTGCCAGATTCTTCACCAAATTGAAAAACACCGCCTCATCGCCGGTCCTTTTCTTCCCAATCAATCTGATATCGATGCCTATTTTCATGCTATTTGATTATACCCCGCAAAAAGCACTTCGTCTAATGCCCGCCGAATTTGTTACTTAACGTGTTACATAACATGTTCAGTAACACGTTACTGAACAATTTCAAGCCTTATCTCGAAATTCAACCGCAAATCATCAAAATTTGCATTTCCTTCAAACCAATGAAGCTAAAATCAATAAGTTAATTAACAGCCAGTCCACTTGGCGAAGCCGGTGCGATTGTGTCCATATTGGTGTCGCTAATATAATAATCTATTTTACTGACATATGCCGGGGCATCTGCAGCGTTGCATTTTATTGCAAAATATATATCGCCACTTTCTATTCCGGTATCAATAGTTGTCGAAAAATAATTGCTAATATCATACCCGTAGATGACATCGCTCAGGTTATCAACACCCAATGTGCCCGATGCATAATTATGATTAAGCAACGGATTTGAACTGTAATATACATCAAATGTATCAGAAATGTCATCATATGAGGAAGATCCGAACCAACCAAGCTGAAAGCGGCCGTTTCCCAAATATGTGCATGATATACTTGTAATATGATCATCATCTTCACTTTCTGAAGGAGTATATCCAGTGATTTCATCGATCATCCATGTTTCGTTTGCAGTTGAAGAACAAAGAATCCCTTGGAGATACAATCTGGTCATGCGCGGCCAATAATCCCATTCAACAGGATTATTAACTATATCGACACTGACAGCAACTTGATGCTGGGGATGGCTATTTGCAATTATTTTTGTCCAATAATCACTGCCTTGGATATTGAACCAATGATAAAAATGCGTTCCGTTGCCGGTCCCGCCGGGAATGAGCGTGTATGTCCCGAGATGAAGATTTGCAGGCGTTTGCGAAACCGTCTGATTGTGTCCCACTGGCGCCTTGATATACATGGACAGTCTGTCACTGTCTGCGGTTGCTTCATATGGAATGCCCTGAGCATTGGCGTCACTGAAAAGATAGGTATAATGCCTGCCATAATACAGACCGTTTATAGGAGTGGAACACCTGTCATTTTCACCGCACGGATTTTCCGAGCCGTCTTTCACTATTCGTGCAGCGTAAGAAGAACCGTTTGCACCGCCTGGCACCACAGACAACGTCTGCCAATCATTGTAAGCTTCATATACACGAAGATTTCCGGTGCCCACATTATTGACATCATCACCATCCTCAAAATCATTGATCATTCCGGCATGGCATGAATAAAAAAGAAATCCGGACAGAAAAATCAACATGGAAATAATTTTGAATTTCATTTCTTGCATTTGTATTTCCTGAAAGCTAATGAAGCTAATTAATAATGAGTCCGCTTGGTGAAATCGGAGGAGTTACATCCGAAGTATTATTTATTTCTCCGAACGGCACTATTTGAAATGCCCATGAATCAAAACCATCAGACGGATTTCGCCTAACTTCCGCAATAGCAAAATAAATCGTGTCGCCGTCTTCTATTTCAGAAAGTGTAAAATCAGCATCATAATGACCGTCACTTGAATGTGCAGATGAATGGGTTTGGCAATAATCCCAATAAGGTTCCGATGCATCGCTTATTCTCGTTGCATTATCATAGTCTGCCTGATTCGTAATCGGAGATCTTGACCACCGTATTTCATATCCCCAACGGTTGGTACCGTCGGAGTTCGGCAGATAGTTGCTGTCATTGCTCCAATGCAAAACAAAGTGACCGTTGCCATAATATGCCGTCGCCTTTGAATTCACTGTCTGATGATTATCCGGATAGGGATTGTCAATGAATTCCAGTTTATCAAGATACACGGAATACGGACCATACGCTGGCCACGTCGTTGCACCATCATTATCTCCCCAAGGATTATATCTAAACTGGATATACGTCCTTCTCCATCCATGGATATAGTTCCAGTCAGGCTCGGGATCATATGGTGGATCATTACAATCCCAACCGGATCCGCAAATGCCTGACGCATTTGTGTGTTGAGGATGCATATCGGCGATAAATTGGATCCAATAATTTGGAGATCCGACAATATTGTCAAAATAATGATAGTAATGCATGCCGCCCAAATCAGCATTTGTGCTATCGGGATCTTCCGATTCAGGACCAAGGTGAATCTCCCCCACTCTCCAATCCGGCCAGCGCATATACCAAACGAACATATCCACATTTTCATCAAGTTCCGGCAAAGTGGTTGATGCGGCCTGCGGATGATATTGGTTATACACCTTGAACGTTCCGTCTTCTCCAAAATTTGTAACATCGACCTTGCAGCAACTTCCGCCGTTCATTCCATTTTCGGTATCCTTAGAAATGCTCATTACGCCATGAGAATCTGTGAATATTTGCCACCCGTCATTTCTGTCTAATGTTGGAGAATCATTGTGACCCGTCGCATTATATGACCAATCATTTTCAAAATCTCCATACATGCCCGCAGCAAAAGAGACTGACGGAATCAAAAGAATGAGACAAAAAAATATTAAAATTTGTTTTTGCATAATATTCATCAAAGCTGTATTCATTTACCAAAAGCGCTATAAACTAAAATCTAGCTTACTGCCAGTCCGCTTGGGATGGCGGGTGCGGTCATGTCCAATTCCCCGCTGTCAACAACATATGCTGTGCCGATTGGGTCGGTTGAGACAACGATATTCTCAATTTTTGTCCACTGTTCGTGTGGACCGCCTATCCAACCATTGTGCTGATTGTCCATTATTACCATATGCGTCATTTTTGCATTATTGTTTTCCTCAAGCCCTCTATACAAAACATCATTTAAGGAACCTAAAAAATCACCATCATACCAAACCTCCACCATTCCGTCGGACACGGTATAGTCGGAATTCAATTTCACATGAAACTCAAGCCAATGCCAGCCGTCCTGATCCGGTGCCCCGAAGGTCGAGTACCATTGCGTACCTGCGATCCATCTCTCATCTGTAGTCACATTGTTCCTGTCTTCCCTTGGTATGATTTTTAAACGCGGATATGATGCTTCATAGCCAGTACCCCATCCCGTATAATCGATTATGGCATAAAAGGGATAATCTTCGTTTGAAGAAGGAGATAGTTGCGTATTTTCAATGTCAACGTCGTAAATTACCCTGAAAAGCTTATGAAAAACAGAATATGGAGTTTCTCTTCCTCCAGCAATAGCTGTGTTTGGCCTCCATTGCCAATCATCCTGAAAACGCATCCTGAATCTAAAATACAGTTCGTCCCAGCCGGGATTGCCAAGATGAATGTTCATGCCGCCATGCTGCCATTCTTCATCCCGATCGCAATAATACCAGGCTGTGTAGCATTTTCCGCTTTCACATCCGTCGCTGCTTACATAATGATTTTGATGATATCCCTCTGCTGGCATTTTTGGCGCACGATAGGCAACGAAAGGAGCTAGAACCATCGCAGGAATTTTATTGAAGGTCGATGACTAGTCTTGGTTATTGGCAATAGTTTCTTCCGATTGCCAATCTGGAGAAACATCAAAATTAGTCTCGAATACAATACCAGCCTGGGAATTTTCTGCGACACAAAAAACATTAAAGAAAATAATTAGGAAAAATATTCTAGATTTTAATTTATCATTTTTCATTCATTCGAGATTTCATTTTCAATTTACACTAAGTCCGCTTGGTAAAGCCGGCGCAATTTCATCTATCTTTACTTTTTTGCTCATATTGAAAGTCATAAAATCTCTCAAGTAAATCATCATTGGAAATGAATGAGAATTTTATGTCAGGATATTGTTCTTGGAATTTTGCATATTTTCCTTCTTTTTGTTTTCGGGAATTAAACTTGGCCTCATATGCGGATTTTCCAACCACAAAATCAACTTCCTTTTGATCTTGAGTACGCCAAAACTTTATTTTGCCAACACCTCGTGTTTCTTTTAAAAGTTCCCTGAAAATAATATTTTCCAAACAAGCCCCTCTGTCAGCGCGGTTTTTCCAAGAAGAATAATCGCCAAGAAAAAAATTTCTGAGCCCTAAGTCATAAAAATATGCTTTGGGCATTTTCACCAGCTCTTTGCGCATATTTCTAAAGAAAGGTGAAATGAAAGCGACTTGGTATGATTTTCTCATCACATACAGATACTCATCGACGGTTTTGTGCGCAACACCAAGTGTTGCAGCAAGCTCTTGTGAGTTCACCAACTGCCCGGCCTGATCCGCCAGCAATCTCAAGAGTGAAAAATATTTTTCACTATTGCGAATGCCGGCATCAACAATGTCCTTTTTGACATATGAGTATCCGATTTCTTCGAGCAGTATTTTTTAAGCTCCTCGTCTTCGGCCAGCACCACTTTTGGATAGCCGCCGAATGTGAGGTATTCATTCCAAAGCTTTTCCAGTTTTTTTCGATAATACAGTGTAAGTTGTTTTCCTTTTTCCAAAAACAATTTTTCTTCTTTTTTGAAAACAAGAAATTCATCGAAATTTAGCGGATATATTTCAAATAGGAATTTTCTGCCGACCAGACTGTCACGGAATTTCTTGTCGATATAGAAAGATGAGGAGCCGGATGCGATTATCTTCACTCTGTTTTTATATTCATCATGAAGCAATTTTAGAAAATTGCTAGGATTGTCAAGATATTGGATTTCATCAATAAAAATGAACTGCTTGCTTTTTTCCTTGGGAATAGCTTCAAGCAAATTGAGAGGGTCTGCATTAAAAAATTTTAGGTTCTGTTGGTTTTCCAGATTGAAATAATGACAAAGAAAGCCTTTTTCTTCCAAAAGATTCTTCAAGATAAGCAAGATGGAAGTTTTACCGGTTTGTCTTGCACCACTAAGAATAAGGAATTCATCCCTAAATAAAACTTTTTCAATCTTTTGCAAAATATCCCTTTTGTAAAGCATATTTTATAGGATAATCCGATTATTTTATACTTGATAATTAATAAATTATCAGATAATTTTATACTTGTCAAGTTTACTTTAATTCGCATCCGGCTTGACTTATCTGTGAATCATAACTGATAACCACTAATTAACTGACAGTCCGCTCGGGCTTACAGGCGGGGTTGTTTCTAAATCAATAAGATATTCGGACTTAGGCCCGACTAAGGATATGTTTGGGCCCATGTCAACGCCTTCTGAAGCTGCATTATTTCCTGCGCCACCTATTATTTCGAAATCACTAATCTGATTCAAATTTCCGGAAGCGTTTGCGAATGTCGGCATTGCATTGAAGGAAAAGTTATCAAACCCTTTAGTTCTCCATTGATTAAGCGTAAGAGAATATCCGCCCCCTGTCGGACCACCATCTACTACATTGGATGATGAACTACTGTAAAATACATTATGGTCGGATTCATTCGGCAATTGTTCAGAAGCAGCATATTTATTTATCGAATATTCCGCTCCCGCTGTTCCATGGGCATTAACCACGACATTATTTTTCACCATTGCATTCTGAACGCTATATTGCATAACATCTCCATTGGCTGCATGGAACCATATTCCGGCATTTGTATTATAGATGGTATTGTGAGTAATCACTGGCTGAGTTCCGAAATCATAGCTTTCCGATTGAGCCATTTCTATGCCTGCTCCATATTCAAGTAAGTTTATTATTCCTTGCTGAGAATTTATTATCAAATTATTTGTAATAACGGCTCCTGGAGAGCCGCACCATATCCCTCCTCTTTCCACTGATCCGCAATCGTGTATCAAATTACTCGCATAAACATGTCCTGTGCTGGTTGCATTTCCATATTTATTAGCGATTCCACTACCGAGATGATGGAATTCGTTATTTTCTATTTTTATATTTGAAACATTTTGGATTTTTATTCCACTTCCTTCGCCGACAGCATCGCCATATATCTCACAATTATTAATAACCACGTCGTGCGTTCCCCCGCTCTGGCCTACCCATATTTGAGCGGGATTGTTGGTTGTCCAAGTTGCTCCGCCTCGCGATACACTGCCAACTTTGCAATATTGAACGTTAATATGATCAGATGCGGAATCCGCACCTATTGTGACATTTCCTCTCGTATGCCCGCAGGCATTACGTATATCCAAATGATCCAATGTTATAAAACTTCTACCATCAATGAGAAAAACGCTTATTCTGTTTGATTCACAATCGGCGTCATGTGCTACTCCGGCATCTAGAATCGGCATATCTTCGTCAGGAGAACTTGTAACAGTAATCATATCCACCGCTGTTCCGGAAATCGGGAATGTGATATTTTGCACTCCGGTACCGGTATATGTTCCTTCATGAATAACAAGAGTGTCACCTGCAATAAGTTTTGCTACCCCGGCCTTAGGAGTGGCAAGCGCATCGCTAAGAGATGTTCCGCCATTGCTGTCATTTCCTGCAGTCGCCACGTGATATGTAGCCGCTTTTAAATCCCTCGTCAAAGCAAAAAAATTAAGGAGGAAAACTATTAGGAAAAATATTCTAAATTTTAATTTATCAATTTTCATTTTAAGATTTGTTCATTTCAAATAGTAACTTTGCATTTACTTTTTGAATTCATGCATTTTCCTAAAAGCTAATGCAGCTAAAAGCTAGTTAACAGCCAGTCCACTTGGCGGATTTGTTACTATGAAACATTTAATCCATTAGGCGATGCAGGCGCAGTTGCATCAACGATTGCATTCAATAAATTGAAATATGTCGGACCGATACGCTGGTCATCAATGATCAAATCATCGACATAATACCTGTCATCTTCATTGGGATCACATGTTCCATAGCCATCGCATATCCTGTTTCCGCCAAAAACAAATTTATTGTAATAATGATCAAAGAAATTCATCTTATCGATATTACTAAAAGAAATGTGAGCTGTTTCGTTTCCTGAAGAATCATAAATATAAAAGTTCATATATCCATCTGAAGCATCCACAGTGCCCCTTTCAATTTCAATCTCCACTCCGAACCATAGATTATTTGCATAAAAGTCATCAATGGTTCCCTCTTCCCCATTTCGAATATCAATACCAAATTCTCCAGAATAAATAGCCCTGTCATATGTGTAACAAACATCTCTATCAGCAGCATTGTTGGCTATATCAAGAAAGAAAAGCCTGTCAGGATGAGAAAGACCTCCACCTTTAAGGTTAAAAATATCAGCATTTAATCCATATTCATTTTTGCATGATGCTCCGCCGGGGCTTGGACCGCAATCACCCCCTCCTTGAGTGTTGTCGCAAATTGAGTTGTATTCATCCGTTGTTCCCCAATAATCAACATCAGTCATGCCTGACATGATTTCAAAAGCCTTAAGTGTCCCAACATATCCATATTGGCTTGGATTGCTTGGATTCATTTTGAAAAAACCGGGATGAAATTTCATCATGAAAAAAATGTTTATTTTTTTGTATCCACTCTTGCCAGTCACGCCATCACCAAAAAAAGCAGAGAGTCTCGAGGGACCAAATCCGCTATATCCACCGCTAAAATCATAATAATTTATGGCAAGCGATTTTTCTCCCAAGGTATATTGCGCACCATGATTCCCAATCCATTTGGGAATTTCCGAAACATCTCCTGAAGCGCCTTGCATGGTTGAAAACGTATCATTTTCGGTAAACTGACCTACTAAACTGCTACCTTGTATATAATTTTTGCCATTCTCGCTATATATTCTCTGGAAAGTCATTCTGGCTCCGCTAGGTTGGAAAGTTATCACATCGCCACTGTTCAACGAGCCACTAAGCTGTAAATAAGCAAATATTATTCTATCATTTGTAAATCCATACCAAAGCGTTGAATAGGAACCATCGAGAAGTTTTGGCCTATCTTGAAGACCATATGAAGCTTCGGTTTTCATACCATTCCAATCCTGAAGTTGATCAAATGTTTCCACAATATCAAACTGCCCCTCCAGATCGCTTTGCCAATCCGCACTTGAACTTTTTGCAACACAAAAAAGACTCAGCGGAACAATTAGGGAAAATATTTTCAATTTAATATATTTCTTTTGCATTATCTTTATGGGCATATATAAACTTGAAACTCTAAAAACTTGAAACTTGATGAATAACCTATACTCTTATGACAGTTCCTTCTGGTATCGGCAAATTTTTGTCTTTGATTTTAGGATTAAGCGCCCAAAGTCTTTTACATTCCTTTTTGTTTCCGCCGGCAATATCCATAAGGGTCGGACACGTCGCGCGCTCGACATATAATTTTTGTTTCGGATAAATCATATAAACTCCCTTGCTTTTCGGTTTCAGCCCATTGAGATCCGCGATTTTCTCGGAAGTTGTTCCGTATTTTTTGGCAATCCCATACAGCGTGTCGCCAGTTTCCACTTCAATAGCAAAATCTTTTCCCATTGTCCTGTTGATCGTGATATGTTGTTTCACAATGATGCGATCAAAATTTTCCGGCAAAGTTCGATTCTCCATCTCTTCTTCCAAAATCCTTTTGATTGCCCTGATTGCGGGAAGATAGTTTGTGTTTTCCCCATACTTTTTCGCTTTGTCTCGAAAAAGCGCCCTTTCGACGTTTTCAACATCCGGAAGCCTGACTCTTTGCCTTTTCGAAAGCTCTGTGTCAAAGTCAAGATTGAAATTTTCGGCTTTTACGGATTCCGGCGAAATTCCATATATTTTTGCCACATCCCTGATCGTTCCGCCATTTTCCACTTCATGGAAAAATTCCTTGGAATTAAGGTCCGCTTCGATGAATCCATAGAGACCTTCAATGCTCATCTTATTTCCATCTCTGCCAGCCGCTTTCCAATATGATCCGACCACTCCGTTATATCCTTGGCGCGCTAGATCCATGTTTTTCCCGTATCTCAGAAAAAATTTTATCATCAACGTGCAATAAGCCTTGGCACTTGCGACCGGATCATATCTTTCATCACAATTCCCTTTCATCTTCAGTCCTTCTTCTGCGGCAGTCTCTTTCATGAACTGATGCATACCGGCCGCATGCACCCAAGATTCGGCAAATGGATTTCCGGACGATTCGCGGATGATTTGCGCCACATAATTCAAATACAGTTCATTTTTTTCTTTGTCACTCAATTTCCACCGCTTCTGCTTCTCTTCCTCGGTCAAACTGTCGTATGCGGTCTTTTCTTCTTCGCTCAATTTGTCGTATCTTTTTTTCTCATCCGCTTTCCTGATTTCCTCCAGCCTGCCAATAAAATTTTCTTGAAAAATCGTTTTTAAATTCTTTTCCCCAGCTATGTCGGCTTCCATCCACGACATAGTGTTTGCGTAAGCCTTGCGCACCTCAGATTTTCTCTTGGAATATCTGTTGTACCAATATTCTTCCTGGATTTGCGCCTGCTCCGCGCCGTATTTGTAATATTTTCCTCTTTCATATCGAAAAATCTCTTCGTTAATTTTTTCGTTGTCCTTTTCCTTTTCTATCTGTTCCGGAGTTATTTCCATTTCTTTTTCTTCAATGGCTTTCTCTTCCTCTTCCTGCACCGCTTCATAGCGCGCTTCATTCTCCTTGTTCAATCGGAAAATGTTCATAAGCACCTGTTCGGAATGCGAATCAAGCGGAAACTTGCTTGCGAGCCAAGTAAATCCTGCCGCAGGGATGACTTTCAGCAAAAAGTTTCTTTTTGTGGTTTTAGCGTTTAGCAGATTCAGAAAAAAACCATAATCTTTAGTCGGCTTTGCAGAACTTTTGATTTTTTTTCTTTCTTTAGCTGAATTAACCCCTTTCTTTCCCTCGTTGTAATTTTCAGCGATCCTGCTTGCCAGAATTTGCCCGACATTTCTTCTATCCAAATCAATTTTTGATTTTTGTTTTTCAATTTTCTTTGCTTCGTTTGATGCCCCGAAAAGTCTCCTGAGAAAACCTTTTTCGTTTTTTGGCGCTCTTTTTTCGGCCTGTCTTTGCTGTGATTCTTCATACAAAAACCCCCTGCTGTCCTCGTGCGGATCCGGAGCATTTTTTATGTTCCTTCTTATTTCAGACATTCTTTTAAGCCTTTCCGCTTCTTCAATCGCTTCCATCGTGTCTGATGTGCGCCTTCCCACCATGAAATCGGATTTTTGTTTTATTCCCCCTATCGCATAAGCATCACGGTTTTCCGCTTTATCGTCCGCCTCTTGCTCATGCTCTCTCGAATTTTTCCCCTTGTTCCTTTTTTGCGTTTCTTCCCAATACCGCCCGGTTATTTTTGGTCCTGATTCATTCGACATTGTTTCATGAAATTATTTGTTATTCGGCTATAAGATGCAAACTGTCCATGCATATTAATAATAAGCCAAAAATCCGCAACTAACAAACTGCGTTTAGAATTCCCTTTGATCTAAAAAATTGCAACGTACCATAGGGGCCTCTGTGAAAAATCAACGCGACTATTTCAGATGACACTTAATCCCGAAGGAATGGCTGGCGGAGTTTCATCTTCCGGCACAGTACCCTCCGCGGTATAACCTATTGTCTCGTTCCCGGTAACATACGCCCCTATGACGGAAGGATACGATCCGCCCCGACCGTCGGTCGGATATGTTGATCGCTTGAAATCCGATGACGCGGAGAAATTTCCGCTTGCGTTCAGGAATCCCGGATTGGAAGTGACCGAATGGGCATCGAAACCCGATGCCGAAGTGAGGGTTCTCCAAGAAGCAAGCGAGTGGTTTGTCGCATAATTCCTGCACCAAGAAGAATAGTTGTAAAATTGATTGTAGTCACTGTAGACAAAAGATTCATTCCACCAGTTTGCGGTGTTGTAGTATTGATAATATCCGCGCGATCCCATAACGGCCAGATTGTTATACACGACCTGATTTTTGCAAGGACGCTGACCAAAAGGCACGTTTTCAGCATTGTCCGCCATGTGCAGAAATTCGACGGATTCCCCGTTCAAAGAGCTGGTAGAATTATAGAAAGTGTTGTTGTACATCTGCCAATCGGAACCGGAATGATACGCTTCCATAAAATATGGCGTATTCACAATAATATTATTGTGAACTATGTTGCGGAAATTATCCCACGTCGATCCTCCGGTCGATCCCATCTGGATGAACGCGGTTCCATAGGCGTTTTTCCCGAAATTATATCTCCAAATGTTGTCATTTATGTTGTATCCTCCCTTGATTCCAAAAACAGTACCGAGGACGTTTCCGGAATCAACCGTGTTATATTCGATTATATTGTTAGTTGTCGCGGGACCTCCCCCGGGATTGAGCAACATTATTCCGCCGGAATTGTGGCCGTGATTTCCTGAGTCGTGGATGTCATGCACATAGTTGTTTTGCACCAGATTGTGTGTGGCTCCCGCCGTCACGACAATACCGTAGTTGAGCGACGTGTCGGTGCTCTGAATGGCTCCAACCGTAACCTCGCAATTTTTCACGACATTATAATCCCCTCCTCCCTCCTGCCCGTATATTCCGATCATGCCTCTCACCCTGAGCCCGTCTATGACGATATAATTTTTTCCTTTGATGCCGATCGCGGCAAGCTTCGGATTGCCGGTAGTGTGATATATGTCCGGAGGAATAATTATCGCTCCCAGCCTGTTGATCGATTTTATCGTTATCGGCTCCAAATCCGTTCCGCTATTTGTGGGAGAAAACGAACTTATCCAGGCGGAATAGGAATAGGCTGTTATTGATGTGTCTTGATACGTCCCGTCCATCAGCAGAATCGTGTCCCCGGCTGTCACATGCGCCAGAGCGCTTTTGAAATTTCCGGGATTTGACTGAGAATATTCAGTCCCGCTCCCCGTCGGAGAAACGAAATGATCCGCCGCGAGAGAATCTTTGGCGAAACAGAAAAAACCCAAAAACATAGTAAGAAAAAATATTTTACAGACTTGTTTTTGCACCATAAGATTTGTTACTTAACATGTTACTGAACATGTTACTGAACAATGTTACATTCTATTTTTGAATTATATTATAATTAATCAACTCTGAATATTCTTTTGATGGACCTTGTGAACTTAATAAACTTTTAACTTACAGAAAGTCCACTTGGCGCAGTCGG
>DBRS01000015.1:0-24796 GCA_002306085.1 Candidatus Moranbacteria bacterium UBA1362
GACGGTTGTTCCGGAAATCGTCACTGTTGGAGTTCCCGTCTTATGGTCATCGGTATTTTGTCCTACGGAATAGAAAACCTCGTTTGCCGCTTCATCCGCTCCGATGTCCCAAATGCCTCTTGCCTGCCCATCGATGTCTGTCGAAAATGGAAGATAAGGATCGGAAGAAAGATCCACTCCTGCATTTTTAGCGGCGGTATCAGTCGGGGAAAGATGGAAATCATCGCTTGATTCATCAACGAAAAAAAATGTTTGTGAAATTTTATTGTTCGAGCCTGTTCCGATGTCATCAATCCCATCAGTAGCATTGTAGTCAGTTCCTGATGCAAATGTTCCCTCATAAGCATTGACATCTCCCGCATCTTTGACGATATTGTTTTTTGCAATCGCTGATCCGCCAACTAAGCGTATTCCATAGTAACAGTTTTGTATTGTATTGTTATATATGTAGGTATTCACAGCATCTGTGGCGTCAATTCCAACACCATATCCGCCACCATTTATGTTAAAATCATAAATAATATTGTTATAAATTTTTGCTTCAGAAATATCGGCATCATGGAGCCTTATCCCATATTGCCAATTGATAGAGACGGGATCCGATTTGATGATGTTATTTTTTATTTCGAAAGAATTATTTGCTGAAACAGAGGTAATATGAATTGCAGGTCCGACATCAGTATGATTCTTGTAAATCTGCAGTCCATCTATTATCACATACTCATCGCTGATCGTCAGAGGATCACCGGAAGAAACAGTTATGTTGTACATCTCTGCACCCCATTTCCCCTGATGCCGTTGGGTATAATTAACTTCCGTTGAAGTATTGTACGGTGCGTATATTTTAATGTAGTTGCTTGGACCTGTTGTGTAACCATCTATCGTTACTGCCGTCGTATCCGGTCCGCTGTCCTGGTAGCAAGGTATGTTGAGCGTATAATTCCCTGTCACCAAATCGACTGTCCCGATCAAATCGTCAGCTCCGGCTATCGCACCTTGGAGCGAGCTGAAGGTATGTGAGATTGAATTCACAGTTGCGCCGGTAACATCCGCGGGTGCCGTTCCCGTCGCGGTTACCAAATTCCATTCCGTCTGAGAGATTTTTGAAGAGATGTATGCTATTGAAGTGGTGTTGTATGTGACTTTATCCCCGACCCCGATATTTCCGATCTGCGCGGTTGAAAAAGTCGCTGTTCCACTTGCGATGTCCATGGTGGGAGTTCCCGTCTTGTGATCATTCGTGTTCTGCCCGACGGAATAGAAAACATCCGCAGCAAGAGAATTGCCTGCAAAGCCAAAAACACCGACAAACATTGCGGCGAAAAAAAATATTCTGATTTTTCTTTTCGAAATGTTCATTTTTTTAAGTAACGTACCAGGTAACGTACCATGGGGGTCTCTATAGAGTACCCTGTGGTGACCTCTATGGAGCCCTCTATTTCAAATTTCTATTGACTTGATGGGCTATCAATTTTAGCCGGTCCTGTCGGACTTGCCGGCGATTATTTTGCAACTATGACATCTTCCGTTTCAAAAATCTTGTCAAAAATCACTTTGCCTTTTTCTTCACTGTCTCCTATCGCCATCTTTCCAAGATCAACAGCGAATCTTCTTCCATTATCACTGGATTCAGACAAGACTTTTTCTTCTTTTTCATTTTCTTCCATATCGTGCGGACCGGTTTTTTGTTCTATCAAAAGCGCCGCCTGTTCCGGCGTCAGATTCATCTTGATGATGAGAAATCCGTCTTTTTCCGCCTGAGACCACTGTTTCTCTTCGGCCGCAGTCATGATAACGTCGCCTCTTTCCAAACCGCCTCCCGCCCCTCCCTTTAGCCTGTTGATCTTGATCACGACCTGATATGTTTCTTTTTTTCCTATTTTTCCAGCTTCTTCCATCGATATCCGTCTCGGAACTTTCGGATCTTCCGACGCATATTTCCAGATACAAAAAATAATTCCTGAAATAACCAAGATTAAAACTGAAACAAAAAGTGCAAATCTTTTTTTGTTGACGATTCTGATCATGGGTTAGTCATCAAACTTAAAAAATGAAACTTTAAAGCCTTGATTTAGATTTCATATCTGGATCATTTTTCCTCGATGATCACCCAATCAAAAGAAACATCTTCTTCAACCGGATTTTCAACAGAGACCGTAAAACCTTCGGAATTTTTTATTTCCGTAACTGCGAGCGATTGCTGTGTTTTCGATTTCGGAGTTACAAAAACTTTAGAATTGGATCCTATCGCAGAAGTTTCAATAAAAATGCTCCTGCCGTCGCTTTCAGTTTCATCATCAATCCCGTCTTCATTTTCGTCGATCTTAACGGCAACAATCACGCCCTCTCCGATCGTTTTCGCGCTTTCGTCTGTTATCGCAATCACTAATTTTCCGGATTCGATGCTTACCGCTTTCAGTTTCCCGGCGATTTCAATGTCTTCAAGATTTTCCGTCTTGCCTATGCCAAGCACCATTTTTATGAGCGCGATGTCTTGAGTATTGAGATCTATTTTTGCCATCGCTAATTCCGTGGAAGAGTTCGCTCTAAGTTCGTTTATTTGAGCTTCAAGTTCCGCCAGCATCATTTCCGTGCCAGAAATTCTCGATTCATGATTGTCCCATTCAGAATCCAGAGCGGCAAATTTGGAATCATAGCTGGTAAACTGCTGATTGATAATTTCAAGCTGGCTGTCGATCGACTTGCGGAGGTCCGACAGTGTCGTTACACTTTCATCTGTTTTAAGCTGAAGTCCGGAAATGCTGAGATTTTGATCCTGCAAAGCTTTCACAAGTACAGGAGCAAACGCGGAATAGGAAACCGTTTCAGGATTTCCCTCCGAGTCGTAACTCACAAAAAGCGGATTGATTTTATCAACTTCCTCGGCTATGAATCCGTACATTTTTCTGTCAGTTTCATCATTTATGTAGTTGAAATTCACGGGTCTCAAATCATACAGCCAGGAAATATCCTCCATGTCGAATATATTGTCTTTATAACGGAGAGACGAGGAAACATAACCGATTTTACCTGAATCATCTATATAAAGATCTCGATTAGTGACTCCCACAGCATCAGAATAAACAGCCACGGCGGTAATGAGGCCTGCGGCGGAAACAGACCAGTTTGAAGCATCAATCGCAACAATGTCGTCATTATCCTTGGTCGTATCGCCGATCGTTATGGTCCTTGATGTAGCATCTCCTATGATCTTAAAATCTCCTTCACCAACAATATTTACACTATTTCCCAGCGTCAGATCGCCGGAGGTTCCGAGTTCCACATTGCCGGTACTTGAACTTATCTGCAGATTGCCGGAAGAGTCCACGGCAAATGATCCGTAGTGCGTGGCATCATAACCCAGCCGCAATTGTTCGGTCGTGCCGATAACATGCATGAAGACTGAAGGGCTGTTCGTTCCTATTCCCAGCCTGTTGTTTGTATCATCCCAGAAGAAGTTTGAATTATCTTGAGAATATATTCCATTTGCTCCTGCAAAAACTATGGAACCTTGGGTAAATTGAGCTGATGTTCCCGTTCCGCCGAGAGTTACTCCGAGATTTGACGCTATTTGCCATGTTCCGCTTGATACGGTTGCAATTCCTGTTGCGCTTGAAGTGTCAATTCCTGTTCCGCCGTATTGTGCTCCGATCGCATTTCCATTCCATGTTCCGCTTGTGATCTGTCCCAAAGCGTTTATTTGGAAAGCATCATCGGTTCCTACAGTAAAGAGAGCTGCGGGAGTAGAATCTCCGATGCCGACGTTGCCGCCAAAATAGTTGTTCCCTCCTTCAGAATAAATTGAATAGGAAAGCGAGCTTCCGATGCCTGATTGGTCATCAATATAAATTCCGTAGTTGTTTGTTATGGTGCCCAAATTAGAGGTTTCGCCAATGCGAATACCCGTATTATTTGTAATTGTCCCCCAGTTGCTTTCACCAACTCCATCAAAAGCGCTGTTCAGATATATCCCCGTGTTGTTTGCAATGGTTCCACCATTCATATAATTCACTACTAAACCAACATTATTTTCAATTGCTCCGGTAATATTGCTTGTGCCTGCCGATATAGCAACGCTTTCTGAAACTGACATATAATTTTGATTAACAATATTGGACCGCATTCCAATTGCCAAACCAAGCGTTCCCGGATTCATTGAGACCACACTAAAATCGCCCCCAATGGCAGAGTTAACAGATTCTGGATTCTCCGAAACCGCGACAAATCTGCCTCCGATTATGGAATTAACATCGCCAGCATTTTCTCCAGCACCTGCCATAGATTGATTTCCGATAATATCTCCCAAAAAAGTTCCCTGACCCGTATGCATTGCGGCATTACTAGAACCTATTATAGAAAAACCAGCTCCATAATTTTGATTACCAAAACCTGTTGAGATCGCATTATCGTTCGCTGAAATTGTGATGTTATCCAATATAGATGTCGGATTTAATTCCAAATAATTTATCGTTCCGGTAACATCACCTGTAGCAAGTTGGCTGTCCGTCACTGTTTCAATAACACTCCAGACAGAGCTTATAGGATACCCAAGAACAATGGGATTAATTGTAGCATTGTTTCCTATGGAACTATGTCCCGAAATCAAAACTTCTCCATTTACATCCAAGGTATGATCCGGGCTGTTCGTCCCTATTCCCAACCTGTTATTGTCATTGTCCCAGAAGAAGTTCGAATTGTTTTGCGAATAAACACCGCTCGCTCCGGCAAAGACTATGGATCCGGGAGTAAATTGGGTTGTTGTTCCGGTTCCGCCGAGAGTCACTCCAAGATTAGATGCGATTGACCATGTTCCGTTTGATACGGTTGCAATTCCTGTTGCGCTTGAAGTGTCAATTCCTGTTCCGCCGTATTGCGCTCCGATCGCGGTTCCGTTCCATGTTCCGCTTGTGATCTGTCCCAAAGCGTTTATCTGGAAAGCGTCATCCGTTCCGACAGTAAAGAGAGATGCGGGAGTCGAATCTCCGATGCCGACGTTGCCGCCGTCTAGGATTGTCATTGCAATATTGGAACCATCATAAAATTCCGCTATGCTCCCGGTGCCGCTTTGCCTTACGGTCAAAGCCGTGCTCGCTCCGTTAAATAAAGTGTTGTCCGCATTGATGTCTATTTTTTCATTCATTGAATATTTCGTTCTCGTGCCACCATCATAAACCAAGCTTGTTCCCGTATAACTGCTCAGATCATTTCCTGAAACTGAATTATCGGAAGCTCCATTCAAAATATTGATGGCATATGCTGAACCAGTCGTGTCTGAAATTCTATTTGCAGTTATCGAGTTCCTATCTGCTGTTGCTGAAACATAAATGCCTGAGCTGCCTGAATTCTCTATCCTATTGCCATTTACAATATTGTCATCTGCGTTGATATACATTCCATTACTCGCTGCATTACTTACATTGTTTCCTTCAAGAACATTGCTGCTACTTGTAACATATACGCCATAGCTACCTGAACCGATTATTCTGTTGGTTGATACTATATTATTGTCGGAGAAAACCGCAATACCATATAAAGTCGCATCAATAACGGTATTGCCAACAGCTATGCTGTTTGTGGTGCCATTGCAAAAATCAATTCCATATCCCGTGGTGTTTACAATATGATTATATTCCACCCGATGATAAGCTGCGTTAGCAAACCTTATGCCGTAACCTCCGGTATCGCGTACTTCGTTGTTTATATAGGAATTATATGAACTGGTATCCGTTGAATAAATACCTTCGGCTCCTGTGCTTTCAATGATACTTGATTGAATCGTCGAATAATCAGTGCTTACAAGTCTTATGCCCACATCCTCAGAATCATAGATATATACATCTTCCACCAGAACTCTCTCGGCATCATAAAGATAGACACCATGAAGATCGGTACCCGTATTCCCCGCATCATTTGCATTAATCCTCAGGCTTGAAATCTTTATGTTTGAGGTCGTTAAAGATTGCAGAACCGATCCATTCACTCCATCCGCAAGCTCAAGAATGGTCGCATTCTTCCCCGCACCCTCAATCCACGCGTTTGATGGAATATTAATTGTAGCTGTTACATAATATGTTCCCGCTGGAATAAATACTTTTCCACCCTCTGCCGGCAAATCATTGATTGCGGCTTGAATGCCGGCTCCGGTTGCTGGATAGGCGACTCCATCAACGGTTATCACTTTGTTGAATTGCGCGACACTAAGGTTATCTGCATAGAAACTCCCGTTGACATAAAGAGCATAACCGGCAGTATCAGTGGTTCCTATGCCCACATTCCCGCTCATAATTATGTCTCCTGTTCCGCTGGGAGTGAGTGTTATATTTTGGTCTACGCCTCCTGCCGCAAAAGTAAGAGCGCCTGTTCCGGTTATCGATCCGTTTGTTGTTCCGGTTCCGCCATAAGCAACTCCGATTGTGTTTCCGTTCCATGTCTTGTTCGTAAGAGTGTCAGTCGATGATGCGGTTATGTAGTCTGCGCTTGCATGATCTCCCCAACCATAGGCAGTATCCCAGTTGGTCGAATTATCAGTTATTGCAGAAGCGACTCCTCCTGATATTTTTACAAGTCCGTTGAAGGCAGAAACATCAGCATTCAATCCTCCTTTTGTCATTGAGATGTTTGTTCCATTCCATGTTCCGCTTGTAATTGTACCGACAGTAGAAATTGAACTTGTACCTGTCCATGTCCCGGCAGCGATTGCAGCAAGAGACGCATCGTATCCTTGCACATCCGTCCCAATTTCAAGTCCTAGATTTGTTCTTGCATCCGCAGCAGTCTCGGCTCCGGTTCCGCCTCTCGTTATACTCAAATACGCTTCGCTTCCCAAAGTGCTTGTTCCCGTCCAATATGCAACATAGCCACTGGTTCCGCTGCCCGTAGTTCCTCCAACTCCGGAAACAGAAGCGCATTGCCAGATATTATTGTCATCATCCCAAGAAAGGACTTCATTATCTCCACATCCCTGAATCAGCGTCATCTGATTATCTGAGGCTCCTTGGAATTCCAAACCTGAGTATGAAGAAGTGCTGCCTGTTCCATCAGATGCAGAAAGCAGGCTTACTGATAATGTCCCGCTTGTCGTGATCGGACCTCCCGTAAGTCCGTTACCCGATCCAACGCTTGTCACCGTACCGATTCCGCCTTCTCCGCCGGTTACCGTTTCCCAAGATAGATTTCCATTGCTATCAGTAGTCAGAACCTGTCCGACTGCTCCAAGCCCAGGAGGAAGAACATATGTCACATCAGAAGATTGAGAGCCGTTACTCTGAAAGATCGTGTGATATGATCCAGCCTGAATCGCCAGCAGACCATTTATGGAGACAATTCCGCTTCCTGCCGGAGACAATGTGATTCCGTTATTCAATCCTCCTGCCGCAAAAGTAAGAGCGCCTGTTCCGGTTATCGATCCGTTTGTTGTTCCGGTTCCGCCATAAGCAACTCCGATTGTGTTTCCGTTCCATGTCTTGTTCGTAAGAGTGTCAGTCGATGATGCGGTTATGTATCCAGCGCTTGCATGATCTCCCCAACCGTAGGCAGCATTCCAGTTGGAAATATCTGTTGCTGTAATTCCTGAAGCACTACTTGCTGTAAATATCGGGTCTGTCTCGGTGTAACTTGAAAGGTAGCCTACGAGAGAATGATCTCCCCAACCGTATGCTGCGTTCCAGTTCGCAGAATTGTCAGTCACAGCGGAAACAACTCCTCCAGATATTTTTACAAATCCGTTGAAAGCAGAAACATCGGCGCCTAGTCCTCCTCTTGCCATTGAGATGTTTGTTCCTTCCCATGTTCCGCTTGTGATTGTTCCCAGTGTTGTTATTGAAGTTGCACCTGTCCAAGTTGAAAGAGCCATATTTTCAACATTGCCTAAGCCTATGTCGGATTTTGTGAATGTTACCCATCCGATATCCGTGCCGTCACTTTGTAAAATCTGACCTGTCGTTCCTGCAGGCAAAAGAGACCAAGTGACTGTTCCCGATCCTTGACCGGTTATCAGAGCGCCACGTTGGACAGTAGAGGCTGTTGTATCTCTATGAAGCGCAGAAAGTAAGCTATGAGGAGATGCTCCGCTAACATCACTCCAGACGGGAACTCCTCCTGAAATCGTCAGCACTTGCCCATCACTTCCAATACTTAATCTTGCCAATGTTGTGGCGGAACTAGCATAAAGCAAATCTCCAACAGTATATGAATCAAATCCTGTTCCACCATATTGAGCACCAAGAATCCCGGAAGTAATTTCGGAAGCGTTTGTTACGCTTTCGCCGAAGCTATTGAAAGTCGTGCCGTTATTGGAATATTGCCATTGGTTAATGTTTCCATTAAATCTCAACGCAGGCTTGTTTGAAGAGTTCGAGACAGCTATATCAAAATTTCTCCCCGAGGCGGAAGAGCTGTCACCGATCGTAAACACAAGCTCCGAAGTTCCCGTGTCAGTGTTTTGAATGTGTATATCATCAAATCTCCCGTCGCCTCCCAAAACAAGCTGATTATCTCCGGTTCCGGTCGGGAGCAAATCAATATCAAGTTTGCCGCCGGCGCCTAATTGCGGAATGTTGTCTTCCGAAGTTCCAAGCGAAGCGCCGCTGAGAGTAAGCGCATCCATTGCCGAAAATACTGTTCCTATTTGTCTTCTTGGCACGATTTCACTGTCTGTATTGATACGTATTCCCAAATAATACTCGCCGGAATTAAAATTAAGATTGCGCGGCAAAGGATTGACTGATCCTAAATAAGTGCTCATCACTCCGTCTCTGATGAAAACTTTTTGTGTTTCAGTCCAAACACGGCTTGAGGCATCGGAATCTGAAGGATAAGGATCCGGGGTCTGACGATCCGATCTGTAAATAGAAAATCTTATGTCATATTCGTCGTTTTTCAAAGGCTCATTTTTATTGTTTGAAATAAAGGCGGATATGCTGAGCAAAGGATTGACTTGCGCCTGAGAAGACTTAAACCCAACAACGGCTGTAGCCAAAAGCAAAGCGCAAGAAAGCAGGACTACGAAACGCTTGCTCTTTTTTTGTGCAATCAGCCTTTTAAACATTGTTTTTGTTTATTTTTTTCAACAGGATGAATCATCTGGCAAAAATCCATCCGAAAATTTTATCTATTTCCTTCGATATGAGTTCAAAAACCGAAACCGCTCTGGAACCCGTATAGATGACAAATGTATCTGATTTAGCTTTGGCGCCCCCACGATCAATTGCTCCAATCACAAATGAATATCTCGTAGCTTGATCAAGTTTGTTAAGTACAAGCGCGTGCGAAAATCCGAAATTATCATCTTTCAGCACTCTTTCCTCTCCACCCGTCTTCAAATAGGATATTTCACTTTGCGAAAGCTTGTTTGTTTTCCAGGAAATAAGCAGCCTTGTTTCTTTCCCGTCTTTTGAAAGCAATGTTTCGGTGCGCACATCTTTGATTGCCAGCGGAAGAGCTTCTGCTTCAGCCGCCAGAATGACTTCCATTCCGCCGATAGAAATGTCCTTGATATGAAAATTTTCACTTTTTCCGACAAGACCTCCTTCACTATCTGAAAACTCACCATCATCCTCATTCAAATTTGCCAGTTCAGTGTTATCACTTATAAAAACATGATCCTTATTTTCGGGAATGGGAACACTTACGGTTTTCTTCTCTGTCGAGATTTCCGAATCGGTAAAGCTTCGATAAACAAGAAGCGAAACAGCGCCAACTATTCCGACAATTACTGACGCTATAAGCAGATATTTTAGAAAAAGTTTCTTGCGCGCCGCCCTTTTCTGCGCCAGCTGGAAATCAGCCTCCGCCTTTTTTGCTATGGCGGCAGCTCTTCTTTCCTCCTCTTCAGTTGGAAAGTCGTTGATGTACTCAACAACTCCTTGTTTTTTTTCTTGATTTTCTGTCAATTTTTTAAATTTTTGTAAGCCAAAAAGTGGCCACAATCAGCCATTTAAATTATATCTTTTTTACCGCTTTTTTGCAATTGATTTTAAAATAAAGAAAGACAACAATTAATGGCTTAACTAAGCCTTAAAATGTTAAAATTAAAATTGCATTTTTTGAAAAAATAAAAATCCGGATTTTGCCCGGAATTTTATTAAAAATTTGATTTATTTTTAAATTTATTTTTGTGTCATATGTTCTCTGAGTCTTTTGAGTATCAAAGCTGCCTCTTCCCTGCCGCCCAAACCGAATGCAAGACCCGTGGCAATAGATATTGATGCAACTATTCCGATAAAAATAGTGTTGACCAGCGAAGTTGCTATGCCAAGTTGAATTAGCGCCGCAAGAAGCCCGAAAACAATTACCGCCCATTTTATAATGCTCGCGAGCAAGTTCGCATTGATTACTCCCGCAGCTCTTGTGCTGGAGCGAACGATCGAATAGATAAAATTTCCAAGCAAAAACGCAATTGTGAGTATTATTGTCGCCACCACTAGATTCGGGATATAGAGCAAGATGCTGTTAAGAAAATCCGTAACTTGTTCAAGTCCCAGAATCTCAGTCGCAGCCATGAGGAAAACCAGAATAAGAAACCATTCGACAAATTTTCCCAAAATTACCGATGGTGAGGTCATGGCCCCTTGTTGCTTTAGTTTTTCAACAAAATTCAGTTTGTCTGTCGCTCGATCGACACGCAAAGCTTTAATCAACTTTTGCGTAAGTTTTCCGAGCGCGGCGGCAATGGCAAGCCCTATCAAAAACACCAGCAAAGCTCCGATCAGAGTTGGAATGAAGTTTATAAATCTACTCCAAAGATCTATCAGAGAACTTGCGACTGCTTGCCCCCAGCCTTCAACGGGATTCATAGATTATTTTTGAAAAATGTAAAGTAACTTTCATCACCTTACAATTTTCATATATAAAACAAATTAATTGATGTACATGATTTTATGCAACATCTTATACAATTGATTTTAACATATATTGCACATTGAAACAAACTTATTTTTCAAAAAACAAAACATCCGCCTCGAAAAGCGAATGTTTTACATTTGTGCAATATTGCGAATCAATGTCAATAACTTTGTTATATGTCGAGATTTTTCACATTTTTAGCATGCGTTTGGATAAATCGTCTGCGCGGTTCCACGTCTGTTCCCATCAGTATGTCGAAAACTCTGTCAGCTTCTTCCGCATCGTCGATTTTCACTTGCATCATTTTTCGCCTTTCGGGAGCCATCGTTGTTTCCCAAAGTTGCTCAGGATTCATTTCTCCAAGACCTTTGTAGCGCTGGATTGTTACTCCTGCTATTTTCTCTATTTCTCCGCCCGCTTCGTTCAACTCATCCTGAGAAATTTCTTCGCTACCATCCGCCATTTGTTGTTTTTTATTCTTCGCTTGTCCCTTATCAGCTGCAACTTGCTGTTTTTTTCTGAATTCCTCGACAATCCGATCTTTCTCTTCGTCACTGTAAACCCATCTAATATCTTTACCTTTTTGGATCCTGTAAAGGGGCGGCTGGGCGATATAGATGTGTCCTTCGCTTATCAGCTCCTCAAAATAGCGATAGAAGAAAGTCAAAAGAAGTACCCTGATGTGCGAACCATCGACATCTGCATCCGCCATAATAATAATTTTCCCGTAGCGAAGTTTTTTGATGTCAAAAGTTTCTCCAATACCCGTGCCCAGCGCGATAATTATCGGCTTCAATGTATCCGACTTCACAACTTTATCAAGACTTGTTTTTTCGACATTTACGAGTTTTCCGCGTAGCGGCAAAACCGCTTGAAACATTCTGTCCCGACCCTGCTTCGCCGAGCCTCCCGCAGAATCTCCCTCAACGATATACAGTTCGCTCCTTTGCGCGTCGCGCGACGTGCAGTCTGCAAGCTTTCCGGGAAGAGTCATTCCGTCAAGCGCGCCTTTTCGAAGCACTGCATCCTTCGCCGCACGAGCTGCAATCCTGGCTCGTACCGTAAGCAGGCATTTTTCAATCATCGCCTTGGCGTTCGCGGGATGCTTTTCAAGATATTCAGCAAGACCTTCCAATGTAACGCTTGAAACAATTCCGCGAACTTCAGCGTTTCCCAATTTTGATTTTGTCTGGCCTTCAAACTGAGGGTTTCTGAGCTTCACACTTATAACTGCCGTAAGTCCTTCCCTGAGATCATCAGAAGTCATGCTTCCATCCTTTTCCTTGAGCAGATTATTTTTTTTTGCGTAATCATTGAGCACGCGCGTAAGCGCCATCTTGAATCCCGTCACATGCATTCCGCCTTCAACCGTATAGATGTTGTTCGCGAAAGAAAAAAGATGCTCCTTGAAACCGTCGGTATATTGCAAAGAAATTTCAACGTTAATATCATCGACAGTTTTTTCCACATAGACCGGTACATCATTTTTCACTTCCTTTCCGCGATTCAAAAACTTCACAAAAGAAATTATTCCTCCGTCAAAATAAAATCCGTGCCTTCGAATTTTATATTCATCTTTCTCGGACAAAACTTCGCGCCTGTCTTCCACAATGATTTTTGTTCCTTTGGTAAGATAGGCCTGCTGCCGTACGTAGTCCAAAATTTTTGTCCAACTGTATTTTATTTCGGGAAAAATTTCAGGATCAGCCTTAAAAGAAATTGTCGTGCCGGTTCTGTCTGTTTTTCCGACAGGTTTCACTTTTGAAAGTGGCACGCCACGTTTATATTCTTGCACCCAAATTTTTCCGCCCAAATGAACCTCAGCTTTTGTCCAAACCGAGAGTGCGTTGACAACCGAAACACCCACACCATGAAGTCCTCCCGAAACTTTATATCCTTCGCCGCCGAATTTTCCGCCGGCATGCAGAATTGTCAAAACAGTTTCCAGGGTGGATTTTTTCGTCTGAGGATGTGTTTCCACCGGAATTCCGCGTCCATTGTCGGCAATTTCAATAACGTTGTCAGGAAGCAACTTAATACAAATTTCATTGCAGAATCCGGCCATTGCTTCATCTATAGAGTTGTTTACAACTTCCCAAATGAGATGGTGAAGCCCCTCTGTTGAAGTTCCTCCGATATACATCCCGGGACGCTTGCGGACAGGATCAAGACCTTCCAAGACTTGAATAGACTTGGCGCCATAATCACCACTTCCCTTTATCTTTTCCTTCGCCATATAATTAGAGTTTTTATGATTATTTTTCAGTTTTTAATTCGGCTAATAATTTTAAATTTCCAATTTTAAATTTTGAATGAATTTTTAATGATTTAATTCTGAAACATTCAAACATTCTAATTTGATTCGAAATTCAAAATTCGTAATTCCCAATTCCTACCTTCTTGTAAGAAAATACAGTTCTATCAAAAATATTCCCGCTACTGCCAATGCTCCATCCCACCATGTAAGAATTCTATTTTGCTGAAAAAACAGAAGCAAAATGGAAAGCAAGGCCAGCAAAATTCCTTCTCTGAAACTCATGCCCAGACTTGTCAAAGCCCACTCTTCACCGGTTCCAAAATTTTTTCTGATTCTAGTGAAGAGCAAAATAAACAGACTTGAGAGAAAAAGAAACGTGCAGACATAGAAAATGAGCAATCCTGACAGACCGGCCTTTTCCGGATCAAGATGCCAAACTACCACAGCCCAAGCTGCAAACGCAATAATGCAGCTTATTCTCATCCCCCAAAGATATGATCTAAGCGTCATGCTTTTACTTTTTTCTTTTAATTTTTTGTTTTGCAACCGACAGCAGGCAAAGCCGGCTAACTTGTTCCAAAAATGACATTTTTCATACTGGAACACCAATTGCCAGACTGTTTGTCTACTCATTCATTATATATGATTTAAAGCCTTTTAGCAAGCGTTTTTCGACACATTTTTTGCCCAAAATAAAGGACAAAACGCCTCCAAAAAACAAAAGACCGCAACTTCAGATTGCGAGCTTTAAGTTATAATACTATATCTTTTAATTATACACCAAAAATAATATTTTGTCAAATCAAAAAGCAGAACAAGCCCGGCTGAATGCCGGGCATGTTGCAGCTAAAAAGCACACTTCTAATACCTCAAGCTGACCTTTTTCCCTTTCTTTTTTCTATGCTTCTTGGAAACCTGTTTTTTCTTTTTGTTCATAAGACTAAAGACTACAAATTACATCATTCCTCCGTAACCTCCCGGCATAGCGGCTCCATGACTGTGCTCGTCTTCTTTTTTCGGAAGATCAGTAACGACGGCTTCGGTGGTAAGAAGCATCGCTGCGACTGAAACCGCATTCTCAAGCGCGGTTCTTGCCACTTTGAGAGGATCGATTATACCAGCCTTGATCATGTCATCAAAATATTTATCCCCGTTCGCATCATAGCCGAAATTGATTTTCTGCTCCGAAGAAACTTTGTCCAAAACCACATCCGAACTCTTGTTTCCGGCATTGAGCACGATCTGTTTGAGCGGTTCGTAGAGAGAACTTATGAGCGCTTCGTATCCCGCCTGGTATTCGTGATTCTCGCTTCTTTTTATTTTTTTCTGAAGTTCGTTGGCGGCTTTCACGAGAGCGACTCCTCCTCCGGCCACTATTCCCTCTTCGACCGCCGCGCGGGTCGCCGCAAGAGCGTCTTCCATTTTGTGCTTGATGTATGTGAGTTCCGTTTCGGTTGCGGCACCGACTCTGACCACAGCCACACCGCCCGAAAGTTTCGCCACGCGCTTTTGAAATTTCTCTTTTTCATAGTCGCTGTCGGCGTTTTCAGCCTGCGCCCTGATCTGCGCCACGCGCACATCAATGTCTTTTTTCTTTCCGGCTCCTCCGACAATGGTCGTGTCATCTTTTGTTGAAATGACTTTTTGCGCTTTTCCGAGCATTGAAATTTCAACCGTCTTAAGTTCCATGCCTTTTTCCTGACTGATCACTTGCCCGCCCGTAAGCGTCGCAAGATCTTCAAGCATGGCCTTGCGGCTGTCACCATATTCGGGAGCCTTGATCGCAAGAACGTTCAGCACGCCACGCAGCTTGTTGACCACCAATGTGGCAAGTGCTTCACCGTCAACATCTTCGGCAATAATCACGAGATCCTTTTTGCCGCTCTGCGCAATTTTTTCAAGTATCGGCAAAATGTCGGAAATCGCGGAAATTTTTTTGTCCGTAATCAATATGTACGGATCCTTAAGCTGCGCTTTCTGCGCTTCGACATCCGTTATCATGTACGGCGAAATATATCCTTTGTCAAAATTCATGCCTTCAACTATTTCTTTGGAAAATCCGAAAGTCTGGGATTCTTCAACTGTAATTACGCCGTCTTTTCCGACTTCATCCATAACTTCGGCAATCATGTCGCCCATTTCTTTGGATTCCGCCGAGATCGTGGCAACCTGCGCCACTTCTTCTTTTGAACTTATCTTCTTGGAATTTTTCTTAAGGATTGAAATGATGTCGTTTTTTGCCGCTTCCATTCCGCGCCTTATTCCGATCGGGCTTATTCCGGTTTCCACAAACTTGAGCCCTTCGTCAACGAGCGCCTGAGCCATCACGATCGAAGTCGTGGTTCCATCTCCCGCCACATCGTTCGTCTTGCTGGCAACTTCTTTTGCAAGCTCCGCGCCGACATTCTCGAGTTTGTCTTCAAGTTCTATTTCCTTGGCGATGGAAACGCCGTCGTTGGTAATTGTCGGAGATCCAAAACCCTTATCCAAAATGACATTGCGTCCTTTTGGACCGAGAGTCGCCTTGACGGTATCGGCAACCTTGTCTATCCCGATTTTGATTTTTTTTCTGGCATCTATGCCCTGCGATATTTGTTTGGCCATATGATTATATTACATCGCGGTATTGTTATTAATATAACAATGAGCGATGAAACATTTAACAATTTATTCTATTCCACAATTGCCAAAATGTCTTCATTTTTCAAGATAATATATTTTTTGTCGTCAATCTTGAGATCCGTTCCGCTATAGCGGCGAAAAATCACCGTCTGCCCCTTTTTTACCTTGATATCCTTGCTGTCGCCGGTCGCAATAACCTTGCCCTCCTGCGGAGTCTCACCCGAACTTGTTTCGGGAAGATAAATTCCCTGCGCGGTCTTTTTCTTGGCTCCCTGGGGTTGAATCAAAACATTTTCCCCGAGAGGTTTCACGTTTGTCTTTTCCATATATTTATTTCGATTAATTATTAGCACTCTAAAGTTATGACTGCTAACTTATATTTTAGAAAAATAGCATTTCTTGTCAAGCGCCTACTATAACATCCGCTTCGATATGAAATAATGATCGAGATGGCCGGTAAACAATAATTGACATATGCAAAAAAAAGAGTATAATAATAAAAGCTGATTATTTTTGTTTGCAGCGGGGTGGAGCAGTCTGGCAGCTCGCGTGGCTCATAACCACGAGGTCGGCGGTTCAAATCCGCCCCCCGCAACAAGCTCGGTTCAACATGAAAAGCGTGGAATGCGGTAAAATATAGGTGACAGATATGTTTACATTTTTCCTGCGCTTTTTATTTTTTAACAATGATTTTTGCCAGGGTAGCTCAGCCGGTTAGAGCGTGGGACTCATAAGCCCAAGGTCGTGAGTTCGATTCTCACCCCTGGTACATGAATGCGTTGCATTAGAACTTTAAAACTGCAGATAACTGGGGGCGTAGCTCAGTTGGTTAGAGCGACTGCCTGTCACGCAGTAGGTCACCGGTTCGAGCCCGGCCGTCCCCGCATAAAAACAGCTCCTTTTGGAGCTGTTTTCGTTTCGAAGATTAATCTAGAAATTCCAAGTACCTCAAAAAGTTTTCGTATACTCCGATCACGGTCCGTGCCATACGGTAGTCAACCTCAAAGTCGGCTTCATGCACTATTCTGTTCCTGATTTGATGGGCGCCCCTTAATGATTCAAGATTGTCATCAAGATCTTTCTTGTTTATTTTGTCCAGTTTTTCGCCCATGTTAGCGCCGGTATATCCTATGCCTGAAAGAATCTCGTCGGCAATCGAATCAGCCTCTATTATCGCAAGCTTGTATTGAGAAGCATTGTTGCTTTCCAGCAGCGACTTTACCTTTTCCCAACGCTTGCGCATTTTGCTTTTGGTCGCGGCGGGAATATCCATTCCGCGAATCCCTATTCTGAGATGCTGCGGAATATCGCGCAAAACCAGAAGAAAGATTATATTAATCAAAAGCACGGCAAGATATATTCCCACAAAAATTTTTACCACAATCATGTATGGAGAATTATAAAACCAAACAAACCAATTTATGATTGAATATATGAAATTTTCGAGATCATAAAACATAGATAAGTCGAATCTAATATCAAAACTCGAAACAAATTCAAAATCTAAAATTAAAATATTTAAAAGTTGTTTTAAATTTTGATCATTCGAATTTTGATATCGTTTAGAATTTGCGCTTTGTATTAGAATTTTAAACTAGTTTATTTCAAAAGTATGTGCCGCATTTAAGAGCCCTTCCTCATCAAACCACTTGGCCATAAGCTGTCCGCCGACAGGCAGCATTTTTCCTTCAATATTGACATTTCCTATAGGAAAAGAGATCGCGGGAGTTCCGGAAAGATTTGCTGTTATCGTATAAATGTCGGAAAGATACATTTTGAGCAGGTCATTGGATTTCTCGCCGAATTTGAAAGCGATTTCCGGCGCAGTAGGACAATAGATGAAATCGACTTTTTCAAAAGCGTTTTCAAAATCTTTACGAATAAGCGCGCGAACTTTCTGCGCCTTGAGATAATAGGCGTCATAATATCCGGCACTCAGGGCAAAGGTTCCCAACATAATTCTCCTTTTCACTTCATCGCCAAAACCAATTTTTCTCGTATCAAGATATGTTTCCAAGAGTGTTTTTGGCAGTCCATTTTCTTTCACTTTGGAATCTTTTTGGTCATCAACTCTTAAGCCGTATTTTATTCCGTCATATCTCGCAAGATTTGAGCTTACTTCCGAAGGCATAATGATATAGTATGCAGGCAAGGCATAATCCGAATTTGGCAGGCTTATTGTTTCTATCTTAGCTCCCAAACTTTTGAATTTTTCGAGCGATTTTTCAAAAACTTCCCTTATTTCCCCATCAAGCCCATCCATATATTCTTTGGGAACTCCTACAGTTTTTCCTGAAATGTCTCCGAAGAGATAATCCTCATATCTTTTATCGGCGCTTTGCGCGGAAGTTGCGTCAAGCAAATCTTGTCCAGCTATTTCACTAAGCACTATCGCAGCATCCTCCACGCTGCTTGCAATCGACCCCACCTGATCGAGACTGGACGCCATCGCGATGACACCGCTACGCGAAACTCTGCCATAGGTAGGCTTAAGACCGACAACTCCGCAAAAAGACGCCGGTTGCCTTATTGATCCTCCCGTATCGGTTCCAAGCGACCACACAGCTTCTCCCGCAGCGACAGCCGCAGCACTTCCTCCCGATGATCCTCCCGGCACGCGGTTTTCATCAAGGGGATTGCTTGTTTTTTGATAAGGACTGTTTTCGGTGGAAGACCCCATTGCAAATTCATCCAGATTTGTCTTTCCCAAGATAACAGCTCCGCTTTCCTTGATTTTTTTCACGACTGTAGCGTCATTCGGCGCAATATAACTATCAAGAATTTTAGAGCTGGCCGTCGTTCTTGTTCCGCTAATGCAGATATTGTCTTTTATCGCTCCCGGTATGCCTTCGATCAGTTCTATTTCTTCGCCCTTTGCGATTTTTTCATCCACCGCCTGAGCCTGCGCCATAGCCAGTTCTTTCGTAAGAGTGAGATATGCCTTAACCTTTCCGTCTTTTTTTTCGATCACGTCAAAATATTTCTGCGCAAGTTCTGTTGCAGTAATCTCTCTGTTTATCAGTTTTTCATGCAGCTCCCTTATCATTTTTACTAGCATGTGACACGCGACATGTGACATTGACACCTTCTTATCCCATGTCACTTGCTTCTTGTCACCTTATAATACTGATTTTACTTTTATATACCCGTCTTTTGTTTCAGGCGCATTTTTGAAAATCGCTTCCCTGCCCGAATCGCCGAAATCTTCATTTCTATCGTTCCTATAAACATTTTGCATTCCGGTTATATGGCCGATTGGTTCGACTTCGGAAACATCAAGCTCGTTCAATTTTTTGAAATAGTCCAAAACGGCAGAAAGTTCGGTTCGATATTTTTCTATTTCTTTTTCACTCAAGCCGATGCGTGCAAGAGTAGCAATATTTAGGATTTCATCTTTGCTTAGCATATGTAAACATTAATGCCAAATTTCAAATAACTGATGACAACTCAAGCTCAAAATCCAAAGTTCAAATTTGACATTTAATCATTTGGATTTGATTTGCCATTGGAAATTCGTCATTTGTTATTAATAAACTATTTTAATAATTCTCTGAATGTATTTTCGTCTATAATTTTCACTCCCAATTTCACAGCTTTTTCATATTTCAATCCTGGGTTTTCTCCGACAACAACATAATCGGTATTTTTACTGACCGATGAGGAAACGCTTCCTCCTCTTTTTCTTATCATATCTTTTGCTTCATCTCTTGTAAAGCCGGAAAGTTCGCCCGTCAAAACAAACGTTTTGCCTGAAAGCTTGTGACTCTTGGCGCCTTCTTCTTTTTCAGGAAATTCTAAAACAACGCCAAGCTCTCTCATCCTTTCAAGAAGCTTGATATTATTTCTATCATCAAACCACTGAACCAGGCTTTCCGCCGATTTCTCCCCTATGCCTTTTATGCTCATCCAATCATCTTTTGAGATTTTCGGAAAAATATCTATGACATCTTTTAATGTTCGCACTTTCCCGCCGTTTATCTTTTTCAAACTATTGGCTATAAGGACTGCTGTTTCTTCTCCCACAAACCTGATTCCCAAAGCATATAAAAATTTTTCAAAAGCCACTTTTTTACTTCTTTCAATAGCGTCAACCAGATTTTGGGCCGATTTTTCAGCAAAACGTTCGAGGGGCTCCAAATTTCCTTTTTTGAGTTCAAAAATATCAGCATTGTTTGAAATAAGTCCTTCGTCCATAAGCTTTTCAACAATTTTTTCTCCGAACCCAACAATATCGAGACCTTTACGGCTGACGAAATGAATAATTTGCTCCTTTTCGACTGCAAAACATTTTGTGTTAAGACAGTAGTGGGCGGCAGTTTCCTTGTTGCCCGCTAGCTGCCTTTTGACCGGTCCTCCACAAATTGGGCAAATGTCCGGCATGTGAAATATTTTCTCGTTTCCGTTTCTGAGATTTTTTAGCACTGAAACTATTTCCGGAATAACATCTCCGGCTTTGCGGATGATGACCGTATCTCCGATTCTGACGTCCAACCTTTTCACCTCATCTTCATTATGGAGAGTAGCCCTGCTGACTGTTGATCCGGCGACTTTCACGGGCTTCAAGTGAGCCACAGGAGTAAGGGCGCCCGTTCGCCCTACCTGCACCTTAATATCTTCAACGATTGTAGTCACCTGCACGGCTGGAAATTTATAGGCAATTCCCCACCGCGGAGCCTTCCCTGTATAGCCAAGCATTTCCTGAATTTCCTTCGAATTTATTTTCACGACAATTCCATCAATTTCATAATCTTCCTTGTCTCGTTTACTCGTCCATTCCTCATAATATTTCTGCACTTCCTCGATACTTTTACAATGCTTGTAGTGCGGGTTTACCTTAAAACCCAGCTTTTTCAAAAGTTCCAATTCTTCAGTCTGAGTTCGTGGAGTTTGTGGAGGCTTAGCCTCCATCGTGGAGGCTAAGCCTCCAATATTGTCAATGTCATAAATAAATGAATCCAGTCTTCTTGACGCGGCAATGCGAGGATCAAGCTGACGGATAGATCCTGCAGCGGCGTTGCGCGTGTTTGCAAAAAGCGGCTCGCCTTTTTGCTCCCTTCCTTTGTTTATTCTTTCGAGTTCTTTTTTGCTAAGCCAGCATTCCCCCACAACTGTTGCATCAATGTTATCCTTGAGTTCAAGCGGAATACTTTGAATTGTTTTGAGATTCTGGGTGACATCTTCGCCAATAACGCCATCGCCTCTCGTCGCGCCCTGTGCGAACTTTCCCTTTTTATAAGATAAGATAATTTTAAGTCCGTCAATCTTAAGCTCGCAGCAATAATCCGACAAGCTTCCGGCTTTAGGTTTTCTGCCGCCGAAAACATTCGATTTTTCAATCATTTTTTTTGCCCTCTCTTCCCATGCTTTGAGTTCCTCAAAGTCAAAGACATCGTCAAAAGACCATTGCTTGTGAGCATGGCGGACTTTCTTAAAAGCCTTTAGCGGCTCCCCTCCGATTCTTTGCGTTGGACTTGTGGGAGAAAAAAATTCCGGAAATTGCCTTTCTAAAGCCAAAAGTTCCTCAAAAAGAGAATCATACGCAGTGTCGGAAATTTCCGGCTTATCGAGGACATGATAAAGATATCTGTGATGATCGACTTCTTTGCGAAGTTTTTCTATTCTGCTTTTCGCCTGCGCTTTGTTCATAGAATTACAGTTAACAAGCTTCACATTACAATTATACACCACAAAACAAAAAGAGGCATGCTCCAAAAGCATGCCTGTAATATTCGACTTAAACGCTACTGCCTCAAGGAAACTGACATCTGTATGGGAAAGGATTTTTCCGAATCTCCGACAGACATGAAAACCGTAACTCTTCCCAAGGTTTCTCCCGAGGATGGCGTTGCGGAGACATAAGCGCTTTGAATATTGTCAAGAGTCAAAGCGGTATCAGCGTTCATAGTGCTCCAATTGCAGCCGCTCGGATCTCCTGCGCTCCTTGAAGCGGTCATTATTGCGTTGTTCACCAGCGTATATTTTACGCATAATCCCTGCGAATAATCAAAAACGTCGAGATCAGCCGAATCCAAACTAAAATCTCCGGGAGATTCAACGAAACTTGTTCTTATTGTCTTTGCCATAAGATTCATTGCATATTGCGCGTTTTCCATATTGCGCTGCGCTCTTTTTGCCTCGTTATAGTTTTTCAAAAAGCTGGAAAACGTTGCAGCAAGCATCGTAAAAGAAATCGCAAAAATCAAAATGGCAATAAGAGTTTCCACCAAAGTAAATCCTCTTTTCGTTTTCTTTTTGATTTTTAGATGTTTATCAAGCATAAAATTTCAAAATTATTCCAAATCAAGCATGACGGAAACAACCGAAACACACTCGTTTGCCGTGTTGCAACTGTCAGGATTATTTTCAACATCGGCGATATTTTCAACAAAACCTTTATTATTCCAGGTAACAAAACTTGTCACCGTCATAATCCTGTCCGAATCTTCAACTGAGCCATCAATATCAAAAGATAATTTTCTGAAAAACCTGGTTTCTGCTTCGGAAGACGGAAAAAGATGAGCAAATAAACCATTTCCATTTCCATCTGCATCTACATTGCGATAAAGCCTCAGTTCGTTTTTATCTGGACTTCTTTCAATCTGAGAAGAAATAGCGTCAACTATTAAGCTCTCGCACTCATCCGTTCTGGAAAAGTGGCACACGTTGGGATTATCATCATTGAGGTCGCCATTATCTTTCAAATTTCTTGCAAGCTCTATCCCTTCCTGCGCAAGCATGGAAGCAATAATTTGATCGCGCGAATTGGCGTAGTTTTTAATGTTCGCCGTCATCAAAGCCGCAACGGAAGTTATGCCGATCGAAAGCACAAGCATGGTAAAAAGAACTTCTATCAGAGAAAAGCCCTTTTGCACTAATACATATTTTCTGTTCTTTTTTGTTTTTCCGAATTTATCTGGCATAAAAATTCGATTATGAAACTAAAGCGGACAAGTTTCTCCAAGCACTTCCTGAATGTTTCCTGAATCGCTGATGCATACGGAAGCTTGAACTGTCGAATCGCCTCTTGTTGAAACCAGCGATATCCTGTTGCTGTCAATGCCTGATGCGTCAACTTTTCCAACGGGAGTGCTGAAAAACACAGCCCCGCTGCTTGGAACG
This sequence comes from Candidatus Moranbacteria bacterium UBA1362, assembly GCA_002306085.1. Classification (GTDB taxonomy): domain Bacteria; phylum Patescibacteriota; class Minisyncoccia; order Moranbacterales; family GWC2-37-73; genus UBA1362. The sequence continues at coordinate 22,841 of DBRS01000015.1, forward strand.
CTTATTCGAACTTTTTTCAGTTGCACGGTTTGAACGTTTTCCCGTTCGGGACCAGTAACATTGTTGCAATTCTTTTCATAATAGACAATATAATTATCCGCATTGTTTACAAAATTAATACCGGCATTGCAAACAATATTTTCCGAACCTGCGCCCAGCATTTTTCCGCTTAGTGCGTCATTTTGGAGCGCTCTCAACTGCGCCGCAATCATTCTTGCCGCTGCCTCAACTTCCGACCTTGCCTTATTGTCATTCTGGTTAAGAAGCACAACGGCAGTCATCATGACCAAAATTCCGATCACTATAAGCGCCTCTGTCAGTGAAAACCCTTTTTTTGTTTTTTTATGCTGCATACTATCTAAATATAGATAAAAATATTCTTAAGGACAGGAAAAATCTGCGGCAGAACAACAACCAGAAATGTTCCGGCAATCAGGAATGGAGCGAATGGAATCTGACTTTTCATGGTTTTCTTTCTGAGCATGATCAAACCCACGCTTATCGCAGCCCCTATCGCAAAAGAAATCATGAGAGTTGCTACGATGTTCGGCCACCACACGATAAACCCTGCCAGCAAACCAAGATAAGCATCTCCGAATCCCATCCATGTTTCTTTGGAATACGATGCCAAGGCAAAAAAGAACAGGAAAGCCACAAGTCCTCCAAACAAGCCCGAAATTGTTTTGAAATCCCAAAAAGACATCGCGTCATTGAAATCCCGCCAGTCGAAATATAGGAAGAAAGCAAGAGTTATTCCAACTCCCAGCCACAAAATCAGCATGGGAATTTCCATATATTTGATGTCATATACAAGAATAACCATCAGCAGTGAAAAGATAATGAGATAATATGCCGTCAAAGCCCACGTTGAAGAGTTGTAGAGTAAGAAAAAATAGTTCCCGATAAGAGCAAAAACAACTCCCGTTGAAAACTCAACCAAGGGATATTGCCAGGATATTTTATCCCCGCAATCGCGACATCTTGCGGAAAGCAGAAAGAAACTCAAGAGCGGAATGTTGTCAAACCAGCGTATTTTTTTCTTGCAGTGAGGGCAACGCGACCGCCCCAAAATAGACTCAACCTGATTGAGCCTGTAAACAACAACATTCAAAAAACTTCCAACAATAAGACCGAGAATAAAAAAGATTATTGTCATATGTCAAAATTATAGCATATTATCCCAAAAATAAAAAGAGCATGTTTTTGCGTCCAGCTCCTTTTTGGCGGTATATGCGTTTTTTCCTATTTTTCAATTTCAAATTGAAGCTCGATTCTGCGAAGACGTTTTTCAATTTCCTTTAATTCAAATTTCAAAGCGAATTCACCCACGCGCAATTTCAAATCATCCAAATCCATACGAATTTCTTTCAGTTCACGCTCAATCTTATCGAGACGCTTTTCCATGCGCTCAAAGCGTTTGTCAACTTGCTCAAAGCGTTTGTCAACTTGCTCAAAGCGTTTGTCAACTTGCTCAAAGCGTTTGTCCATTTGGACAAACCCTCTTTGAACCATTCCGGCAAGATCTTCAATTGTAATCTCTTTCTTGTTGGACATGACGCCATTATAAATCACACATAAAAGATGTCAACAACTTTTCATGAGCATTGAGAATGATTTTAATCGGTATGCCAATATAAATACAACTTAAGGCAGAGAAGCGGTTCAAGAGGATTGAGCCCGCAAGCAACGACATTCAGGAATCTGCCGACAATCGGACAGAGAATAAAAAAAGATTATTGTCATATGTCAAAATTATAGCATATTATCCCAAAAACAAAAGAGGCCTTCATACAGGCACACCCCTTAATGATTAAAAAATTATCTATCAAGCCGGTTAATCATTAGTCTTACAGGAGGCTGTTTCAGCATCACATTCTATTACAGTCGTACCACAAGTTATGGCAAATGTTTGTCCGGCTATTGACCCATTCGACCATGAGCATCCTTCTGGAGCGG
>DBRS01000015.1:24856-37478 GCA_002306085.1 Candidatus Moranbacteria bacterium UBA1362
AAAGCTTTGTTTCTCACATTGTTTGATACAACTGTAATCACTCCCGCCAATATTCCGATGATCGTGATCACGATCAAAAGTTCAATCAAAGTGAAACCTTTTTTATAGATCATTCAATTAAAAGTTTTTAACTTTATATGCCTGCCAAAAATAAGCAGGCAAAAAAATCAAAAAATTCATTATCTATTACTACTGAGTACAACTACCAGTATCGAGATCACACGTAACGGTTACACCGGCACAAGTAACTGTGGGATTGGTACCACTTGCACCATATGCACAATCAGTTGTTGAACCGGTCCCCAGCACTCCCCATGTTCCATATCCACCTGCCGGATTACATATATTCCCGCCACCAGTTGGATCTGGCAGAACTACAGCGCCACCTTCCAAGACACAACTCATAGCCAAAGGCATGGCACTTTTAATGACTTGAGTTGCTGCTGATAACCTTGCTTTTGTCCTTGCAGAGTTTGTACTTACCAAAATAACACCCGCCAAAATACCAATGATCGCAATCACGATCAAAAGTTCTATCAACGTGAAACCTTTTTTCATATTTTTCATAATTTCACACCTCCCTTCGCCAAATCCCCCAAAATCTTCGATTTTGAAGAAATTGAGCGTCCACACTTCCGATTGAAACCCGTGGGTTTAAACCAAATGACCGTCACGCGTTTTAGCCGAAAAACGGCAAACAACTAATTTCTTCTAAAATCTCCGAATGTGAGAAATGTTTAATTTTTATTTTTTATCCAAACCTGTCAAATATCGAATTAAGGACAAGTTCTTGTTTCACAGCCATTTTCGGCCATGCTGCATCTTATGGGATCTTCTCCATCTTTTGTCAGGCAAAAAACATAATCACCGTCTTCCAGCGCTCCATCAGTGCTGCCATATGAGAAACCGGTTTTTGAACTTATCGAAGGCCAAGTCGCCGAATGGCCACTCACAAAAGATCCGCAACTTTCATCGTCGCAACAAATCTTGTTGGAATTATCGTCCGAATCTTCACTTGGAGACGAAGGAGCAACCCCACCATCATCAGCGCATGTGACCAATTCAGGCAAGACACTTGATGCCGTTGTCAGCGCTGACGCTCTCTTTGACTTGTCAACCGAGCCTTTCATGTTGACAGTAACCACACCGGCCATGATGCCGATGATTGCAATCACAACCATAAGTTCGACAAGAGTAAATCCTTTTTGTGGAATATGTTTTTGCATAGATTTATTATATCACAATATATATTATAAATTAAATGATGCGGATAACTTTTCAAATTTTTATATGCTTCCCGCGATATTATATATCGGAACAAGAATCGCAAACACCAAAATGGCAACGCCGACACCAAGAAGTGTTATAAGAATCGGCTCAAGCAGCGAAGAAAGATTTCTTGTTATTCTGTCTGTTTCCTGCGAATAAAAACTAGAAACGTTCTGGAGGACCTCGCTGACTTTTCCGGTATCTTCACCTATCTTTATCATTTGTGAAACTATTTGCGGAAATTGGGTACTTCGGGCAAAAACACTGCTCATATTGCCCCCAATTTTGACTTCATCTGCCGCTCGCAAGATGACGCTTTCATATGCCGTACTGTTTACCACCTCGCTTACGATTATAAGAGCGCGCACAATCGGGATCCCTCCGTTGAGAAGCACTGAGAGATTTTCCGCAAATCTGGAAATATAAACACACTGCAAAAGATTTCCTATTAACGGTATTTTCATCTTAATAAGATCCCATTCTCTTCTCCCATCCTCTGTTTTTATATAGTAGATAAACATTCCCGCAACAACAATAGCGCCAAAGACTATCGCCCACCAATATGATGACATGAAATTACCGAGTTTCATCAGCACTGTCGTATACCAGGGAATTTCAACATTAAGATCCTTGAATACGTTCGTAAGCTTCGGCAATACCATTGTGAATACAATGAATCCTATGACAATGGCAGAGGCAAAAACAAAAGACGGATATGCCAATGCGCTCTTTATTTTCGAATTAAGTTCATAGTTTTTTTCGGAATTGTCGGCAAGAAAAGCCACTGATCTCTGCAAATTTCCTGAGATTTCGCCTGCCTTGATCATACTCACCGATAGCAGCTTAAAAACATCCGGATGTTTAGCCATGGCTCCTGAGAATGGCATTCCGTCCTCGATGTCATTTACCATTTCTCTTATGATGGTTCTGAGATATGCATTGGAAGTTTGATCGCCGACGGCTTTAAGCGATGTAATGATGGAAACTTTGGCTTCGATAAGCGTTGCCAACTGCCTGAAAAATACTGATAGTTCGCGCAAATTCACGCCTTCCCACAAACGCTGCGAATCTTTGATGATTCCCGGAACATCTTTTTGCTTCTCAACATATATGGGAACAAGGTTTTTTTCTTGCAGCAATTGAACGGCAACATCGCTGCTTGTCGCTTCTATGCTTCCTTCGCGAATCTGCCCTGCTGAATTTTTTGCTTTAAATGAAAAACGCATATGAATTTTAAATCTATCAAGCCTATAAATTCTTTGAGGTTTTCCTTGTCAGATTTTAAAGGCCTTTAGTTTTACAAATTTTGAATTATTTTTTATTTATAAGCATTTGAAGATACTCCCTATTTTTCGTATAGGCAAAGGCGCCATCAGCGGCAATAAGTCCGCGTTGAATGAGATCTGCGAGCGATTTATCAAGAGTTATCATTCCCTCCCTGAGACTTGTTTCAATAACCGAGTCTATCTGATATGATTTATTTTCTCTTATAAGATTTTCCACCGCATGATTGTTTATCATGATTTCCAGAGCAGGAACCCTTCCTCCTCCGACGCGTGGCAATAATCTTTGTGAAATAACTCCAAGAAGAACGCTCGCCAGCTGCGACCTTATCTGATTCTGCTGGTGCGAAGGAAAGACATCAATAATTCTATCGATCGTCTGTGAAGAATCGTTGGTATGAAGGGTTGCCATGATAAGATGTCCTGTCTCCGCCGCAGTCATGGCAGTACTAATGGTATCCAAATCTCGAAGTTCACCTATAAGAACAACATTCGCATCTTCGCGAAAAACACTCCTCAACCCATCCGCAAAAGATTTCGTGTCTCTTCCAACTTCACGCTGATTGATTATGCACCTATCCTGTTCATATACATACTCAATCGGGTCTTCGATTGTGATGATGTGCTTGTCGCTGTTTTTATTAATAAAATCTATAAGAGCGGCAAGAGTTGTCGACTTTCCATGACCTACAGGACCTGTGATCAGCAACAGCCCCTGAGATTTATGAGTAAACTCATACAGCACGGGAGGAATGTTCAATTCTTCAAGAGTACGTATTTTACCGACAACCAGACGCATTGCCACACTGACATTTCCCTGCTGAAAGAAAATGTTCACCCTGAAACGTGCCTTATTCTCAAAATTATATGAAAAATCAATCTGGCCGTCTTCAATGAATTTTTTCTTGTTCTCTTCACTCAGCAAAACATAACTAAGCGCTTCCGTATCTTCGGGGGTCAGGATACTCTCCTGGGTCAGAGGATACAATCTGCCATCTTGGCGTATTGTAGGATGGCGTCCCACCACCAGATGCAAGTCAGAAGCATTCTGTTGCGCCACCAAGCGCAATAATTTTTTCATTCTTTGTTCAGCGTGTTCGATAGCCATTTTTTATTTTTGTATTTCCTGATAAAATTAATAATTTCTGACAGTACAATATATTAAAGCGAATCTTGGTTAACAAAAAATTTAGATCCATGTTTATGAAAAATTGAAGAAATATTCAAAACCTTATTAATTATACCAAACTTTTACTTATTTAACAAAGAATTGACTTTTTCCACAATTTCCGACGGAGCAAAATGAGACTTGATTAGATACTCTTCAACTCCGCCTTCCATACTTTCATCAATTTTTTCTTTTTCAGACACATTAGTAAGCATTATTATGGGGATATTTTTCAAACGATCATTCTTCTTGATATTTCTAAGAGTCTCCATGCCGTCCATGTGCGGCATTACAACATCAAGAATAATTATGTCAGGAAAAATTTTTTCAAGCTTGCTCAGAGCTTCTATGCCATTCGTAGCAATCTCGGTTTGGTATCCTTCCTGACTAAATTTAACACTATAAATATCTCTTATAAACGCATCGTCTTCTACAATCAAGACTATTTTTTTTTCATCGGACATATTTTTAGATTAGAATTATGGTTTGCAGTTCAAATTTTTATTATAATATTTATTGATTCAATAATAATTCAAGTTTTATTTAACTACAACTCAAGTCCGCATCCAAATTTTCCATCCGAAAAGTCCCGATCATCCTCTGTCATCTTCAATCTCCCCTCCGACAGTCTGGCTTCCTTCCGTCACCCTTTCTACTTCTTCTAGTGTCGTTAATCCTAAAATCACCTTCAAAATTCCATCTTGTTTCATGGAAATCATATTTTGTTTATTGGCGTATTCCTGTATTTGTGCTTCCGAACCGTTGTGTTCTGATATTAATTCTTTGACTTCTTTATCAATTTCGAGAGCTTCAAAAATGGCGATTCTTCCTTTATAGCCGGTATTTCCGCATGCTTCGCAGCCTTTGCCTTCAAAAAGCCTGATGCCTTTTGAAATGTCAACTCCATATTTTTCCATTTCTTCTTTCGGCAAATTTTGTATCATTTCTTCCATATAATTCTTTATTTGCTGAGGTGCCTCGGCTTCATGCCGACATTCGGTGCAGATTCTTCTGACCAAGCGTTGCGCAGCGACAACTCTAAGCGAGGAAGCCAGCAGGAACGATTCAATTCCCATGTCAATAAGCCTCGGAATAGCACCAATAGAGCTATTGGTATGCAAAGTTGAAAGCACCAGATGTCCGGTAAGAGCGGCATGTATCGTAAGTTCCGCAGTTTCACTGTCACGAATTTCGCCTACCATAATAACATTCGGATCCTGACGCAATATGGAACGAAGTCCGCTCGCAAATGTATAGCCAATGTCAGAATTAATCTGGCTTTGATTTATTCCTCCAATGGAATATTCAACGGGATCTTCAAGTGTTATTATGTTGCGCTCTTCCTTATTTAAAATATCGAGACAAGCATAGAGCGTAGTGGATTTTCCGCTGCCGGTCGGACCAGTCATAAGAATTATCCCGTAAGGCTCATTGATATTTCTAAGCAATATCTCACTTCCCTTTCCGACCAACCCCATTTCATCAATCGCAATCATTTTTTGCTGCGAATCCAAAAGTCTCAGCACAATTTTTTCTCCGTCTATCACAGGAAGAGTTGAAACACGAAAGTCGATTGAATGCCCGTCTTCCACAACCTTAAAGCGGCCGTCTTGCGGCTTGCGCTTTTCGTCTATCTTCAGATTCGAAAGAATCTTTATTCTCGATACTATAGCGCGCCCCACGCCTTTTGGAACAGAGAGCGAGGAATGAAGAATTCCATCAACTCTGAACCTTACCCTGTATTCCTTGTTTATGGGCTCAATATGAATATCACTTGCTTTCCCGTCTACCGCATGCCTGATAATAACACTAAGCAGCTTGGTTACGGGAGCCGATTGGACGTTTTCTTTTTCATTGACATTTTCTTCCGTCGCAGAAGTGTCTTCCAATTCAATATCGCCTCCCTTGAACATTTCCATCGCCTCTTCGATGGCTTTTTCTGCTCCTCCAAGATACTGCTCAGCCATGTCTTCATACATCTGTTCGCTTATTAGGTAGAGATCGAATTCAAGTTTTTTCTTTTCAGATATGAAACGCAACACATTGAGCGCATCCGTGTTGCCTGGATCGACAATTCCCACCTTTGCAACTTTTCCATTCTGCTCAAAGGCAATTATTTTGTGCTGACGCGAAATATCTTCAGATATTATATTCAGCACCTCTTCGCTTATTTTGGGAATTTCCTGAAGATAAGGTATGCCGAGTTTTTCAGCTTTTTTGACAAGAACATCCAAATCGATCGAGGCTGTTTTGGGAGGACGGGAAGACAGATTTGCTGCTAAAGTATTTTTTTTCAAAACTGAATTTTCTTTTTCTTTTTCTATTGTTGCATCTTTCATAAAAATTCAAATGCGGTTAAACAACATGTCTGATCTGGGAGAATTGACAGACATGTTTCATGAATTAAGGCAGGAAGGGATTCGCCTTGCCCTGCGCCTGTTCGTTGCTAAGGACAGATGTTGATTTATTGGAAATGTATTCTTTAAGAGCTGAAATTGTTTCATCGTCAAATTCATTGCTGAAATTAAATGCTGTTCTGCTGTCGCTTTGCGTCATTTCTAAATGCCCGAAATCAACTGTAACATCTGCAATCAAACTGGTTGACGAACCTTCCGTTGTTTGAGGTTTGGTAATGCTTATTGACTTGATATTATTGAAAAGCTGCATTCGCTGTATTTGATCCAAGAATATCTTTATCTTGTCATATTCCCCGCTTGCAGCCAAAATCACTTTGGTATATTTTACACTTTCGTCATTGGAAGTTGATGTTGATGAACGCGAATTATTTGAATCATCGGGGATTTCGAGAGTGTTCTTGACCTTATTCGCGTCAGAGATTGTCTGCGCAGTCGTACGAGCCTGTTTCGATGGAGCAGCATCTACGCTTTTAAGATTTAAGGAAACCAATGCAACTCCAGAATCAGTAGCCAAAAAATTCAGGCTGCTTATTATTTTTTCCTCAACCCTTTTGTTGGGCAGATAATCCTCTATCAACTGCTTATCGCTCTGATTTTCATTTATCATAGAACTCATTTTTTTTATCGCATCATTCTTTGCTATAACGTCCTGAAGTTTTCCATTGCTTTCGAGAATTTTTTCATTCTGCATCCTGATTTTTGTAATTTCCGGCCAGGCATATGCGATAAAAATGCAGATGGCTATTATGACAGCTATTGGAAAGAAAAGATATTTTAGACGCATTTTTTTGGTTCCGGACAAAGCTTTACAAGCTAAATCCGGATTTTATTTAAAGTTTATTTGTGTTTTTGATTACCATTTCCACTTTACATGCGATTCCTGCCTCTGTCCGCTTGATGTCAGAAATGCTTACACCCGAAAAATTGCCGGATTTTTTGAAGCTTTGTATCTGATGCGCAACATCATTGAAATTACTGGAATTGAAAGTTATGATTACTTTTCCATCAGTGTATTCGTACGAACTTAATGTGATATTGGTATTTAAATCTTTTTCCAGGTTTCCAAGAACGGCCGCCACGTCAACTTTTTGAACCTTCCCGCCTGCCACCTGCAAATTATTTTTGATTTTTTTGATGCGATCCTGCAAATCAAGAACCATTTCCAGGCTGCCGATCCCTGCAAGTCCCTTTTGCGCTTGCCCAATCTCATCCTGGACCGCATTGTCCTTTTTTTCCAGATAGGAAACCGAGGCCTTCAAAATTCCCACAAGAGCGATCGAAGCCATTATCAGGAATATTGAAAAAATTAGCCCGGAATTAACGCCTTTTACCTTGAATTGCGCTCCTGTCTCCGGTTGGTTTTGATAGAGATTTATTGTTGTCATTTTTTTATTTTATTTTCTCCAACCTGTCTAATTTGCGAATGGCTGATTGCTTAGCGCAATTGCTCGCAACCGGCGGATCGGAGTTTATTAATAAAGTTATGTGCCTTGATTTAGTCACGCTTGTAATCTTCCACTCCTCTGAGAGCTAACCCGATAGCAACAGAAAAGGAAGTTCCCAAATCTTTGACCAATTCCGAAGCTTCACCGTCCGTGCTGATTCTTCTCCAGGGATCTCCCACAGTTGATCTGATTCCAAGCATATTTGAAAAATATTCCTCGATTCCCTTCATTTTGGATGTTCCGCCCGAAAGAATAATTCCATCAATTCTGGCTCCGCTGTTTTTTCCCATATAAGCTCCCAGTATTCTTTTAGATTCACTGGAAATAAACTCAAGCACCGGCACAACAAGCGGAGATTCTTTGCTGTTCAGGATATCCTTTTCTCCTTTTTTAAAAATTTCCGCTCTTTGCCTGGAAATATTCATGCTTTCACAAATGGTCGCTGTTATTTCATTGCCGCCTGCGTCTATATTCCTGTTAACAATCACGGTTCCACCTTCGACAAGGATGAGGTTTGTCGCACGGGAGCCGATGTCAATTATGAAAAAGTTTCCTGAATCTTCTCCGACAAGCGCTCTGGCGATTGAGAAAGTTTCAAGCTCGATGGCGCTAACCCCAAGGTTAGTTCCCAGCACATATCGCTCATATCGTTCTATATCCCTTTTAGGAGCCGCAACCAAAAGAACTTTGAGTTTTTCAGCTCCGCCGACTCCGGAAATTTTGCTAGAGCCAGTATGGTGGATAACTTCCCAACTCATTGCAATCTCGTCAAGCGAGCTTGGTATATATTTGTGCGCTTCAAACTGAATAGCCCTCTTCAGCTCGTCATCCCGCATCTGAGGAAGCTCTATGATCGTTATGAGCCCGCTGAACCCGGGAATGGAAACATAGGCGGATCCGGATTTAAGCTTCATTTTTTTGATCAAAGCAATCAAAGCTGAGTTTATCTTCTGCTCATACGAAGCGCTGTGCCCGCCCTGCCCTTCGCGAGCCAGCCATTCCATGTCGATGATTCCGTAGTTTTCCAGATAGGCTTTTTGATCCTTATAACAAAGCTCGATAATCTTTATCGCTGAAGTGCCGAAATCGATTCCGACAAAATGGTTTTTTTTGCTTTTAAAAAAATCAAACATTTTTTGTATTTGTGTTATTCGGAAAATTTTTGAGATATAATTATCTTAACATATTTTTGTAAAGTAAACAATAAATGCATTCTTTTCTCAAACAAAAAGCTTCGGAATTTTTGGAAAAGATAAACATATTTATCCTTGACTTGCTTTTTCCGATAAGATGCGTTTTGTGCGGAAAAGAAGAAAAATGGGTTTGTAAATCTTGTTTGACCAAAATTAGTCTGAAAAATGATCATGTTTGTCCTGTTTGCGAAAGAATGATCACTCCAGGAGGGCTCACTTGCCATTCATGCAAAAGAAAAAATCCGCTTTCAGGAATGGCTGTTGCGGCTTCGTATAAGGATCAGGCTGTGTCAAAACTCGTTCACTTTTTCAAATACAGATTTGTGTCAGATCTTCACGTTCCGCTTGGAACTCTTCTTGTGCAAGCTCTTCAAAAAACCGAATTTCCCGTTCCCGATCTAATAGTCCCGATACCGCTTCATCCGAGACGCCTCCGCTGGCGCGGTTTCAATCAATCCGCCCTTTTAGGAAAATATCTTTCCGAAAAACTTCTCGCCGGCATGCAGATCCCTTTTTCGGACTGCATATTGGAGAGGATTCGCTACACGCTTCCCCAAATGGGAATCAAAGACTTTTTGCGAAGAAAAAGCAATATCAAAAAGGCTTTTGCCGTCCGCGACAAATCTGCAGTCAAAAACAAAGTGATACTCTTGGTCGACGACATAGCCACAACAGGCTCGACCATATTCGAATGCGCGCGAGCGCTAAAAGACGCGGGAGCAAAAGAAATCTATGCAATTGTCGTAGCAAGGCAAGAAATCAAAAATAACCGTTAGCTTCTACTTACAGAAAATCCAAATATCGTTTTTTCCTTTAAATAAAGCTTTGTCGGCATATACATTGACAAAAATGTTAAAAAGATGTATAATTAAAAGTTAAGATATAATATAGTAGTAGTTCTTGCACAAATAAATACGTGGAGGGAGATTATGGCAAATAATATACAGGATAAGATTTTAGCTTCGATATTATTGACGATAGAGAAAGAAATAAAAAATCATAAGGAAAACAAACCGGAAGAAAAATATGATTTCCGAGTGATAAGAGACCAATGCATCGGAAATTATATGACAAGGAGAGATCCCGCATTCAGAACCTATCAAAAAAAAGTTTCAATGATTTTCGCCAAACGCAGCGGAGCAAAAAGCTCCGCCGAAGCGAGAAAAAGAAGAATGAACGCATAGACGCTCTTTCTGAAATGTTCCGGAGGCCTTGACCGCAAGGCCTCTTAAAATTTATAAAATTTGCATTCCCGTAATAATAGTTGCAAGCTGGGAATCAGAACCTATTCCACAACAACTCCCCTTTCAACCAAAGCCTTGAAGTGCTTTGGTTTTTTCGCTCTGAGATATTCGATAATTTTACCTTGATTATTCTTATTAACAAGCCCCTGCTTTCTGCTGAATTCAAATATCTCCTCGCTTGCTTTTTGTATCTCTCCAGCATTTTCAACCATAAGCTCTATTTCGCTTATGGAAAATTTGAAGTCGCCAAAATCCGCTTCGTCAAAAATAATTTTGAATTTGCCTTTTTTATATTCGCGTCTTTCGGTGCTGCATCTTAAGAAAGTTTCATAGCCGAAAGACCTGATGTCTTCCCTGAAGCTCTTTTCAGGATTAATGGCAAAAATCTGCCTGATCTTGTCTTCGCCTTCCACTTCCTGATACCGATTGGCAAATCCCTTGCCGTTTTTGTCCATCGGAAGTTTGATTTCGAATGTCCCGTTGCGGCACCGCAGCCACATGTCGTTCAGCGTAAGATTATAATCTTCGGTATCAAAATATTCATCCACGATGATTTTTTCGCCCAAAAATTCTGCTCCCTTGATGAGCCTCTTCTTCTGTTTCTCCGTCACGACATATTTTTTCTCAACTTCAAACATAGTTTTCGCTTTTAGCTCTTAATGCCACATGTTTAAGATCAATACTATCGCCGTAGAAAATTTTAGCCAAGCCCTAAATATGCGCGGAATTTCCGGTTGTCAAAAATTCACAATCGCCTCCCCTTTTCAACATACTTTCAACTTCTTCATGTCTTGCCAAATAATTCTCAAGACTTTTAGCTACTACGTCTTCTTGTGAAATTATTTTGATACTTTCTGGGATATGTCTGCGAAAAATATTTTCAATAGTGGCATAGTGCGTGCAACCCAAAATCACGGCTTCAATTTTCTTGTTTTTGGAAAGAAGACCATCTGCATAATTTTTTACAGTAATTTCAAGTCTATCAAGTTTACCTGATTCAATCAGCGGCACCAAAAGCGGACAAGCCTGTTGCACCACTAATGTTTCGAGACTTACTTTTCCAATTTCCCTGATATAGGCTTCTGACGATACTGTAGCTTCAGTTGCAAATATGCCTACGTTTCTAACTTTCAAATCCGCCAGATATTCCACGGTCGGGCAAAAAATTCCAAGCACCTTTTTATCCGGATAAGTTTCGGGAAGCCATTCTCGCTGTAGCCGCCTGAGAGCCACAGCCGATGAAGTGTTGCATGCTAAAACTACAAGTTTTGCTCCGCGCCTGAAAAGTTCCTCAACTCCTTCTGCCGTATACCAAAATATCTCTTCTTTACACCTTGAACCATAAGGCGCTCTGTCGTTATCTCCAAGATAAATATATGAGTAATCTGGAAGCTTTTTTCGGACACCTTTTAATACGATAAGTCCCCCGAATCCTGAATCAAAAAATCCTATCATGTTATTAATTAATATTCTTCATTATTATTATAACCCATCAGAGCATTCACTGCTGCTGTTTTTGGTCTCAAAACATCAAATTTTTCATAAAAAACGGCGTATTTTTTTCTTTTTTAAAGCCAAAAACTCGATTTTAACATTGACATAAATTTCATTCGGTGATATAAACATTAATGGTTCTTTTAAAACACCAGCAATTAACAATCTAAAAAAGGGAGGATCTTTGATTATGATCAGTAGTGAAAACAAGGAGGCTGTACAACTTATGTCGGAGCTTCATGATGTAATCAGGCAGATACAGCTCAAAAGGGGCATCAGATCAGATTTCGAATCAAGCATAACAAAAAAGAAAGGCTGTGTTACTTTGAAAATCAAGTTTTCAATAGTGCCTGACAAGATGGTACACATCGAATGCGATATTTCGCAACTGAGAGAACATCATCTTCCATGCTACAAAGGACACCTTGAGCAAGTGTGTCCCATAGTAGCGGCAACAGCGTAATCTGCTCTTATAAAAAGATTCATACAAAACCGGGAAAGTAACGGCTTCCCCGGTTTTACTTTACGATAAGAACACATATAGAAAGGATTTGCAGATGTGTAATACCGTTAGGTTTAATGGAAAAGACATCTTGATAACCAACAAGAGGATTCATTCCACAAAAGGACGCGTATGCGACATTGAAATACGCAGCGAAAATCTTTCTTCATCGGTTTTCATTTTCGGATGTCCCGAGAAAAAACTTGAATGCGCGCTCAAACTTAATCATGCTTTCGGAAAGAGTTAGCGGCAAACGCCGCGCAACAAAAATAGGAGTGTCGGAAACGGCCTCCTTTTTGATTTGTCAAAAAAATATTTTAAAGAGATACTCCTTTATTGCACTTTAAGCAAAAGATTTTATGGAAAAGTTTTTACCCAATAAAAGAAAATACCTAAGACATTTTAGATTAATTGAAAGCCCACCAAAAAATCCGGCGGATTTTTGCTTGACTCGAAAGTCCTTGTTTAAATTTTCAACTTCAATGATTGTTTTATTCATATTTCAAGACTCGCTTGATTTTGCTTTCGCAAATCTCGACAAGCTATATCACAGCGGAGGCTTGCTCTAAGTAAACTGGATGCGGTGTTTTTTGGACGAAGTTCGAAC
>DBRS01000006.1 GCA_002306085.1 Candidatus Moranbacteria bacterium UBA1362
AGAAAGTCCACTTGGCGCAGTCGGTGCTATCTCATCTCCCTCTCCATCCCAATATTCATCCTCCGCGATTTCCCAACCGTAGGTACCAACGTAGGTACGGTTGATGAGCAGACCGTCGGAATCGATAACATCATCGTTTGCGATACCCAACAGATTATTTGTAAATGTGAAATTGGTATTGTATATCAATTCTTCCGATCCCGCAGTGAGATATTGGAATTTCGATTTATTACGATAGAAATCTTGGCTAAAACCAGTATCGCTAAAGTTATTGATTATGACATTGTTATAGACAGTGAACGGACCATCGTCAATTTCTATCGATCTGAAGTGCATGTAGTCTGCCAATGTATTGCGATAAATGTATGTGTTTGATGTTGTTCCGGAATCATTCATATAAAGCGCGTTGCTTGTCGAATTTCTGAAAAAATTGTGACTTATCTCGTTATTGTCGCATGTCTCGTATCCTCCGATACCGATGGCGCGATTGCAGCTGTCAAACGTATTATTCCTTGCCACGGAATATGCGGTCGAACTTTTCCAACTGATCCCCATATCATTGCAGTTATAGAAAGCATTTCCTTCCAACAACATTTGCGCAGTCGTATATGTCTTTATTCCCGTTCCATACGGAGCGGCTGCATTTTTGAATTCATTGTGCGCAATCAAGTTTTTATCGTGTGATCCCACGGCTCCATAAGATATGAAAGCGTCGTTCTGATATCCGGCGTATGGAACAAGATCGTCAAACACGCAATCGAAGACTGTCATATAATCGTTCGGCAATGTCAGTTCGAAAGCATATCCGTATAGTTCCCTGAAAGATATGTTCTGATAGTATCGGTCTGCACCGCCCATGGACCAATGCTTGCCGGTGTTTTCACCGTTCCACCCTCTTGTTCCGGAAAAATACACACTCTCGCCGGGATACCCTATCCAGGCAATCGGATGATTAATCTCCGAAACACTAACCCTGTATGATCCATGCCCTCGAGCGTTTATTCCTTCAATGTTGCTAAAATCATATGTGCCGGTCCTCATGTAGCATATTTTACGCCCATGTCCTCCCGCTTGCCAAAAATCCGACAAGTTTTTATACGGATGGTTGATGGAACCGTTTCTACTTCCAATGTTTTCCGTAGTCGAAGCGTCAAGCCAAATGAATCTGTTCGTGCTGTCAGTCACGGTGATTTCATAAGATTCAATGTCCGTACCGCCCTCTTTATCCGTAACTTTGACCGTGACGGCATGCGGAGAACCAACTATTGCGGGGTTATCCCATGTGATTACGCCAGTCTTAGGATCAATCGTCATGCCAAACGGAGCAGCCGCAAGTTCCCACACAAAAGGATAGGTTCCACCGATGGCAGCAACCACTACTTTGTATTCGATTCCCGGATAAGCAAATCTTATGCGGTTGTTTTCCCCCACTTCTTCAACGTTTATGATTTCCAGCGGATAGTTTGCGGCAGAAGAGTTGTTTGAAAGGGAGAAGACACTGAAAAGGATTGCGAAAGCAAACAGCAGCAGACTAAATTTATTTTGCAATTTTGTTTTCATTTTACGAGTTACACAAATAGTAACGCGAATGGCAACGTACAAAGAACTCTATAGCGACCTCTATCGCACCCTCTTTATTTCATATTTGAAAAAATTTTCATTTTAATGCGGCCGTCGGTAAAATGATAACTATAGGCGCAATATGACGTTTACTTTTTCCAAAACGTCATCCATGAAGGAAGCTTGAAGATGCCCACTTTCTTGCTGACTTCTTCGGAGAAGCAGCTTTCTTTTCCTTCGGTATTATAGCTTGTGGTTGAAAAATAGTACGTCACATCACGCTTAAGGTTTTTGATTTCATATTTAGTTTCCTTGCCTGCATCAACAACATTCGCATAGCCGCCCTTTGGACACTTTCCGGTTCTTTGTTCTTCGCCATAATAGATTTTATAGCCTCCGATGTTTTCTTCCGAATTTGCGTTCCAGGACAAGGTCACGCTTCCCGTGTCTGATTTGGAAAAGAAATACAGACCCCACCCTGCAGCCACAATCACAATCGCTACGATTAGCACTTTCTTCATACATTTGTACCGTCATTCTGACTTCCGGTCTGTCAGCAAGGCAGGAATTCAGAATCTGGATTCCGGGTCCTGTACTTCGCCAAGGCCTCAGCAAGGCAAAACAAGCCCGAAATGACAAGCAAAATTAATTATTATCTTCTACCAAACTTACTGCTATTGCCAAATAAACCCAGACAAATCCCAAAAATATTCCGGAATTGAAAAGGTTCGGAATCACGATCGCCGCCCATCCAAGCATCACAAAAGCCGCGGCAGTCTTATTTTCATTTTTCTTGTCCAAAAATTGTTTTGCGCTTCTGACAAAAATATATCCGAACAAAACAGCAAGAGACAAAAGTCCGATTATTCCGGCGCCGAGCCACATTTCTAGGAAAATATTGCTGGCATTGAGACTCGCACCTCTCTCATCTTTTCCCAAAACGCTTCCGATGCTTCCCCACCCTATCCCCAAAATAGGATTGTTCTTGATCTCAGCAAAAGATTTTTTATAAATTTCAGCCCTGATGTTTACGTTTGGATCGGGACGATAAACTTCGCGAATTTCATATCCGTTAGCTTTTTCTTCTTCAATGTCTTCAAGATTTATGTGGCGGCAATTGTACTGCCCCAGCTCCGCCACATCTTTTATTTCATGCGGAACGGAAGGACTTAAACCAGCAGAGCATGCGATCGTTATTTTTTGCTGCCCTGCCGTGCTTGTTGCGCGATTAAAAATCTGAAATCTTGTAAGCCCGAAAATGTAGACAATGGCAATGCTACAAATAAATACGACCGTTAAAAATTGCAACGCGTGAAAAAACTTGCGCCAATTCAGGTTTGTCATTTTGAGCGCAGCAAGAAACCCCTGCGACCTTTGTGCTGATCCATCGATATGCCCGGCATCACTTGAAAAGAGCGTCGTTACCAAAAAGCTCATCAAAACAAAAAATGCTCCGAGCCACGCACTGCGCGAAACCGTCAGAATCAAAGCAACAAATGTCAGCAAAAGCAGTGTTGAATACAGAAGTCTTTGTTTTAAAATTGAAAAATTTTGAGATTTATAATTAAACGTGTTATAAGCCAAGGCGCAAATTACAGCCAAAACAAAAACTAAATATATTCCCAACCAATCGGGCTCGGGGAATGTGGAATTGGGCCTTCCTGGCATCACCTGGAAATGATTTCCTCCCCATTCAAATATCACGTTCTGCAAAATCGCCCAAATCACAACAGCCAGAGCGCCTGACAGAAAAAACGGCAGTATTTTTCTGGCATCATCAATGTTTCTGATATATATCCTGACAAGGAAATATATGGCGGCAAACGAAAGCGCAACAAGTGATTGCTTGAAACTCGCGGTTTTGTCGGGCGAAAACAGCGCGCCCACGAACCCGGCTGCTGCAAAAGCCGCTGGCAACGCATCATACCAATGAAATCTTGGCAACGCGAAAGAAAGCCGCTTCGCGGCAATTTGAAAAAAAACCGAGATGATTACCAGAGCGGCTAGAAATTGATAGGGCCTCAGCGCCAGCGGCAAGTTTTCTGCAGCAAGGTTTATGTTTTCAAGCGCAATAGCGCCGACGAAAAGCAGAAATGCCCAGCCGGGACGATAGATCGCAAAAATTAACGCCAACAGCACAAACAAGACAAAATCATATGGACTTTTGAACGGCAGAAGCCCCACATTGAAAAACCAGATGGCAAAAACAGATAAAATAAAAGACGCGCATATCAGATATGTTCGAATGTTTGAATACTTGTCTTGATAGATGCTGAAACAAGTATTAATTTTTTTGATAATTTCTTTCATCTTTTTCACACAGGTCATCGGTAACATTTTGGGCAAGTAGTATAAGTTATAGATCCTTGGCCAAAAGAAAATCATAAAACTGCAACTTCTAACTAACGGTCAATTTCGCCTGTGACTAATAATCAAGCTCGTCTACTTTTTTCAGTGATATATCAGGTTTTTTCCTGAGTGCCTTTGTCACATTCATAACTTTCTCCGTAAAAACATTCCAGGAAAAATGATTTGCGCGTTCCTTGGCCTTGGCCGAAAGCGCCGATCTCAAATGTTCGTTTTTCATAAGGTTCTTCATGACCATCGCAAGATCCTCGATTTTGTTCGGATCGCAATAAAGCACGGCGTCACAGCCGACTTCGGGAAGCGACGAAGTCTTCGATGTTATCACCGGCGTTCCCTGACTCATCGCCTCAAGAACCGGAAGTCCAAATCCTTCATAAAGCGATGGATAAACAAACATTAAGGCGCTCTTGTATAGTGCCGGCAAATCCTCCTGCGGAACGTAATCCAAAAGTATGACTCTGTCCCGAAGCTCCAAGCCTTCGACAAGCTGTTCAATGTCGGTTATGAGAGGTGCAAGTTTCGGCATTAATCTGCCCGAAATCACAAGCTTCGGAAGTTTTCCGAAACGTCCCGCCTCGTCGGAAAGAATCTTATACGCCCTCAGAACACTTTCAGTATTTTTTCTCATTTCCAATCCCCCACCGCTGTAAATATAGCCTGGATCTATCTGATATTTCCTGAGCACTTTTTCGCTCCGTTCACTGAAAACTTCTTTGCGATATATCTCGTCTATCGAAACATGGCAAACTCCGATCTTTTTCGGATCTATGCCGAGATGTTGAATCAAATCTTTTTCTGTTCTATGCGAAACGGCGATAATTTTGTCATTATTCCTTATCGCTTTTTCCGTGAGTCTCTGATACAGTTTTTTTCTCCAATTATTCAGATAGCTGGGAAAAAGTTTCGGAATAATGTCATGCACCACCATGATGTGCGGAATCGATTTCGGAAGAATTGTGGGACATTGATAGAGACTTAAAAAAACATCGCATTCGTCTTCCTTTGCTTTCTTGGGAAGTAAAAATTTCTCCCACCAGATTTTTCTGATGAGATCATCCCTCTTGTATGGAGGCAGAAAAACTTTCCTTTGGAACACGCCCGGACGGATATTAGGATCTTCCAGAAATTCAAGATATTCGTTCTTTTCCATGTAGAGAATAAATTCCATCCTGTCTTTCAGTTTTTTGGAGCTACGACTTTCATTTTCAGCGAGCTTCCTCAAAAAATTCACGGTAACCTGCCCTACTCCCGTGTCCTGTTTGCGCAAAAACGATGCGTTTATTCCGATTCTAATCATTGTTTTTTATAGTATTATCTTATCTGATTATATCCTAAATTCGCCAAAACAGGAAATTCCTGCACGGGGCATCATCCGCGCGCTTGTTAAATCCGGCCGCATGATTTAATATACTATAGACAGTGGCACGGCCATAAATCTTTAAGAATCATAACATCAAACAAATGAAAAATAGGAATCAGACGGTCTGCGTCATAGGCCTCGGTTATGTTGGATTGCCCCTTGCGGTTCAGTGCGCGCTCAATGGTTATAGAGTTTTCGGACTTGAAAATGACAAAGAGAAAAACATTCTTATCAACAACGGCAAAAGCCCGATCAAGGAAGAATTTCTGGAAACAAACCTTCCGAATGTGAAAATAAAAGCAACACACGATCCCAAAGTCATCAGAAAGTCAGATGTCATAATTATGTGTGTGCCGACTCCCGTCGATGATAATTTTTATCCCGACCTGGGACCGGTAAAAAATGCCACTTTGGCAATCGTCAGGAATTTCAATCCCGGACAGCTTGTAGTGATAGAATCAACGATCAATCCGGGAGTGTGCGAAGAAATCATCGAACCTATTTTTGCCGAGGCCGGATATACCGTCGGAAAGGACTATGACCTTGCCCATTGCCCGGAACGCATCAACCCCGGAGATCCCAAATGGAACGTTACTAATATCCCCCGCGTCGTTGGATCATTTTCCAAAAAAGGACTAAGAAGAGCGGTTGAGTTCTATGAGAGCGTCATCAATGCCCCGATCATGCCCATGAAATCCATTCGCGAAGCCGAAGCAACCAAAATCGTTGAAAATTCTTTTCGCGACATAAACATTGCTTTCGTAAACGAATTGGCCAAATCTTTCGATGTGCTCGGCATTGATGTTGTAGATGTGATCAAAGGCGCTTCAACAAAACCCTTCGCTTTCATGGCTCATTGGCCGAGCCGCGGAATCGGAGGACATTGCATACCGGTCGATCCGTATTATTTGATCGAACGCGCGAAAGCTTCCGGATTTGACCATGAATTTCTGAAAACCGCCCGCAAGGTAAACAATTCCATGCCTGAATATACGGTTGAACTCTTGCAAGACGCTCTGAACGACCTTAAAATCGCTCTTAATGGAACAACTGTCGGCTTGCTTGGAATTTCATATAAGGCAAATATCGCGGATCTTCGTGAATCTCCCGCGCTCAAGATTATCAAATTCCTCAAAAAGCATAAGGCGAATGTCCTTGTTTTTGATCCGCATGTGAGAAAACATTCTACTGTGAAATCCTTGGAAGATTTGCTGAGAAAATCAACAGCTCTCATTCTTGCCACCAATCATAGGGAATTTCTTGAAATAGACCCGGCACTTTTTAAAAAACACGGAATCAAAGTAATCATCGACGGCATGAACGTGCTTGATAAGGAGAAAATTCAAAAGCATGGTATAATATATAAAGGGATAGGACATTGATAAAAAATTTCTAATTCCTAATATCCAATTTCAATCAACACCTGATATCCAAATGTTCAATAATTGGTTTTCTCATTAATTTTTGGGTAATTGGTTTGATTAGTAATTAAAACAATTAGAAATTAGCAATTAAAGAATATGTTTCATCTCATTAAATTAGTTGTATGGGTTGCAGGAATTGCGGTGGTCGCCTATTTCGCCCTGCCATATTTCGGCTATGAACTTAACACGAACTATTTCAATGAAAGCAAAGAAGCATGCCAGGAAAGACTTAACCAATGCACGAAAGAACTTATTGAGCAGGGCACAAAAAATGCAAAATGTGATTTTGATTGCGTGGATCCAAAACTCATAATCAAAAAACAGTAAAGCGATTCGAACCAACGGATAGCATCCGAATCAACGAATGCATAGCCAAACAAAACATTCGTGAATTCGCGCACATTCGTAGTTTTGTATCGATATTATTTATATGAAACTGGTCATAAATCTTCCAGCATTCAATGAAGAGGAAAAAATAGCAGGAACCATCAAACGCATTCCCCGCACATTCTCCCAAATCGACGAAGTTTTCGTGCAAGTAATTGATGACGGATCAAAAGACAAAACTGCGCAACTTGCGCGCGAAGCCGGCGCCGATTTTGTTTTTTCCCATACAACAAACAGAGGCATCGGAATCACTTTCAGAACCGCGGTAGAAAAAGCGCTGGAAAACGGAGCTGACATAATGGTAAACATAGACGCTGACGGACAATTCAATCCGGAAGATATCTCAAAACTGATAAAACCAATCATAGACGGCGAAGCTGACATGGTAAGCGCAGACCGCTTTGGAAAACATAAGGCAAAAGACATGCCGGCAGTAAAGCATCACCTCAACAGGTTTGCGGCATGGATAATAGGAAAATTCATGAACTATCCGATCAAAGATCTTACTTGCGGCTTCAGGGCTTACAGCCGCGAATCGCTTCTGCGCCTCAATCTTCCGGGAGCGTTTACATACACGCAAGAAGTCATTATTGACCTTTTGGGTAAAAACATGAAAATAAAATGGGTTCCAGTCGAAGTAACGTATTTTCTAGAAAGAAAATCACGTGTCGTTCGCAGCATTTTTTCATATATCAACAACAGCGTAAGAATAATTCTGAAAGCCGTTCGTGATGTGCGCCCAATGAGATTTTTCGGCATTCCAGCTGCCATCTTGATTTTCATATCTTTTGTGCTGTTCGCCTATTTTCTTTTCTTCTATTTTCAAGATTTCAAGGTCACGCCCTTCCGCAATGTCCTTCTGCTTGCGGCAGTACTCATGTTGATCGGAATCCAAACGCTAATCTTTGCCTTTATAGCCGATATGATAAAGTCCAGCCGCAAACTCACCGAAGATTTCATGTATACCGTAAAGACTGAAAAATATAAAAAATAATTTTGTTTTCTCGACATATTTCAATGTACGACACACACAGCATTTAAAAGATATTGCCAAAATCCAAACAGCTAAAAACACTATCACATAAGGTAGTGTTTTTTATTTTTGCTTTTCAAAATTGCAAAAAGAAAAAGCTCGCAAAAACATTAGTTTTCTTGCGAGCTTACATGTTTCGTAAAAAGCCAGCGCTCTTTTTGCGTTTTATTTGATCATTTTTTGTCTCCTTCACGCACATTGCAAAGAGCAGCTTCGATCATATCATGAAAACGTGATCTGCCGGGAGTTTTGACAGCTTTTTCAAAAGCTTTACGCACAAAACAATCCTTCGCAGCTTCATTCACGGTTTCCTGACATGATTCAATGATAAGCAAAACCCCTTCTTCCGTTACCAAATTTCCGCCGCTTCTTATAAAATTTATTATGGGATTTTTCATAAAAAACAGCCTCCACTTTTCGGCATTATTATCTTTTTACAGAATGATGACTCTTCACATGTGCCGCCACGTTTTCCGGAATTTTTCCGCTCCTTTCATCAATATACCCGAGCACTTTGAGGGCATATTCATCCTTTTCACTGAGCTCATAGTCAGGATCATGGCATTTCTTGATCAGTTCATCAAACACATGAAGCGGCAGTTTTCTGTGAACACTAAAATTTCTTTTGATTTCTTCGCTTATCATTGCCGCCTACCTCCTTCTGTCAATCACTGGCCGAGAGTTGAAACAAGCTTTTTATAAAGCTTTTCAGAATCTCCGCCCTTTGTAATAATGGAAACCACCTTTTTCCTGATTTTTCTTCTGACTTTACGGCTTTGCTGTACAGCTTTCTGGATCGCAAGCGGAGCTGATTCGAGCAGCAGATTCACGCCTCCCTCCGGCCAAAAGTTTTTCCTGTTGTTCAAAAGACTTATTATCGCTTCTTTTTGTTCTCTGATGCCTCTCAATTCCCCCTTTCGCCTGCTTAATTTGTTTTTTCTCATCGAAGAATCCTCCCGTATGATTTTTTAAAGAACCATGTTTGATTTTAAAGACATTGATTTTTAAAAAATATCTCATAGAACCTTGATTGTCAACCACGCCTTTTTCTTGAAATAAATCCCGCTCTGAGTTAAAATAAACTTATGGAAAATCCGAACATTCTTTTTGTTTCAAGGGCATATCCGCCTGTTGTTGGAGGCATCGAAAACCAGAACTACGAGCTTTCCGTTTGGCTTGCCAGATATGCCAAAGTCAAGACAATAGCAAACAAAAAAGGAAGGAAATTTCTTCCCTTTTTTGCGCCTTACGCGCTTTTCTACGTGTTGTTTTCGCTTTACAAATATGACGTGGTTCTTCTCGGAGACGGCCTGCTCTCCTTTCTGGCGTGGGCAATAAAGATTTTCTCGAAAAAACCCGTCATCTGCGTCGTTCACGGACTTGATATAAACTACAACAGCGCGTCATTGGGAGTCTGTTACGAAAAAATTCTTATTTGGCTGTACCAGAAAATTTGGATAAATATTTTTATTAAAAAAGTAGACAGCTTTATCGCGGTTGGAAATGAAACAATCCGTGTCGGAATCAAACTTGGCATACCCGAAGAGAAATTCATCTTCATCCCCAACGGCGTCGATGCCGAAAAAAATCTTTTGAATGCATCGCAAAAAGACCTTGAGAACATAATCAAAAAAAGCGTAGAGGGAAAGAAAGTTTTGCTCACTTCCGGAAGACTAGCCAAACGGAAAGGTGTCGCGTGGTTCATAAGAAACGTAATGCCGAAACTCGGTGAAGAATTCGTCTACGTGGTCGCGGGAGACGGACCCGACAGAAAAAATATCGAGAATGCGATAGAAAAAAGCGGATGTGCCGACAAAATAGTGATGCTGGGACGCGTTTCCGACAGGGACAGAAACATTCTTTTCAACACTGCCGACCTCTTCCTGCAGCCCAACGTAAAAGTTCCGGGAGACATGGAGGGTTTTGGAATCTCCGTAATCGAAGCTGGAGCGTGCCGGCTTCCCGTCCTTGCAGCCAACATTGAAGGACTTAGAGACGCAATAAAAGATGGGCGGAACGGATTCCTTGTTGAATCGGGAAATGCCAGCGCGTTCGTCGAGAAAATCAATCAACTTTTCAACAAAGGAAACCCGCGCAAAATTTTCGGCGAAGAAACAAGAAAATTCGTAGTTGAAAATTACAGCTGGAAAAACATAGCGCAGAAATATCTCGAAGAAATCAGAAGACGCACGATCGGACCTTCAGTTCCGACGCCGATTTCCCCGGAGGAGATTGTACGCCGCACATAGCATCCGCCAAAAATAATATCTTAAACCGTTTACTATGTTTCAATTCATGTCATCGCAACTGTTCTTTTTCGCAGCGATGTTGCTGGTGTTTTTCATTCCCGGTTTTTTGCTGCTGAAAGCCCTGAGGTTCGGCAGATATTTTTCATTGCTCGAATTTTTCACCGTATCATTCGCTGCAAGCGTCGGCATAACCGATTTTGTCATGATTATCCTAGGCAAAACGGGAATCGTCATAACCAAAATCAGCTTGCTCTCATCCATATTAATCCTTTCAGCCGCATGCGCCATAATCATCTTCATAAGACGCAAAAAAAATCCCGGGAGCGAAAAAGCGAAAGACGACGGCTTTTCCAAGCGTTCCACGGTGGCCATACTGCTGCTCATCTTCCTCACGATTTTCATAAAAACGCTTTACCTTGAAAATTCGATCGCTCCCACTTCTACCGACCTTGGCCATCACATGTACTGGTCAAAACAAATAGCGATTACCGGCGAACTTCCAATATACGAAAAAACAAACATCCAGGAAGACTTCACAATCAGCCAACCGGAACCCATGGCGGACTTCATAATCGGCGAGCATTTGCTTTTTGCCGCTATCGCCGTTCTTTCTGGAGCAAATTTTATTTCTTCTTTCCCTTCGCTGATACTTTTCCTTATTCATATAATGTCTGTAATTGCAATTTTTCTTCTTGCGCGGGAAGCTTTCAAAAAATCCGAAAACAGGGATATTATAGCCATAACCGCGCTCTTTTTTATCGGACCGCTGTATGCCCTGGCATCTCCGCAAGCAAAATATGTAAGCGGAGGAGTGGTCGGCAACATAATCGGAAATTTTCTAATCCCGCTTTCAGTCTTTCTTTTCATCAAGGCTTTTTCGGAAAAGAAGCCTAGAATTCTCGCCTTGGCAATATTCAGTGTCCTTATCATGGCCTATACTCATCATCTGAGCACGTTCATTTTTCTGTTTATTTCGCTTTTTACCGCGATCGCTTTTATCGCACTCAACCTCAAAACCTTACGACAGGACATTAAAGAGGTCTTGAGAATGTTTTTTTCGCGGGAAATCATAGCAATCGTCATTTTCGCGCTCATTTCGGTTTTCTTCCTGTATACGCCCACGTATATGAACAAAGAAGCGGTGGACGTCGCAGTGGGAACTCCTATTAAATCAACAAGAACGGGTCTTACCATGGAACAATTGAAAATGACAGCCGGCGAAGCAAGATTTGTCTTCGCTTTCTTCGGGCTCGTTTTTCTTCTTTTTACGCGCCACCTTGGAAAATATAATCAGGCATTCGCGGTGGGATGGCTGGCCGCAATCATGATGATGTCGCTCAAACCGCAATGGCTTTTCGTGGATATTCCCACCAATCGCATAGCGAGTTATGTAGTTTTCCCAACATCCGTCATTTCTGCATTCATGCTGGTTTCCGTTTTTCATGCCATAAAAGATTCGGACAAACGCAGAAGTTATCTCAAAAATTCATTTCTTCTTTCCACATTCTTCATTTTTTTGGTTTTCCTTTCGATTGACGGTCTGCGTGACAATTCTCTTGCCCTAAGCTCCGATCCTATGAAAACCATAAAAAAATCCAGCGAGACTTATGCCGCATCACGCTACTTGTCGGAACATTCCTCTGAAAACGACATGATTCTCAAGGATCACAACTATCTTTCCGGGGATTCATGGATAAAACTTTTTTTCATGCGCGGATACAACTACCCGCTGTCTCGCGGCTATTTCAAGCGATATGAAGATGAACTCAAGCCGCGCGAGCAATGCACGAATCTTATGATTTCGCTGCCCAAAAGCAACGATGCTGAAAAGTGCTATGCAGGCACCAAAACCAATTTCATTATGATAAATCCCAATAACGACGCGGCCCAATTCAACAGAATAAAAAATTTCTGGCAGGTTTATTCATCCGACGAAGTGGGCATATTCTATAAAAGTTATTAAACCGATATGAAATTACGAAACATCCGCCAGCCAGCGGACGAATATATAAAAACAAAAAATTCGTAGTTTCGAATCGGCAACCATATGAACAGCAAAATTATAATTATCTCAACGGCCGTTATGCTCTTTGCAAGTTTCGTATTTTTGGCTGCTGTCGAAAAGAAAAAAATGGACATCAATAATCACGATGTCTGGATGCTTTATTTTGTCGATCCCAAAAGCGATTCCCTTGATTTTGTAATTGAGAATCACTCCGAAATTCGTACTTTTCACTGGGAAATATTGTCCAACAAGAAAAAGCTGACCGAAGGAGATATCGCATCCGAAAAAGGAGAGACAAAAAAAATACCGGTTTCTTCGGAAAACACCGAAGGCAAAAAAATCACCATAACAGTGACCGGCGAAGAAAGTAAAAAGGAAATTTATAAGAACCTGTAACCGCGGACGAGCAAACGTTTTTTGATAAAACAAAAACCCATCGCCTTACTAGGAAAGTTTTCCTTTGCGATGGGATTATTCTTCTCTTTATTTAAGAGAAGATGGGAGCGGCCAGAGGCACCACTATGGATTTGGAGAGGTAAGCTCTGCAGCAGTAATCCCTTTTTTGAGACCTGCCACATTGTCCGTTTGTCCCCTGAATTAGGGCATGTGCGAGGTGACATCGGCATTTGTTATTTTTGCCTGTACACCGCAAGCACCAGTACAAAACGTGCATTACCAGCCAAACATGCGACTTCTCCCGCCGCTCCCCGAGCGTAGGCTTCGCCCTCAGCCCTCAGCAAATCAGTTTCTGGAATTCTCAATTCGTAGGAAGGGTAATGGCGCAGCCAACTACTCAATATTTTAGTATAGCATATTTTTGAAAATTTTGCAATAGCTAATACCGCACACTCATGTTTATGGCGAAAATAAGCCAAAAATGATAAAATAAATTGAGCAGAATTTTGAATTTTGAATTAATTCCAAAGTATCATGTTTTAAATAAGAAATTCTTAATTGAAATTAGAAATTATGAAGAAAATATTGCTCGTTACCCGCCCCATTGCCCCGCCTTGGGATGAGGCATCGAAAAATTTCGCATACCATCTGGCAAAAACGCTTGATTCTTTTAATTTCTCTCTGCTTACTTGCGGAACATTAGAGAACCTTCCCAAACACGTCAAGCAGCACCCCATCTATACTTCCGGCAAGATGCAGATGGACGTTTTTCAGAAAGCAAAACTATTGAAGCTTTTGGGGCTAAAGAATGAGTTTGACATAATCCATTTCATGCTGACACCGAATAAAATAAACGCGTTTTGCTTCAAAACATTTTTAAAAAGCAAAAAAGCAAAGACAGTGCAGACGGTAGCAACTCTCCGGGAAGACCTGTATTCGGACGAAGATTTCAAAAAAATTTTTTTCACCGATGCCATCATCACCTACTCAGACTATGCGAAAAGTAAACTGCTGTCGCTCGGATTTCAAAATGTGACAAGAATATATCCGGGAATAGATATTGAAAATTTCAAATATACCCCGAAACATCTGGCGACAATGGCCATGTTCGGCATAAACGAATCCGATTTTGTCGTAACATATCCCGGCGAATACACGCGTCTTGGAGCAACAGACATGCTTATGGAATTCATTCCGAATCTTGTATCCCAAATTCCGAATCTCAAATTTGTTTTCGCGTGTCGCATAAAGAATGCCCGGGATGCACAGAAAAAAGACGACGTGGTTTTAAAGCTGCAAAAAGCCGGACTTCTGGATAAAATTGTTTTTACCGACACATTTTCTGATATGCCGAAAATATACAATCTCTCCGACATCGTCATCTTCCCTGTTAATGATATGGCAGGCAAGTTTGATGTTCCGCTTGCGGTCGTGGAAGCAATGGCATGCGAAAAACCCGTTATAATTTCGAAAATTCCCGTTTTGGAAGAATTCGCAAAAGGAGGAAACTCTGTTAAAATTGAAAAAGGAAACCTCAAGCAGCTTGAAGCCGCGATTTTGGATTTGCGCGACAATCTTGAAAAAAGAAGTCTTCTGGGCAGAAATGCCAGAAAATATGTCGAGGAAAAATTTGACATAAAGAACGTGGCAAAACAATATGAGACGGTTTATAACCAAATATGAACGTGAAGCGCGAAATTCAAAATGCAAAACAATACCAAAATTCAGAATGCAAATGATTGAACGGTTTGGAGCTTGAAAATTTGAAAATTAAAATTCATTTATAATTTCAATACTTAAATTTCGAATCTTCAGAGAACTTATATGTCCTACAATCTCAACAAAATATCCGCCAACAAGCAGGATTTGAAAACTTCAGAAATGCTCGTTCCCGCTATTTTGCACGCGAGTGACGATCTTCTTCCGAATGATGAAACGCTCGCACAAATCGAAAATCTTGGAAAAGACCAGCGCCTGTTCCGTCATATCGCAACCATGAGCGATGTGCATTCAAAGAAGGGGCGCAAAGTCCCGACAGGAAGCGTTGTTGCGACCGCCAACTCCCTTCTGCCCCAGATAAACGACACCGCGCCGAATTGCGGCATGCGCCTCATCAAGACAAACCTCACAGACGCAGAGATGACTCCTGAAATGATCGACAAATTATTCAAGGAACTGGTCAGCGTGGTTCCGACAAAAAAACGCATGGGAACCGTTATTCCGTTCAATCTTGTGGTGGAAATCTGCAGAAAAGGGCTCGCTCCCGTTCTCGAGCACTTCAAAACAAGAACCAAGAATGAGCTTCAAAACACATTTTCGAAAGGCAATTTTTTCCGCAATGAAGCTGTTTCAAACTCCGACATTTTCAATGCAATCCCAAAACTTTTCCTGTATATCGGAAAATATCGGCTTGGAATTCTGGGAGCAGCAGGAAACCATTTTCTCGATCTCATGAAAATATCGCAAACGATTGACAAAGAAAAAGCTGAAAAATTCGGGCTGTTCCCCGGACAGTATGTGTTTCTCATGCATACCGGCAGCGGTCTTCTGGGACAATACGCTTCATACATGTTCACTCCCAAGAAAAAAGAACACCTGAGCCAAAGGATAATCCTGAAACTCGGCACTCTTTTTTTCAAGAGCCAGCTTAGAAAAGTATACTCAAACGTGGCGAAAAAAGTCGCAGGACATAAAAATCTTCCAGAATTTCTCGGCTACGACGACATGAGTCTTGAAGGAAAAATGTTCATGACTTCTCATAAAGCTGCCGCAAATTTCGGTTTTGCGAACAGATCAGTCATCACCCACAATCTCGACATGGCGCTTGAGAAAGTCTTCGGAAAACAGATTGAACTTGATCTTCTCTACGATACCACCCATATTTCGATCGAAAAAGAAAATCATTATGGCAAGGATGTATGGGTACACCGCAACGGAAGCGTGCGCGCCAACGGGCCAAAGCGCATGAAAGATCATGCTTTGTTCTCCGAGACAGGCGAACCGGTCTTTATTCCTTCTTCAATGTCGACCCCTGCATATATAGCCGTCGGAACCGACGAAAACGAATCTACTTTCTTTTCTGCGCCGCATGGCACAGGCAGAAGAAAAAAATTGAAAGATGACGCCGCAAAAAACAAAAGTGAGCTTTTTGCGAAAATGGAAAAGCATAAGGTCAAACTGTACAACGCGAAATCGAAAGGCGTTGTCTTGCAAGACAGCTCATATTACAAAGATGTCGAAGAAGTTATCGGCGGAATGGTTGAAAACAAAATGGTAGATATTGTGGCAAAAATGGAACCGGTTGCGGTTTTAATGTACTGATTTCTCTGCGAATTACAAATTTAGCGCAAATATGCAAATAATTTTTTCTCACTTTAAAAAGTGTTTGACCAGTAATTAATAGAAGCAAAACATGAAAAACAAAATAAAAATAATATCAATCTCCGGTCTGGACGGTTCGGGAAAAACAACGCAGCTCGAGCTTCTGCAGGATTATCTCCAGTCAAGGGGAAATAAAATTTTCTATTTTCACGCGATTGAATTCTCTATCGCTCAGAGAATAAGGCGATTTTTCGCGAGCAAAAAATATAAAAAAGAAAAACTCAAGAGTGTAACTTCCGCAACAAAAAACCAGGTGAGACTTCGTAAGATTGCGTTTCTTATCGATATAATAAGATTCAAATTCTTGCTGAAAAAACTTGAAAAACAAGGATATGACTTTCTGCTTTCCGATAGATTTTTTTATGACAATATCGTTAATATTTGCTACCTCCTTCACAAAAATTGCCCTTCAAAAATCGAAAGGTATATGCCGACAGCAGATATTGCTTTCTATCTTAGAACAGAGCCGACTGATATAATGAAAAGAAGGCGTGTTCCTGAACAGGGCATCCCCTATCTTGTTGCCAAAAAAAGCCTCTATGACATGTTTTCATCGATGTGGAATTTGGTTGAAATTGACGGAACCAAATCAGTAGAAGAAATTTTCAAAAAAATATCTTTGGAAATAAGAAAAAGACTTGCTAGTTAACAGAAGATGTTAAAATTTTTTACATACTTTGCGTGTTTTTCAATTCTGACTTCGTTTTTTTTTCGGGTTTTTTGCTGTGCCTGTTTTTGCTGCGCCGAGTATAACAGGCGTGAGCGGTTCGTTCGTACATGGTCAAACCGCGACAATTTCCGGGTCAGATTTTGGAACAAAATCACAAGCATTTCCTGTCGTTTGGGATGATTGTCAGGGAGATGATCCGCTTGATTTGTGGGATCGCATTTATAATAGGGACTCAGGAACCGATTATATCCTTGACTATCGAACCCCGTCTGAAGTAGGAAGAGGGGTCAGCACGGCTCATAATAATGCAACTAAATATATGGCCGGATGTTTTTATCCAGGCGGCACTCCCTATCTTGGATCGAATGTCGGAGTATGGAAAGAAAGATCAGGAGTAACGGGAACCAATTATATGTACATTTCGTGGTACGAGCGTCTTGATCCTTCTTGGAGTTGGAATTTAGGAACAATAGCGGACAACAATTACAAAATAGTTCGGCTTGCCTATGGCGATGGCGAGAATGCAATATTTTACTTTGAGAATAATACTGGAGGCAGTTATGCTTTTTCCAATGGCTTTCATATAACCGACTTCGTCACAGGAAATGGCAGATATTATGGTTATCCTGTCATTGATTTTCGAAACAGATGGATCAAGTTTGAATTAGAAGCAAAAATCGATAATTCAGGATATGTAAAAGTTTGGGCTAACGGAATAATGGCCATGGATTATTCGGACGATTTTCTCTATAGCGAGGATACAATGAATTATATTATTATGCTAGGATCTTATGCGCGAGATTCCGGCGCAGATACTCAATGGAAATACTATAATGATATATATCTAGATTATACGCTTCAACGAGTTATCATCGGCAATGCTCCTTCCCTTTCGGAATGTACAACCTTTAGAGAAATACAAATTCCCTTATCGTGGTCGGACAATTCAATCACAGTAACTGCAAATGAGGGTTCTGCTTCGCATGGTACCGCATATCTCTATGTCTTTGACGAAACCGGAACAGCAAATGAAGAAGGTTATCCAATAACGATTGGAAATTCCGACATCACTCCCCCCGCCAGTCCTTCAGGATTGATAGTTTCATAAGATGGCGAGGCTCGCCTTAAGGCGGCCGTTGAGCCCAAGCGGACTTTTCATCAGCTAGCTTCATTGGCTTCTAGCTTTTAGGAAATGTAAATAAAAACATATTATCATTTTACCGACGGTGGCATTAAAATGAAAATTTTTCAAAATGCAAAAGAGAGTACGAGCGAGGGTACGGACGAGGGTACGATAGAGGTCACCATAGAGTCCTCTATAGAGGACTCTATGGAGTACTCTACGGCGCACTGTTCTTGCATTACTCGAAAAATCAGCTGCTGGAACAAACTGCATGCGGACTGGAAAATTCGGACAAAAGGACTATAATGGAAGATACATAAGTCTTTTTAATTTTGCTCCAAATGGCTAAATACAACCTTGCAAAATCCACTCTTTGGCTTGTCGTTTCGGAAATTATTTTCAACCTTTCAGGCTACATAATCCATGCGTTTGTGGGCCGGATCTTGGGCCCTTCCGACTATGGGCGCTACGGCCTCGTGGTGACACTCACGACAATGGTGATAATCCTCATCGGAAACGGCATTCCGACAGCCATGGCAAAATACATCAGCGAAGTTTTCGAAACGAACCCGAGCATGGTGCTTGCCATCAAGAAAAAAGCTGTTCTCCTGCAATCGATTCTCATCGGATCGGTGACGCTATTGTTTTTTCTTTCGGCGCCTCTCATAAGCCGCGCGCTCGGCGACCCGAGCCTCACTCCCCTTTTCAGAATTTCAACTCTGATCATACCGGCGTTCGCCATGGCATCTTTTTATTTTTCATACTACACGGGGCTTCACAAGTTCAATCTGCAGTCAATTCTGAAGACTCTCAGGTCTATTTTCAAGGTCTTGGCCATAGTCGGCCTGGCTTGGGTTTTCAGCGTCGAGGGCTCGATTGTGGGATTTGCGCTGGCGGCATTTTTTGTCTTTTTGATTGCTTTCGCCTTCGACCAGCTCAAATATACCAGAGACCTAAAAAAATCCGCCAAAAGCCAAAATTTGAACTCTCAGGCCCATTTTGAGACCAAAAAACTCTTGAATTACGCCTGGCAGATAATTCTGTTTTTCCTGGCATACGAACTCCTCATCAGCATAGATTTATACCTCGTAAAAGGCATTTTGAGAGATGATCACTTGACTGGAATATATAACGCCGCCCTTACTGTTGGTCGCCTTCCCTACTACATTTTCTATGCTCTCACAATCATGCTGCTTCCCGTGATTTCCAGAACTACATCTGCAAACGACATAAATTCCACAAGAGGAATAATCAATCAGTCCATGCGCATCATGATTATATTGCTCGTTCCCGCCGTTATCCTTATGGCAAAGTTTGCCGAACCGATAATAAACATATTTTACAGCTCAACGTACGGCGAAGCGGCTCTTCCAATGTCCATCTTGGCATACGGAGTAGGATTTCTTACGATTTTCTATGTTATGAGTTTCGTCCTTAACGGCGCAGGAAAAACAAAAATAACGATGTGGATTTCGATTTTCGGCGTCGTCCTCAACACGATCCTAAACTATATCCTCATAAAGCAATACGCCCTCGTCGGAAGCGCGGTTGCCACGACAATCACGTCTTTTGTCATCATGCTTGCGATCCTATATTACATCCATACCTTCTTCGGAAAATTCATCGGGATCAGAAGCATCATGAATATTTCCGCCGCCGGTCTTTTGATGTATTTCGTCTCGTTCTTCTTTTCCGAGGGAAAATTTGTTTTCATAATTTGGTCCGTGATCCTTTTTGCCCTATATCTGCTCATGCTCTATGTTTTCAAAGAAGTGACGAAAAAAGATTTTGAATATGTCAAAAAAATGGTCTCGAGAAAAAAAGAAGAGAATCTCAAAGAAGAATTATCCAACAAAAAAGCAACTATATGAAAAAATTAAAATCATTTCTACAAAAAAAATCAAGCACGTTGCTGATACTTTTAGTCATCTCCATCAACCTGTTTTTCGGACTTCCAAGGATTGCAAATTTTTCAGCCATAGATGAGCATCTTTGGACTTATGACAGGATACCCCAGTTCTGGAATGCGATTGAGCAACAAAAATGGAAACAAACAAACATCAACGACAAGCCCGGAGTGACCGACGCCATAATTTCCGGAATAGGGCTTCTTTTTGTGGATCCGCTGGAATACAAAAGCATCAGACAAGAGCCAAAAAGCGAAGAGCAGCTCGCAATGATGAAAAAAATAAATACCGCAATGCGCCTGCCGATATATCTGTTCACCCTTGCAATGGCGCCGATTTTTTTCATCTTTCTTAAAAAGCTATTCAACGAGACAATAGCGGCAATTGCCGTCGCAATTATCTACCTTTCTCCAATTATTTTGGGAATATCGCTGTTCATTAATCCAGATTCGCTTCTATGGATCTTCTCGTCGCTCAGCATAATATGCTTTTTGCTTCTCCAAAAAACCGGAAAATCTTCCTATGCACATGCAAGCGGCGCGTTTTTGGGACTCGCACTCCTGACAAAATACGTTTCAACGCTGCTTTATGCATATTTCCTGTTGCTAATATTCCTTAACTATGTTTTATCAAAGTCAGAGCATGATCCCGCAAAATATTTCAAAAAGGCTTTTTCGGATTATTTAAGAATGTTTCTGATTTCTTTTGCGACGATCTTTGTCTTATACCCCGCAACCTGGATAAGCCTGAAAGTTTTTCTCAAAAGAACGCTGCTCAGCAGACCTTTCGAACCTATTTGGGAATTTTTTTTGGCGTTTTTGGTGTTGTTCTTTGTAGATGCGTTCCTTCTTAATGGCCGAATTTTTAAAACTATTTTGGATCCGTTCAAAAAGTACAAAAAGCATATTATTCTGTTTTTCTTTTCCTCATTCCTATTAGCCGGAGCAGTCGTACTTCTCAATACCTACGGAATAATAAAAACATATGATTTCGAACTTTTGCTCGCATCCCCCAAGGGCGGAGACCAAGATACCTTTAGAATCATGCGCTCTGCCGGCGGTGTTTTCACCGGAATCTTTGTCTTGTTTTTCGAAATGAGTCCTATCATCTTCTTGTCTCTTATCTTTGCGGTTGCTTCTTCGTTCAAAAATGATCTTTTTGAGAAAAAAAGCACCTTATCGATATTTTTCCTACTTTCTTTTATCATGCTCTATTATCTCGGCTCCGCCATAAACCATATAGAATCGACCATACGCTATCAGATTTCAGTCTTGCCCATAGCCGCCGTAATAGCAGCCATAGGAATTTACAGGCTCGCGAATATCAAGCGATTAAAAGGTTTCTTTGAGCAACGGATGTTTCTTCTCTATGCAATGCTTGCAGCCGCTCTGACGGTAAGCCTGATATCGATAAAGCCATTCTACTTTTCCTACGCTTCAAGTTTTTTGCCAAAAGATTATGTTTTGAACGTGAAAGATATGGGAGACGGAAGTTTTGAAGCCGCCCGGTATCTCAATTCCCTCCCTGATGCCAAAAACCTCACCGTCTGGGCGGACAAAGTTGCCGTATGCGAGCTTTTTGTGGGCACTTGTCATGTGAATTTGCGACCAAATGTGGTCAATGATGAAATCGACTATTTTGTTGTCTCAAGAGGAAGGACAGAAAAATCCTTGTCATTTTCTTCGGAAAGGTTGTCCGCGGAAAGAGCCTCTCATTTCAGAGAAATGTATTCCTCCGAATGTGAATGTGAATATGAGATAGAAATAGATGAAAGGCCCGGCAATTTCATAAGGATCATAAAAAATAAAATGATCGAAAATGTGGATGAAAAATGAGAAAAAAAATATTTTGAAATTATCGCTCGTCATAATTGCGGCTGTAGCTCTGTATTCTTCCGCTGTCTTCTTACAAAAAAAACTGGCAAAAGAAAATGAAGAAAACATGTTTGTCAAAACGGAAATACCCTCATCAATTCCTTTCTTTCCTGACAGAACGTGCAATATTGAAGACTTCGGGGCTGTCAGAGACGAACGATCATCGGTAAACACAAAAAGCATAAATGATGCTGTTTTTGATTGCGCAAAAAATGGCGGAGGAAAAGTAATCATCCCGAAAGGAAAATGGCTGACCGGTCCGATAAAACTCGAAAGCAATATAAATCTACATCTTGAAGAAGGAGCAGAAGTATCTTTCAGCACAAATTTTTCCGACTATCTTCCTGTCGTATTTTCACGCTTCGAAGGCATTGAATTATACAACTATTCCCCACTCATATACGCAAAAGATTGTGAAAATGTCGCAATAACGGGAAAAGGAACGCTCGACGGACAAGGAAAAGCCTGGTGGAGCTGGAAAAGAGAGGGACTGCAAGATTCCGGGATCAAAAAGCTCCACAAGATGGCCCAAGAAAGTTTGCCGACGGAAGAAAGGATTTTCGGCAATACGGATGACGCGCTGAGACCCTCCTTCATACAATTTGTGAACTGCAAAAAAATTCTTCTTGAAGACATCAAGATTAAAAACGGCCCGATGTGGACAGTGCACCCGATATACAGCGAAGATGTGCTCATCAAGAACATATCCATAGAAACACCGGAAGGTGTCAACACTGACGGAATAGCGATAGACTCTTCAAAAAATGTCCTCATTGAAGGATGCACTATCAATTCGGGAGATGATGCGATCGCGTTGAAATCAGGAAGAGACAAGGATGGTCTATCCATAAACAGGCCCTCTGAAAATATCATCGTCCGAAACTGCCGAATAATAGAGGGACACAGCGGAGTAGCCATAGGCAGTGAAATGTCGGGAGGAGTCAAAAATGTGCTGATTGAAAACTGCAAGATTGACCGCGCTGATTTCGGATTTCACATAAAATCCGTGCGTGGAAGAGGGGGTTCTGTCGAAAACATCCTGATTCGCGACATCGAAATAAACAAGATTAAGAATGAAATCTTCCGCTTGGACATGCAATACAACAGGACAAATAACGTTTCAAACGAGAACTTGCCAACTTTCAGAGATATTCATTTTAAAAATATCTCGTGCCAAAAAGCCGGCTTGGCATTTTTTCTCAGAGGCCTCCCCGAAAGACCGATTGAAAACGTTTCTTTTGAAAACATTACGGCATACGCAAAACAAGAAATGAAAAAAGAAAATGTCGTTAACGAAATTTTTAAGGACATTTCCATAAAGACGGAAAAAAAATAACTTCAATCCCTGCATCTTGGAACAAGAATAGCCGATGTCTGGACCTTGTTTGTTTTCGTCCAACAAAAAATAACAGGAAAATTTGCACTAAAAAAACGGGTTTTGAGCCCGTTTTTTCTGTCTTGCAAAACACACCTTACCGCTTCCTTTCGAGCACGGCGATCGAGAAACGTCCATAGCTTGCTGAGTCTTTAATGGAATATTTTTCCCGCATGGATTTGCTGAGCTCCCCTTCACTATCCAGGTTCCCAATTGTCATAATAAGCGCATCCTCTGGCGGAAGTTCTTTTTTGGAATAGGTCTTGAGGTCAATATCTTTCATTTTTGTAAAATATCCCAAAGGCCTTACGTATTTAAAAAGATATGTCTGTTTGCCGTCAAGATAAACCGTTTTGCTATGCCCGGCGTGCGATGTGATATAATCCGCGACAAACTGGGCTTCGCCGAGCGTTATGAATGATTCGCTGTCATTATCGACACCGTCATTCCCGATATTTGCCGGAGAAAGAAATGCTCCGAACATCTTGCTTGTTTTATACGCGTTACTGACCACAAGTAAGACAAAGCATAATCCCAAAGCCGCAATGGCGAATTTCCTGCGTTTTTCTTTTGCCCATCCCAACACTGTATTTGCCCAAAAGCCAAATAGTAAAAATGGGATGAATTCAAGTGTAAGATAAAATCGTGTTGATATTTCCCTGGCAAGAGGAATCAGGAGCAGAAACATTACTGAAAAATATATCCCCAAAAGAACAAGAAAATCTTTCTTTTCTTTTTCCTTTTCTCTTTTAATACATCTTGCCCACAAAGCAATGCCTCCAATCGTGAATAATATTCCCAAAAGTGTTTCCAAAATTATGGGAAGTTTTTTGTCAAAATGTTTATGCCTTTTTAATTCGCTCGAAATGACAGTTTTTCCACAATCACCACTGGGTCCTATTGCAGAAATTATATAATTATTAGATTGTATTTGGCACAAAAAATTTTCAACGATTTTTTCACCAGCATTCATTTTGGTTTCCGATTTTACAAGAGCTCCTTTAAAAAAAGCCAGCATGTTTTGACCATCATTTTTAAATTCGCCGAATATTTGAGGAACATTTAAAACCAACGCAAACAGAAAAATAGCGATGAACTCTTTGGTCATTGTCTTCCCTGTAGTTTTATATATATATTCAAGAAAAATCAAAAGAACTATCGGCATGGAAATTAAAAGAGTTGTGTGAAGCTGAACACCCACACCAAGCGCAACTCCTGCTAAGGCTGCCCAAAAAAATTTCTTTTTTGTCTTGGATTTTTCCATCGCAAGAAGCGCATACAGAAAAAGAAACACAAAAAACGGAATCGAGTTGGGGTTCCAGGCAAATCTGGAATATTGCACGGAAAACATAGAAACCGAAAGCAATGATGTGCAAGCGGCCGATATATATACGTTAAAATACATCCTGAAAAGAAAAAACAACAAAGGAATGGAAAGCATGGAAAACAGCAGATCGGGATATGCAATTTTATCCGGAGAAACGCCAAATATTTTTGCGGATATTATTTGAAAATAATAAAATATAGGTCCTAGCTTGAAATCCGTTCCTCCTGCTTTTGGTCCCAAAAGGGGAAGCGCTGTTTTCCCTTCTAAAAAATCGCTCACAACCACTGCATCACGCGCTTGATCAGTATTAAACCTGAGCCAATCATGAAAATTATACGTTCGCAAAAATATTCCTGCCGCCAAAAACACCAGAAAAAAAACTATAGCAATTTTTGATTTATTCTGCTTAAAAAAATCTTTCATGTTTATTTTCGCAGATTAATTAATCACTTAAACAAATCGCCCCATAAAATTCTTGGGTATTTTGATTTTATTTTTTTCTCCAATGACCTGTTTTTATCGCTGGGTTTTTCTTCCGGAAAAGATTTTGTCCCTGGAACATCAGGATACCATCTTACTATTTCCATATCCCCCAAATAGAAAGATTCGTCATGTTTTTTGTTGTAAAGAAATTCCGGCCGATCTTCTTTAGCGGCAGAAATATAGAAAAAACAGCTGTCATATTTTTCATAATCATCTTTGTATTTTTCCTTGCCAAGAGCTTTCAAATTTTCATCACGCTGCGCTATGACATATTCAAACTGGCGATAATAATCACCGGGTTTTTTGGAAACAACGACAAGTATCGAATCTTTTTCGCAATTTTCATCCATATAGGCGGCAGCTTTTTCAAAGCGTCCCCACATCCAATAAACCTTTACATTTCTTTTTGTTTCCCTGGAAACTACGTCAAGATTTTCCGATTCATTCAACCCGTAAAACCAGGCTCTTGTTGATTTCACGTTAATAAGTATAAGAAAAGCAACAGCAAATACCGCAATCAACCTAACAAGCTTGGACTTTTTTTCAGCTCCAATTTCACGCATAAATGCAAAAATATATCCCACAAGCATAAAAGGAATAAAAATCAGCGGCAAAAAAAAGCGAGGCCTTTTTATTTCAAATGCCAAAGGAATATAGATAAGGAAAAACACAACCAAAAAAATCAGCGACAAGACAAGAAACGTCTTTTTTTTCTCATTCTTTTCCTTTTTTATCAAAAAATAATTCGCAAAAAAGCCGGCAACCAGAACAACCCCTCCAAAAATCTTTTGCCCGAAGTTTCCCTCTTCAATTCCTGTAAGTATGTGAAGGAAATATTTGGAAAATATTTCCACATCCCTGAACAGTCCCTGAAGGATGTTCCCTCCTGATCCTTTATTTCCTATCGCATCAAGAAACAACAGTGAATTTTTTCCATGAGTCAGGACATCAAACACGATAACGGGAATATAAAAAATAGCAATCGTACCAAAAAAAGCGATTGCCATTTTCCAAAAAGAAAATTTTTGAGTTTTTTTCCAATTAAATATTGCAAATAATATAAAAATTATAGGAAGACCTAAAAAAGCGCTGAAATGCATCTGGGAAGCTATTGCAAGAGCGCCGCCTGAAACTGAAAGCCATGCGTATTTTTTCCAACAATCCTTTTCTTCAGAATTATACGCCTTGAGCAGCGCAAAAAAGAATAGAAGTGAAAAGAACGGAGTTGAATTGGGGTTCCAGGCAAATCTTCCTGCTTCTATTGCCATAAAACATGTTGCAAGCATTGCGGTTATGGCCAAAGACCAATTTAACGAAAAATATTCTCTGAGCAGGAAAAAAAACAAGGGGATGGCCAAAATGGAGAATAATAAGTCCGGATAAGCAAAAACAACGGGACTTGTGCTTTGAAAAATGCTTCCGGAAATATATTGAAAGTAATAAAATATAGGACCGAGATGAAGCTGAGTTCCTCCCGCGCGCGGACCTAAAAGAGGCAAATAGCCTGAACCTTCTTGTACTGAATATGAGACAAGTTTCGCATCACGAAGCGTGTCTGTCTGAAATTTCAACCAGTCGCTGAAATTATATGTACGAAAAAAAATACCTACCAGTATGATAAGTGTCAGTATAAAAATATGAGCAGGGATTGACCGCAAACGGTTTATGAATATTTTATGCATTTATCAACGATACATTTTGTTAGTAGCTATAATTAGAAAAATCAAGATCGTAGGCGTGTAAATTTAAAATTTACTAAGCAAACATCTCATCTTCTTTAAAAAATCCATTTCGAATGATATCTATTCTTCACCTGTTATAATTTCCAACTCCTTGTCTTCATCTTGGCCAACGCCAAAAACGTCTTTCCAGAAAATACGGTCAGTTTTTGTTTTGGGACGATTAAATCTGAAGTCGGCTGAAATATCTCTGTTATTCACCAATATTTTTGAAACCATGAGTTGCCCGAATTCTCTGCTTTCCAATAATGTGATGTCGCTACCAAATTTTTTATATACGGGCTGCAATCCATTTTTGGTTGGAGTAACTGCAAAATATTCCGCATTAGGATCTTTATTTATCTTCATTGTTTCATACACGAGGTTTTTGTCATCTTTTAAGTACAGCAAATATTCTATTGGTCTTACGTGTTCGGGTTTCACGTAGAAATATAAAGTTTTTCCCTCTT
The DNA here is from genome assembly GCA_002306085.1 of Candidatus Moranbacteria bacterium UBA1362. GTDB lineage: Bacteria > Patescibacteriota > Minisyncoccia > Moranbacterales > GWC2-37-73 > UBA1362. The sequence continues at coordinate 27,110 of DBRS01000006.1, forward strand.
CATGGCGTTCATATATCCAATCCGAAACGTTCTGAAGATGTGACAGTAAAACACCGTCTTTTGCTTTCAGAATAAGGGATCTTTTGATCGGAGTGACTTTTTCTTGAGAATCAGCCTGTTCCCGGAACCATGCATAAGTACCGTAAGAATTCCATAGCAAAATCAGAGATGTCATAAACACAGATGCCGCAAGCGCATGTTTTCGTTTTATTATGGTTTCCAGATACTCATAAACAAGACCAAGAATAATAAATGGAACGGCAAAGACCACAATAAAAAATCTGGGTCTGAGCTGAAATGCAAACGGTATTGTGAGAATAAAATAAACCGCAATCCAAACCGCAAGAAGGATTAAAAAATCTCTTTGCTGCTCGTCCTTTTCTTTTTTAAGTTTCCGAAAAATAAGAGTCATGCCCGCAAGCATGATGATTACCGTAACAGCCTTTGCGGCATTTTCTTTTGCTCCCTCCTGCCCATAACATTGAGATGTAGTTATCAGACAATAATATTTTATATTTTCAGAGATATTCTTGGATATTTTTTCCGTAAGAGGCTTATCCTGAGGCTTTGAGCTAATGGCAGCAAAAAAATTTTTCGTATTTTCTCCCCCTTTTTGGACATCACTTATAATTACAGGGGAATAAAAAATAACAAATATCAAAAGAACAAGCGTTAAATATGATGCAAATTTCGTCAAAGATTTTCTCGTCAGATGTTTCAGCAATTCATCTTTCTTCCAAATTTGAAGCTTTATCGCAATAAAAAGACCGGAAATTCCTATAAGACCGAAAAATCCAAAGAAATGCAGCTGCGATCCGATTATTATTCCCAACGCCCAAAGCAAAATCCATGCAAATTTCTTTTTTTCATTTTTTTCTCTGAAAAACTTAAGCAGCCCATAAAAACTAAGCAACAAGAAAAATTGCAGAGAATTCGGATTCCAAGCAAAACGAGAATACTGGATAATTATAAAAGAGAAAGCATACATCGCGGTGATCATCAATGAATGCTCTCTTGAAAAATACAATCTTGCGAAAAGATATAAAAGAACTATCGCACCGATGGAAAAAATAAGATCGGGATAAGCAAGAACGTAGGGTTCGGCTGAATCAAAGAGAAGCGTCGAAATGTACTGAAAATAGTAAGACGCCGGCCCCAGACGCAAAAAACCGTCCACATCCGTCGCTCCGGCCCTAGCTCCCAGCAATGGCAGATATCCGGGACCGTTCTGGAACGCATTATTTATCATGAATGCGTCTCGAGCCTGATCCATCTTAAAATATAGCCACTCCTCAAAATTGTAGGTACGAACAAAAAATGCTCCCAGAATAATTAGAAGTAATGCCGCAAATGTCAATTTTTTGGCGTTTTTAAGCATATTTGCATTATAGCCAACAACGAATCTTTTGTAAATATTTAAAAATAAAAAAACGTGCCTGAATGCACGTTCCAAAAAGTAAACCTATTGACTAAAAAATTCTGGAAAACCATGAAAACACTACTTGGAAAAACTTTTTAAAAATGCCACTTTCCTCTTTTGCAGAGTCAGAATCCTGTTCTTTTAAGGCAGGCTCGGCAGAAGTCTGTTTCTCTGGTTCTTTTGCTATAACGTCTGGATGAATAAAATCTTCGGCAGTCTCAAAAAGGGAATTTTTTTCATCGACGTCGTCTGTTTCAGCGGCTCCATTATCAGAAACTTCATTGTCGGAAAGCTGTGGCCCTAGAACATTTTCTTGCTGAACATCCTCAAGGTTCTGTGTTTTTTCCTGAGTTATCGGCGCCACATTAGTTGCCGCTTTCTTGGTAGGCTCAACATAATCAGTAGTCATTTTGGCTTTTTTCTTCTTGTAATCAAATTTTATCTTTATCGTTTCCCCGGGATGAGCTGTGAGCTTTATTTTTGCAAAAGTCTTCCCGTCCTCCCTCTGGTCCTTCACCATATAGTCTATCGAGTCCCCTCTTTTGGCCTTTATTACATAAACTCCGTCTTTTGCGTCATCAAATAGCCCCTGTGTCCCCCATTCCGCTTCAACATACTTGCCTTTTTTGTTATACATGACAGCCTTGTATTCTTTTTTGCTTCCATTATAATTTACGATTTCAAAACGTATCAATGTTCCTCCATGATTCAATATCCACTTGTCAGGCTTAACCCCGACGCCCCACCAAGATGTCGCCTGCGTAAAATGTGGGCATAAAAAGAACATGATTACTATGCCCGCAAGAAATTTTTTTGTCATCATTTCGCGTTTCATTTGGATCATGAAAAAATCAAGCCTCTTTCATTTAAGCAATTATATACTATTATTATATGATAATTTCCATTAAAATCAAGGGATTCATGTTATAAATCAATACAGTTTAACAAATAAAAAATTTCCAACCCTTGTGCTGCCGCAACAGCCAAAAACCATAAATGGCTTTTCTTTGCTCCAAAATCATCGCTTACAGCAATTTTCAACCTCATTTACAACTATATGATTTTATCATATAATTCGGATAAAGGGCATTTTTAAATAATTCTAAAAAAATGAAACAAAAAATCCTCATTATTTTAATATTTTTTTCTATTTTTGCATCTTCTTTCTATTTCGGTTTCCCCAGATTGGAAAAATTTTCCGGGGTTGATGAGCCGTATTGGTCTTATGACCGAGTTCCAAAGTTCTGGAACGCGATAAAAACCATGCAGTGGAAAAAAACAAACCTCTGCGACAAACCCGGAATAGTACTCGCAATGGTTTCCGGAATCGGACTTCCATTTGACGGCGAAGACTATGAGAGCATAAAAAACCTGAAAAAATTGCGCTACGAACCCAAAACCCCAGAGGATGTACAGCGAATAGAAAATCTTTATTTCCACCTGCGCCTGCCGGTTTTTCTGTTTACCCTTGCCGTGCTCCCGTTGTTTTATTTTTTTATCAGAAAGCTTCTCGGACATAGCACTGCGGTATTCGCTATTGTCTTTATCGGGCTTTCTCCGATACTGCTTGGGATTTCACTCATCATAAATTCGGACGCAATGCTTTGGATTCTTGCGGGACTTTCAATCCTCAGTCTTTTTGTATTTTTGAAAGATGGTCAAAAAAAATATCTGTTTATTTCAGGCTTTCTGCTAGGCGCTTCTGTTATAACAAAATATGTCGCAAACGTGCTTTTCGTATATTTTTTTCTGGTTTTTCTTATGGAATATTTTTTGCACGCCCGCCAAAAAATGGAAGTCAGAGAATATCTCAAGCAGGCACTCATCAATTATGCCATTCTGTTTGGTACGGCAATAGCTACGGCATTTATTCTCTTTCCCGCTACTTGGGTAAAATTCTCCACATTAGTCAATGCCACTATCGGAAATGACGTTTTTTCTTCCACTTGGCCTTTGTTCGTAGGAATCATCGGCTTTTTTGCGCTTGACACTTATTTTTTCAAAACAAAATTTTCCACGATAATTTTTGATTTTCTCGCTAAATATCGCAAAATTTTGATAAAAACTGTTGGAGCAGCTTTTCTTTTACTAGTAGTCATAGTTTTCATCCACGTATACGCAGGAATTAAAATCTTTGATATAGAAGAACTTATTGCCTCACCGAAAGGAATCGGGTCAGGAAATATCCTCTACAAATACAGCGGAGCAATTACGGCCGACGTATACAGTCTAATTTTCAGCATATCCCCTCTTATTCTCTTATTTTTCATTTTTTCAATATTCAGCTTATTTTACGCCAAAAAAGAGCTTGAACGCAGGGATATAACAACATTTTACATTCTTGTGTTCATACTTATCTTCTATCTTGGCTCTGCGGTAAATGAGGTCACCACGACCGTACGCTATCAAATTGTGACCTATCCTTTAGTGTTCGTATTGGCGGCCATAGGCATTACCAGTTTTCTCAGAATAAAAAAAGTAAAAAAAGTTATTCCTAAGATTGCCGCACTTATTGCAGTTTTTGTCATTCTTGAGTTCAGTCTTTTCTTTGTAAACCCCAACTTCTTGGCTTACGCATCCGAAATCCTTCCCAAAAAATTCATAGTAAATCTGAAAGGCATGGGTGAAGGAAGCTATGAAGCGGCAGACTATCTTAACCGGCTCCCGAATGCCCACAATATGATAATTTGGTCTGACAAAGGAGCCGTGTGTGAAAGATTTGTCGGAAAGTGTTTCATCGATTTTAAGAAAAAAACTTTTTCGGAAAACAAAATAGATTATTTCGTCCTCTCAACTGACCGGAGATCAAGAACATTTAAGCTATCCGGAGGCATTAAAATTTACAATAACGCCAATGAAACCAGCAAAGATGCTATTGGGTTCGTAGACTATAAATATTTATACTCAATTGATAATGCTGAGAAAGGAATCATAATTAATAATAATCCAAACAACTTTGTTAAGATTATTAAAACCGAAAAATTATTCCAAGAATATGCGCCTCGCTGAATTAATCGACAATATCGTAAATTTTTTTGCCATCAAAATTTTGGGTAGAAAAATCCATGCGAGTTTTTTGCAGTTTTTCCGTTATTTAATCTGTGGCGGAACTGCCACCATGTGTGACATAGTGATGCTTTTTGTCCTGACTCATTTCCTCGACATAAATCACCTGCTTGCCGCAGCGCTTGCCTATGTGACCGGAACCGCAACAAACTACACGCTCAACACGCTGCTTGTTTTCAAAAGCTCCGGCAACATCAAGAAAGAATTCCCGCTTTTTGCAATCATCGGGATTGGCGGTCTGCTTTGGACCGAAATAATAATTTGGATTTTTGTCGATTTGTTTGGCGTCTATGTGATGATTGCCAAACTGATTGCTGTCGTCCTGGTCTTAAACTGGAACTTTTTTATGCGGAAGAAATTCGTTTTTTCCGCCAAAACTGAGCCTCAAAGACGAGAGAACGTATAGAAACATTTTTACACACAAAAACATCTTTTTGCAAGATGTTTTTTATTTTCTTGAAGTGCGTCATTTGTTCTTAAGATAATACGGCAAAGCGGCAAAACTTATGAGCATCTGAACTATCCTGCTCAACAGCGCGGCGACAAGCGCCCCGGAGGAAGCGATTCCGAAAAATCCAAAAAAAGTGATATATGCCCATTCTTTAATACCTATATTGTTTATGCTGACCGGAATTGCAGACACAATGCTGATGAGAAACACTATACTTAAATAATCAAGCATACCAATGTTAATTCCAAGACACCAAAGCAAAATATAGTTCGCCATTGCAACACCCACAAGATTAAAAGCAATTGCAAGCAAAACTGAGCCTAGGAGAATTTTTTTGTCTGAACCGTATTCTCCGAAATCCTTGGCGATTTTAAGTACTTTTTCCGGCAAATAATCGGAAATTTTATTTACAAAAGGAAATTTAATGCCCGCCAATGCAAATATTGAAATGAATATTAGCACTATTGCCGAAGCAAAAACAACAACGGAGCTTATTAAAAGAGCTTCGTGCGCGATGATTGTCTGCCAATTCAAAACTGCAAATAGAGATGATAAAATTACTGCCCCCAGAAGTCCCGTGATCCTGTCTAGCATTACGCTTGTCGCGGCAGGCAAATATCTTTTTTCTTTATTTCCTATTTGATAAGCTCTATACGTATCTCCTCCGATGAATGAAGGCAGGAAATTATTTATAAAAGTTCCGGTAAGATACAACTGAAAATATCTTCCGAACGAATTTTTAAAACCTTTGGAATCCACCAAAAACTTCCACTTATATACTGAAATCACCACTCCAAGAAGTAAAACCGCAACGTACAAAAAGAGCTGCTCAGCAGAAACACGCCGTAGATAAAAAAGCACCTGGTTCCAGTCGACATTAACGACAAGCCAAATAACAAAAGCAAGGCTTATGGAAAGCTTTAATAAAAATTTTAATTTGTTTTTCATTTTTACTTTAATGATTTCTGATTTTTCTTAAGTTAATCGTTTTTTGATACAGCTCAACATATCCTTTTGCAACTGATTCCCAGCTCAGTTCTTTTGCTATCCTCAAGCTTTCCTGCCCCATTCTTTCAACAAGAGAGGGGTCTAAGACCAGCTTTTCCAACTTTTCCGCCAAATCGTTAGAATCGCGCATCCTGACTATAAAACCGTTTCTGCCGTCTGCCAATATTTCTTTCGTTCCTCCGGTGTCGGTGGCAATGAGCGGCAAACCGCAGGCAAGCGCTTCAAGCATTGTATTGCTCATTCCCTCATTCAATGAAGGAAGAACAAAAACATTTGCTTTATGATAATATTGCAGAACATCTTTATGTGGAACCGCTCCCGTAAAAACAACTTTATCCTCCAAACCAAGACCAAGAGTTAGCTGCTCGAGAGATGGTTTTTCATTGCCATCACCCACAATAAGCATTCTTATGTTGGAATATCGTGCCGAGAGAACTTTGAAAGCCTGAATCAGGAATCTTATACCTTTTCTCGGAGTTATTCTTGAAACACAAACAATCGTAAAATAACTAAGATCTCTTTTTTCGTAATTAGGAAAAAAATCTCCGACATTTATCCCGTTACAAATGACTCCGATTTCTTTGTCAGGAGCGGATTTTAACGCAAGTTCACGGAGTCCCTGACTGTTAGCAATGACAAAATAGGCATTTCTCCATATTTTTTTTATGGTAGGCACAATAAATCCATACAGCAGAGAAAACCTCTCGCTATAGCCCGGAACATCGGCACCTCGAAGAGAAATGATGTATGGAATTTTATACTTTTTCCAAAGTTTGTATGATATATGCCCGCACGGTACGGAAAAAAACGAATGCGTCAAATCATACTCATTGTTTTTTATGAGATTCTTGGCAAATTTATACGCTCTTTTGCGATATCTCAAAAGTTCTGTCAATGATTGATAATGCATGTTCCCGGGATCCTTTCTGATTGGAATTCTGTATATTCTTATATTATCGCCCATTTGCAAAACATGCTGCTCATCATCAACCGATGAAGTAACAAGATCAACTTGAAGATCTGGAATTTTAGTAAACTCCTCCAATAGATAATATGAGGCATTTCCAGCCCCACCGCCAAGCGGTGGAAATTCGTAATTGAAAAATAATACTCGCATAAATAAAATGCGCTAGATATATAGAAATCGCGGATTGACGCAAAAAAATATATTTACTGCATTATTTAATTTCTTCCAACTCCGAAATATTTGAATCCAGCCTTACGAACATGCTCGGGCTCATAGACATTTCTCAAATCGACAAAAATATTGTCTTTCATAAGTTTTTTTGCCTTTTCCAAGTCAAGCGAACGGTATTCATTCCACTCCGTCAAAAGAACAATGCAATCCGCATTCTTCATGGCATCATACGGGTCATCCACATAAGTCATTTCTGGCATCAACTTTCTGGCTTCCTCGATGCCGTGAGGATCTGTCGCCACAATGTTTGCTCCTTTCTCCTTAAGCGCAGGCAAAATCATGAGAGCTGGAGACTCGCGCATATCATCGGTTTCCGGCTTGAAAGTAACGCCAAGTATGGCAATTTTCTTTCCCGCTTCACTCCCGCCCAGCGCTTTTCTGATTTTTCCTACCATTCTCGCTTTCTGCGCGGCATTAACTTCGATCACGGTTTCAATGATGCGAATAGGACTTCCATGTTCCTGTGCTATTCTGCAGAGTGCCAAAGTGTCCTTTGGAAAGCACGAACCGCCGTATCCCGGGCCGGCATGCAGAAATTTCTTCCCTATACGATTATCAAGACCTATGCCCTTCGCAACGTCAACAACATTGGCATCAATTGCTTCACAAAGATTGGCTATTTCATTAATGAAGCTTATCTTGGTCGCAAGAAAACCGTTGGCGGCATATTTGATAAGCTCGGCGGTCTGAAGATTCGTAAACACAATCGGAGTTTCGATGAGATATAAGGGCTTATAAATTTCTCGCATGACTTCTTCGGCTTTTTTGGTTTCAACTCCAACCACAACCCTGTCGGGCTTCATGAAATCTCCGATTGCAGCTCCTTCGCGAAGAAATTCAGGATTTGAGGCCATGTCAAAATCAGCCCTTGGATTGTTCTCCTTGATTATCCTTTTTACTTCTTTGGCTGTTCCGATCGGAACCGTACTCTTGTCAACGATCACGGTATAGCCCTTGAGATACGGAGCGACTTCTTTGGCGACAGCATAGACGTATGTAAGATCGGCATAGCCGTCCCCCCTTCTGGATGTCGGAGTTCCGACAGCAATGAAAATCGCATCGGCATCACCCGCGCACTCTTTGAGATTTGTGCTGAATTTGAGTCTTCCGGCCTTGGTATTCTCAATGACCATATCATCGAGGCCCGGCTCATAAATAGGAATTATCCCTTTCTTCAAGTTTTCAATTTTTTTTCTGTCATTATCCACACACACCACATCATGCCCGAACGCGGAAAAACATGTTCCGGACACTAGCCCCACATAACCGCTTCCTATTACGACGATTTTCATTTGTTTTCTCGAGAATTACGAATCCGTATCGTAACCATACGGACACAAATCCGGTTTTATATTTTAATTTTATGATTTAATAATTTCCTTAATGGAATAATTCATTTCGCCTCTGTTTTTATAGTATGTCTTAAGCAGTATGTCTGCAAGCAAGCCAAATATGAAAAGCTGTATTCCCACAAGCACAAGAAAGACTCCGACCAGCGGCCAGTTGCGCTCGGCGATCGACATTCCCAAAAATATTTTTTCGACGCCCATCCACGTAAGAATCACAAATCCCGCAAGTGAAAGAAACATTCCGAGCGCCCCGAAAAGATGAAGCGGCCTGCTTGAATATTTCCGCCAAAACCATATCGAAACCATATCGACAAAACCCTTGATCGCTCTCCTCCAATTATATTTCGTCTTTCCATGAATCCTAGGCCTGTGGTTGACTTTCACTTCCCCAACTTTGTAGCCGTCAAACTGAAGTATAGCAGGCATGAAACGGTGCATTTCACCGAAAAGATCCACATTTTCGAAACATGCCCTTTTATATGCCTTGAGACTGCAACCACTGTCGTGAATATTGTCTTCTACCAAAAATTTTCTGAGGAAATTCGCCGTTCTTGAAAAGAATTTTTTCATTAAAGTGTCTTTTCTCTGCCAACGCCATCCGGAAACGACATCAAAACCTTCGTCTATTTTTTCAAGAAGCAGTTTTATGTCATTTGGATCATTCTGCAGGTCTCCGTCCATGGTTATAACAATTTCTCCCTGGGCCTGTTTTATTCCGGCATCAAATGCGGCAGTCTGTCCGAAATTTTTCCTGAATTTCACAAGTGTCAACGGAGTCAATCCCTCGCATTTTTTTATCGTGTCATCTTTCGATCCGTCATCCACGAATATTATTTCGAACGGCTTTCCCAACTTCAAACATGCCTCCAAAATCTGTTTATGAAGCTCTCTTACATTGCCTTCTTCGTTATAAAGCGGCACTACTACCGACAGAAATGGTTTCTCCATATGTTTAGTTTGATTTATATTATTTTAACCATTGATTCAATCTGTCCGACACGGAATCGAAAAGCACAAAATTCCCATTTTTGGGGAAAATTGCCTGTTTCCTTGCCTTTCCATTATACAAGAAACATGCACGTCAGGCAAATATAAAGAAGACTACTTTAATCGACTCTAAATTGATTTTTAAATCAATTTGCAAGACTGTGAATAAATGATTTTACGGGAATTTATAGGGATTATATAATCGACTTGCCGAAATTCCGGCATTAATCATTAAAAACGCAAACATAATATGAAAAAGAAAACATTTATTGCTTTACTCGCTACTTTTTTGATCATGCCTTTGGGAATGGCGCTTGCCAATGGATCAAATGGCAAACAAGACAAAACAGACAAGCCGCACTTTAACATGGGATTTTTCAAAAAAGAATGGAAAGAGAAAAACAAAAAGATGATTGAAAATTGGAAGAAAAACAGAGAAAATAAAAAGAATTTCAAAAAAAACTGCAAAAACATTGAGACGCGCCTTGACACACGCATCAAACGCTATGAGAACAATAGAAAAATGCATGAGAAAGTGTTCGAAAACATGATAGCGCGCCTTGAACGCCTTTCAGATAAAATGAAAGAGAAAGGGGCCGATGTAGACAAACTTGAAGCCAACATCAAAACGCTCAGCGAAAAAATCGACAAACTTCTCGCCGATTACGATACTTTCATAAAGACGCTTAAAGACTCAAGATCCCAAATTTGCGACAAAGACAACGACAGAGTCAAGGATGAGTTCAAAAGCAAGATTGGCGAGGCAAGAAAACAGATCGAGACGATACGCAAAGACCGCACTGACATCAGAGATTTCTATAAGACAACGATCAAATCCGATCTTGCGGAGATAAGGAAACAGATTGAAGACCAAAAAAGCGACACTGAGTCGGACTAATAACGAATCATTGCCCGAGTAACAACAGCTTAAACCTGAAATGCTATGGATAAATTAAAAATGTTTTCTTTGATCGCGGCAATCCCGCTTTTTGCGTTCATGCTGTCAGGATGCGGTTTGCAAAAAAACACGGAACCGGAGAACAACAATCCCGGTCATGCTTCCGCAGGGCCGATGATATCTCCCGATATGCCGGAATCCCGGGAACCTGAGCGACAGACACCCGATCAGACGTTTTCGGATGCTTCATGGCAAAGTGCCAACCTTGATCCGCTTCCCGAGAATGATATAAAAGCGATCGACTCCGAACTTGAAAGAATAGACAAGGATCTTGAAACAGCTGGAGATTTCATAAGTCCGGATGAACTTTCGGATGCCCAACTGGGAATATGATACATCGATGTTGGAGAAATCGAAAAAAGCTGCTAATATATAAGAGTATTAGCAGCTTTTCTTCGAAAAATGAGAAAAATCATAGCCCTCCAATTGATATTGGCCATAAGCATACTTCTGTTGCCTGCAAAAGATGTAACCGCTTCCATAGCGGAAGATTATGAGTATTACAAAAAATATCCTCTTTATTCAAAATACGAAAAATACAAAAAATATCAAAAATACAAAAAATACAAGAAATACAAAAAATATACCGAAATAAAAAAAGAACTCGGCTTCGACAATCCCGCCGTAAGACAAGCTGCAAAGGACGCTTATGGCAAGTACAAACTATACAAAAAGGATCCTAAAAAATATTACTATTATGCCGGCTACTATCAGCAATACAAAAATTACAGCAAATACAAAGAATATTCGAAATACAAAAAATATTCCAAATACAAGAAATACAAAAAATATAAGAAATATTCCAAATACAACAAGTCAAAATACGAAAAATATAAAAAATACGGCAGCAGCAAATACAAAGCGGGCTATAACAGATACAAAGCTTTCATGAGCGACCTTGGCAATGTAACCTCAAACAGAGGCGCTGAAATAAGGGTGGGCCTTTGGAGCTACAGCAAAGAAGATATGCAAGAAACTCCCTTCAAAATTACCGCAAACAAGGATTTTGAGGTTACGGATTGCAATGGCACAACAATCGGAGAAGTGCCGGTCGGAGAAAATGCGCGAGTTACCTATGTCGGCGATCCGGAAGGCACGCTGCAAGTCTATAACAATAATGATATTCCGGTTGTCCCCACGACTGATGTGGAAAGTGGGCAAGTATGCTTTGAAGCGAGCGATGGAAACAGTGAAGATATGATTTTTGACGCAAATAAGCCCAGCTCGGAATATGACAACTACAGAGGAAAGGTTAAGCTCCAATACAGCGAAAGCGGCGACAATGAAACGCAGGAAGGCGGTTCCAAAAGGATATGGGTGATCAATGCACTTCCTCTTGAACATTACATTTGGGGATTTGGAGAGATCGGAGGAGGAGTTACGGAACATTCAAAAGCAATGCTGGTTGCGGCAAGGACATACGCGAGATGGTACATGGAATACTCCACCAAGTGGGCTGCGGAAGGATTCCACCTTCTTTCAACTTCTTCATCGCAGATTTACAGAGGCTATGATTATGAAAAAGACCATAAAACTATTCCGGAACTGGCGAAAAAAACAAACGGCATTGTCATGAAGAACAGCGAGGGTGATTTTGTTCTTGCTGCATACTGCAGCTGGAGCGACGGAAGCACCAGAAAATATGAAGACGGACATTGGGGCGGAACCTGCAAACAAAAAACTCCGGGCAACATTTCTTCAGTCCATCCGGAACTTAGCGCGGTCAGCGACCCGTACGGAAAACATCCGACACTCGGCACTTGCGCTTTGGCATCTGCCGGAAATCACATGGTGGGCATGATCGCGAACGGCTCCCTGGTCATGGCTCGCGATCACGGCAAGCCATATACGGCAATTTTGAGCCACTACTACCACGACATAAGCATTGTCAAAGAATACTAACTAAATCAAACTCGATTTTCGGTTTTGAAACTCGTTTTTTAAATTCTGTTTTGTTTATATAATTCTAGTTGCCGCTCATGGATATAATCCTGAAAAACAAAATACCAGTAATCATACTTGCAATTGCGGCAATATCCGTCGCCATTTGGGGTTTTATCGTTTTCAAAGAACGCAATGCTGGTCTTAAAAATGCGACAGAAAACAACATTCAACAGGAAATTTCCAGCGAAGAAGCAGATTTTGAAGAAAATTTAGAGGAATTTTCAGACATTGAGGAAGAGGAAGAAGATGTTGATCTTGATTTTGATGAAGAATCGCGAGATAAACTCGACGAAACGGAAGATGAAGAATATATTGAGGAAGAAAAAACAAACCTTACGGAAGTGTTTCCGGAAGACTGCGAAAATTTGTGCAAAGATTTTAAAAACTCGGAGGAAAAAGAATATTGCCGCCAAATATGCGGATTATCCGAAAATAATAAAAAATCTGACAAAAAAGACTGCTCTTCTCTTTCGGGACTTGAAAAAGATTATTGCCTGAAAGATTTGGCCGTTAAAAAAACGGATTTTAAAATATGTGAGGAAATTGAAGATTCCGGAATCCTCAAGACCTGCCGCAACCGCATCGCCGAAGATATTCTCGATCCGCCATCAAAATAGCTTCAGACAAAAATTTAAAAAGGCAACCTACTTCTTTCCTATTCATTTTTAATTATAATTCCGTAAATCATGCGGCATTTTAGGCGATTACATTAAAACTCTTTTGTGTTTTTATTAAATATAGAAATAATGAAAAACCACTAGCTTAAACG
>DBRS01000003.1 GCA_002306085.1 Candidatus Moranbacteria bacterium UBA1362
TTTTCCATGGCTACAGTATAGCAAAAATTTCATACAAAACAAAAGAGTAGACTTGCTCTACTCTTCATATTTTTTTGTCCTGATTGACTTTAATGGCGAAAGACAAGGCTTTTTCACTTATACAACTTTATGCCGCATCAGTCTTTGATACAACGGACACTTTTTCCTGCTTGTCTGTATGATCCTCCGACAGGGAAAACATTGCTTGTTATAAGTATGACATTACCGCCAAGACCTCCCTCAGTAGTACTTGTCCAATAATTTCCTTGAGTTCCGCCAGTTAAATTTACTCCTCCAAAACCTCTATTACCGGCAGATACGATCTTTAAAGAAGTATTAAAAAATTTTTGAAGACAGTTTGTGCACGTATTTGTTTCGACTGTGATTCCTTGAGTTGCAAAAAATGTGCTCCATTCATGTGTTGTTGGAATTCTGAATCCCGATGGGCAAACATTATTCACTCCATTTAAGCCCTGCTATAAATTGTCATTTTTGGGGTTTCTCCAGTCCAATGCTCCTGGATAACAAGTGACATCTGTTATGAATTTTCCATCATTTACAGTTCCTCCCGTATCTGCAGGATCACTGACATTATCAGTTGAACTGCATACGTTTGAAACTTCACTGCTTGGAACCTGATGTCCATCAGTGCCCCTTCCCCATTGATAGTACCATCCGTAAGCACCTGAATCATTGTATGCCGTAGCGACCCTGGTTGCTCCAAGATTCCTGTCAAGCCAGCATCTTCCATCTTCTGCGGCAACTGTGCCGTAGGTTAAACCTCCATGACTGAGTGTTGTCGTTTCTCCACATGGATTTGTTCCACCCGTTTCGCCATCACCCGGCTCTTCACTGCCAATTCCATCGTCCTCAGGGTCTGTCCCACCGATTTCATCATCACCAGAACCTTCGCTATCACTAAGCATTGTTCTATTAACCGAAACCTCGACCGCCCTCACCGCATCCTTGTGTGTCCCGACAGATTTGATAAGTTCAATATCATTAATAAAATCTTCGCAACCCAATTGATTGCCTCCCATGTCCTCATCGCCGTCAAAGAAAGTCAGCTTGTATGAAGAGCCCATAATTCCTCCCGTATCATTAACTTCAACAATGGCATATCCTTCCGTGTCTGTTTCACATGAATAATCGCCATAAAAAACATCGCTCAATGTGGCATCCGCCACGGTGACGCTGTTTATCAGCTTTATGCCCATCTGGGCTCCGCTGTCAGAAGTCTGATAGGCTTGCGTGGAAATTTCCGTAATTCCGACGCTTTTCTTTTCAAATAGTGTCGTCTTTGTCTCAATGACGGAAATCGCTGTCATCATCATCAAGATGATCAGAGCATAAACAAGGATGGAGCCTCTTTTTGTTTTCATAAACAAATTGTTATTTTTTTCTATCATAGAGAACCGCAGATCATTAGTTTTTCGATTGACAATTTATATATTCTGATGCCCGAAATGTTCACACGCATTCTTGCATCAGCAGCGCTACTTATCGTTTTTGCCGAACGCTAAAAAGTTCTGAAACATCCGCAAAGTCTCTGACAACCAATAATATATTGAAACAAAAAGATCACACGCAACATGAATCGCTTCATCAATTTATTTCCACCTCGACAGCCCTGACCGTGCCTTTGTACGCTCCCACTGATTTTATATAGCCTATGACATTAAGTCCCGACGCATCTCTTATGCTGTCGCCACAAACCAATTTGCTACCGCCATGATCATAGAAGGAAATGGTATACGTTCCCACGCCAACACCACCGTCTTCAACGATCTCTCCGGGATTTTCACTGCCGCAAGACGGGAATATGTCAACAAATCTTGGCACCCCGGGCACAGCGTACCCATTAATCGCTTTGATCGCAAGCCTGATCCCGCTATCGGCTGTCTGATATGCCTGCACTGAAAATTGAGAAGAGCTAGCGTTTTTCTTTTCAATAGTCGTCGCGATTGTCATGGCGGTGACAGCCGCAATAAGTATCCCCAAGATTATCAGGGAATATGCAAGTATTGAACCTTCTTTAAAAAGTAAAGAAAAATTTCTCATTACCAATTTTTTTTATTGATGCTTATTGCTGACGCCTGCAGACTTGATAGTAATAATCCTTGAGGTTGCTATCTCGTGCATGTACAAGTAACCTGTAACCAAGGTACTCTAACGGGCACATTGCACGGGCAATAAGCTTCCGATCCATTATGAGACAAATCACATGAGTAAGGTTCGGGACATGAGCCAACTCCCATACAATCGGGGTACATCACCTGACTTACGCCTCCACAACAGTAACCGTTACTGCAAACGGGGTTCCTCCACCAGGTGGTTAGTGTTTGCACTGATCCACATGATGTTCCGTCAGGCTTATTTCCTGATACAGCGCATGATCCATCGCATTGAATTGTTCCGTTTTGACATACCCCAATTCCTGAAGTGCATGATTGACCCATATTTGCCACGCAGCATGCCTGAGTGTTGCAGCTGCGCGTATCTGCTCCAGCGCAGTTTGTTCCTCCACAAGAAGGTGCTGGATTGGTACATGTTCTCGTTTGTATTCCTCCGCCACAAGCAACACTACAAGCACTCCAAGCAGACCATCCTCCATTAACAGGGGTGCAGCACGGCTGTGCGTTGCAAGTTTCAGTTATCGTTCTAGTCTCAGATAAAGGTTCTACGCAATCATTTCCTCCACATGAAGGTATCGGATTAGTACATGTTCTGTCTCGCCGCTGCGTTTTCGTCCTTTCTCCGCCCCCACAAGATTCACTACACTCGCTCCACTCCGTGACATCATACCAATCTCCCCAACCACTAACACCTCCATCGACAGGAGTGCAACTGGATCCCAATATACATCTTACGGAAAGAGCCGAGTTTACTGAAAGTCCTTTGCGATCAATGTCTCCATGTGCGCTGAAAATCGTTCTTTTTATTGACTCATCAGCTCCATCAAAATTGGATGTCCAATACGATTCACTTATACCCAGGTCTTCAAATGATCCGCTGGAAAAGTTGCCTGCCATGTGCGCATCAAAATGATCAGAATCTCTCAATATCATTCCTGCCGGATTGCAATCGAGTCCACCTCTGTCTTCATCACATGAATTTGATCCCGCCAAAAATTGTTCAAGGATGCGAAAATCTTCATCGGTCGGAATTTCCCAGCCATCCGGACAAATACCTTGTGTTCTTTCATTTCCCGGTATATTTTCTCCACATACCGTCTGATCCCACTGGTACAATCCGCCATAACTATCACAATTTTCTTCATCGTTGCCATAACAGTATTTCTCGATATTTGAACAGTTGCTTTCTTGAGCACCTAATAATGTGTTTCTGAAATCACCAATGTTGAGATTTTCTTTGAGCCAACATTGACTTCCTATAGCGACAGTGTTGTAATAAAAATTTTCTCCCGCGTCCACATGGGGCCCTCCGTCGTAAGGAACTCTGGTTATTCCCTTGCATGCTCCAAGCCTCGAAACAGAAACTTCAACCGCTCTTATGGTCCCTTTGTATGTCCCGACAGATTTAATTATTTCCACATCATTAAGAAGACCATCACAAGCCAATTGAACGCGATTTCCCTCCTCATTTTCTTGGAAAAATGTCAGTTCATATGAAGATCCTGTAACTCCTTCCGCATCGTCTATTTTGACTTTGGCGTATCCATCATCGTCATCGCATGAATATGCGTCAGTAAAAGTATCACCTAATGTGGCGCCCGGCATAGTAGCGCTGTTTATCAGTTTTATGCCCAACTGAGCTCCGGTATCTGCTGTTTGATAGGCTTGTGTTGAAGAATCTGTTGCGCTTGAACTCTTTCTTTCCAGAATTGTGGTGGTTGTCATGGCAACCGAAATAACCGCCATCATGGTAAGTATTATCAGCGCGTATGCGAGAATGGAACCTTTTTTTGTTTTCATGATTAATATAAAATTTTCCGATTGCCGGATTTTTGCAAGGCAATGGATACTTTTATTTTTGTTTTAGAATTATAAGTTGGATAATTTCCATTTTTATTATAGCAAATTTCTTTTCAATTGCACAACGATCGACATCTTAAAATCAGCTATTTTTCTTGCCGGAACTTTTGAGTGCAAATTTCACACGATCTCCCACGTCAGAAACGTGCGAAGGCACCTCTTTGAGCATTTCTCGACATTCTGAAACCGAATATCCCAGTGATGCCAAAGCTTCAAAGGCTTCACTATCGGCTGAAGCTTTTTCTTTCTGATTTGCCGTAAGGTCTGAAACCTTGTTTTTAAGCTCAAGAATCACGCGCTGGGCAATTTTTTTTCCAACTCCCGAAACCCTTGTAAGAATCGAGGGATCTTCGCTTAGAACGGCTGCTCTGATCATTTTAGGATCCGCAATAGACAATATTCCCAGGGCAGCTTTCGGTCCTATTCCTGAAATAGAAATAAGAAGCTCAAACATATCAAATTCTTCGAGCTCCAAAAACCCAAAAAGCGACAATGTGTCCTCGCGGACATACGTGTGCGTATATAATTCCACTTCACTACTTGAAGCGATTCTTCCAAGAGTATGCGCCGTCACCTGCACTTTATATCCGACATCGTTGACGTCGATAACTACATAATTGCCGTGAAAAAAAGAAATTTTGCCTTTAAGCTTCGCAATCATACCAAAAAACAAATTCGAATGAGCGGCTAGTATTGTTTACTCATTGTTCTTTGTCGTATTTATTACAATGTTATGCTTTTTGAATCACTGGCACTGTTTCCTCTTGTATCTTTTACCTCAACCTTGATTTTTACTGACGAGCCTGCATCTTCCGGCGAAATGGAATAAGAGGTTTTATAAGGTCCTGAATTAACAGTGTCAATCTTATTTCCGTCGACAAAAAACACGACTTCTTTCACATCAAATGGCGAATCGACATCCGCGGAAATCGAAAGCGAATCAGTACCGCGCGAGACGGAAAGTGAAATTTCCGGCTTTAAGTCGTCAAAATCACCATCTTCGCATTTTCTATCTGGAGCCGGACCCGTATCTTTCGAATCCTTATGCTCTTTTTTGAACCATTCTTTGACGCCTTTTTCCCAATTTTTAAATTGGGGATCATCTGAAGGATCCTTGGGCCTATCCCCTCGCGGATCATCCTTGTCCACATAATAGAGAATGCTATGAACATCCAAGAAATCTTTTTCTTTAACAAAAGATGAAGGGCATGCGTCACTCGCAAGACAGTACTCGTTTTTCTTCTCGGGAATCTTGCACACTTTGACATCCTTTTCCTTTCCCTCCTCTCCGTTCAGCACTTTTTTGCCGGCATCTTCTTTTTCATATTTTGGAAACTGTTCGACAGCATAATTTGCAAGGACCTGGTCCATGAAGTTTCTCCAGATAGGCGCAGCCACCACAACCCCATCGGCTCCTTCTTTCATCGAAGCATTATTATTGTTGCCCGCCCAAACTCCTACAGCAAGAGACGGGATATATCCAATTGCCCATCCGTCGCGAAATTCGTTTGTAGTTCCAGTCTTTGCAGCAACGGGCCTGTTGTCAAATCTGAAAGGATTATTCGTTCCGAAAACAGGAGCTCTGAGTTCATTCGTAGACATCACGTAGTCAAGAGCTGCCACATATTTTTCTTCGACAACTCTTATTCCATCGGAAGGTTTAAATTCTTCAAGAATTTTTCCATTTTTATCTTCTACGCGCAATATCGCAGTCTTGTCACGATGCACGCCTCCCGCAGCCAATGCGGCATAAGCATTGACATGGTCTATAAGCTTCACTTCTCCTCCTCCAAGCACCAATGAAAGCCCGTAGCGATCCGGTTCATTCAATCCGGTTATTCCCAATCCTTTCGCTATTTTAATGGAATCTTTCACACCAGCAAGGTAAAGCGTCTTTACTGCCGGAATATTGAGTGACATCGGCAATGTTTCTTTCATCTGAAGAGGGCCGCGAAACTTTCCGTCGTAGTTCTGCGGAGCATAGTCCTCTCCCGTATCGGTACTAAAATTTGTCGGCACGTCATACAGAAGAGTTTCCGGTGTGTAGCCTTTAGTGAAAGCGGTAAGATATACGTAAGGTTTAAATGAAGATCCGGGCTGGCGGTCTCTTATGCTCACATTGTCCTTGGGCTCGAATTTGCATGTTCTTCCTGAAATACATCCTTCGGGCTGAGAAGTGCCGAAATAGTCTTTGGAACCAACCATTGCGAGAATCTGCCCCGTCTTCGAATCTTGCGCAACAAGCGCAGCGTTGTAAGCATTGTAGGCAATGTTTTTCTCTACCCCTTCAGCCACTGCTTTTTCCGCCGCCTGCTGCATATCCCAATTAAGCGTCGTGTACACTTTCAGTCCGTTTTTTTCAACCGCCTGCTCGCCGTATTTGTCAGCAATATAGTCTCTCACATACATGACAAAGTGCGGTGCCGAAATATTGTCGCGCCTGGGACCTATTGTCGAAAGAATATCAACACTCTTGGCTTCATCAGCCTGCTCTTTAGTGATATACCCAAGATTTGCCATTTTATCGAGAGTCATTTCCTGACGAGCTTTAAGTTCGTCGGTATGACGACCAAAAGGAGAATAGTATGTCGGAGCGTTCGGAAGAGATGCCAGAAGAGCAGCCTCCGCAAGAGTTGTTTCTCTTGCCGGTTTGTTGAAAAACGTTTGCGCCGCCGCTTCTATGCCGTATGAATTTGAACCGTATGGAATCTGATTGAGATACATTGCCAAGATTTCATCCTTATCGTAGCGCTGCTCTATTTCAATCGCCAAAATAACTTCTTTTATTTTCCTTGTAATGGTCTTTTCATCCGTAAGAAGAGCTTTTTTAATAAACTGCTGCGTTATTGTCGATCCGCCCTGCACTGCTCCTCTTCTAATCACATCTTTGAGTGCGCTGCGGATTATTGAGGTTATCTTTATGCCGTGATGAGAATAGAAATCCTGGTCTTCAAGCGCGATAGTCGCGTATTTTACAGTATCCGGAATTTGCTCGAAAGGAATAATAGTACGCTTTTCCTCCCCATGAATCTCATAGAGAAGATGTTCACCCGTGCGATCGTATATCTTCGTGGACTCGGGCACAATACGCTTCTCGACCGAATCCGAGCTCGGCAGATCCTTGGCGAAATAAATAAAAACTCCAGCCACGAAAAGAAATCCCGCGCCCCCCATATATAGAACTATTTTTCCGAAAAGTTTCCATCCTTTTCTTGGAGAATTCCTTTTGGGAATACGCGAAGATGTCCCTTTGAATTTTTGTGAAACGAATACCGGCAGCATAATATTAAAAATATCTTATGTTGTTATTATACCATTATACACTTTTTCAAAAAGTAGCTCCAGTATACACAAAGTTGGTTATTTTTCAAGAGATTATTTGATTTTTCACATTTTATCACCTGCATCAAACTTATCTTCTAAAAGATATTTGTGTTTTTCTTTTCCCAAAGGTTTAAAATAAAACTAAAATCAAGTTTTTCCATATCCTTAAGGTCTATAAGGCCTATTTCCATAAGATTTGCAAGCATGTCCAAATTAACATCCTTAACAAAAGCACAGTTTTCCAAGCCATTTTCTTTAAGTTTTTCCATTATTATTGCTTGCTCTATATAGACAGTATCTTTACTCTTAGTTAAAATTTCCTTTCCTATCTGCCTGCGCATTCCATATTCATCATATTCTACTGCTGCCCCATGGATAAAACGATCATATCGCGAATAAACTTTTTCAAATCTTTCTATTGCAGGAGCCATTTCTGCCAAAATATTTTCTTCCTCCGAAAGCATATTCTCTCCCAGCATCTATGAAAGCATGGAAGAACTTATGCTTACATAAGCCAATTCTGCTATATCGGCATTTATTTTTTTCTATAAAGATCTTTTATTTTTTCCTTTGCAATTTGTGCTGGATTAATTATTTTTTCCGTATTGTTTCCGCGGCTTAATACAATCTCGCGCTTCATTTGGCGTAGTCGCTGGATTTTTTCCAAAGCATCGGCAGGATTTAATAGTATGTTCACGCGCTCCGGATTTTCAATTTCATCTATGCGTATCTCGCGATCTGCACTTGCTTTTTGAAGTATTGAATCAATAATTTTTTTGTCAGCAAAATCTTTAGATCTGCCAACAAATTTAGATAGCAATTCGCCTCTTATCTCACCAATTTCTGTATGTTTTTTAAAAGAAAAAGACTTATTTCTCGCACTATTTCCCCTTCTGGTTCGATTCCCACTGTTTCTTTGAAATCTTTTTTTCCCACTTCTGTTAAAATTCAGGATAAAATATTACAGAATTTATCGTTATACTCGTAATTTTTTTCCAACTTTTCGCCAAGCTTGTTTTCAAATTCCAAAACTTCTGATTTTTCTTCCTCAGTCAGTTCAATTCTCCTTATTTCTCCGCTTTGAATCTTTTTCAGCCTGTCAATTTCCGAATGCACTCTTAGAAAAGCTCTTTCCGGATAAAGAAACTCTCTTTCGTTTGTTTTTTTAATTTCAATGTCTTCAAAAGACATACATTTATTTCTGTTTTCAAAGTATCGGAAACACAAGATCAAACACTATTTTCACATTAAAGGCTTTTATAATTTATCAGCTGGAAATCGCTAATTACTTCATTGAAAGCGTCTGAACTTAAGATTTCTAACTCTTGTTCGCGCTGCCTGTTATAAGGATAGCTGCAGTTTCTGTCGAAATAACCAGGATGGCAAACAATTTCCGTAACGCGTTCTTTAACGTTTCTTAGCTCCTCAAAAAACTTTCCAAAATATTCTGGATGCCAACCCAAATAAAGATCAGTTGTTTTTATTTTCTTTTCGGAAAAAAATTTCCTATCTCCTTCAAAACGCGACCGTACCGGCAGAGAATATTTTTTGGCAACTTCAGCAACATTTTCTATATTCTCCGGCAAAATGTGGCAATGCTGATGACCATCCAAATGTGTTGGCGCTTTGCCAAATTTATCGGCAAATTTTTCAATTTGAAGCTCAGTATCTTTTTGGCTAGCATTTCTGGGAAGTTCTAAATGAAGTCCAACGGAAATATGGAAAAGGCCGTTTATTTTTTCCGGTTCTATATATTCTCTGCCGACCATCACGGTTGTGCTTGCCACTATGCCTTTTTTCATAAGATCCAAAATGCCTTTATTGAAAAGCGGTGACAATCCCCAATCATCAGCGTTTATAATAAGCTTTTTCTTTTCGTACATTGTTCGAAACAAACTAAAAATTTCGGCTCATTACTTATGTGTATATCGAATATATGAGGTTTTGATAATAAAGAAAGAAAAGAATGTTTTTATCAGAATTGTCAATATATTTTTTCCTTGAAATTCGTCCATTTATATTGAACTTTTTCTTACTTAAATGTCACATCCAGACATTTTTAGCTCTTGAGTTTTTGATATGTTCCTATCTCCTTTCATTATCTTTGATACCATACGTGTATTATACGCTTTTTTCAAAGCAGCTCCAGTGTGCATAAGTTAATTATTTTTTGAGAGTTTCATTGTATTTTTGTAGCAATCTTTTTTGGGTTCAAAGATAGAAGTTTGCAATCTTACATCATATTTCAAAAATCAATTTTTATTTCTTTGCGACAAATAATCAACTATTGTCTCTCCAACATTTATTTGCGGATAGGTTTGTTCAAATCCCTTAAAGCGCGCGAAAGAGTTAACTTCAATCACCACATATCTTTTTTTAACCTTTAAAATATCTATGCCGGCATAATCCATTCCCATCTTATTACATACATCTTCTGCGAACCTTTCCATGGCAGGGTCTCTGTAAGCTTCGATTTTTCCCCCTAAAGCAAAGTTATTTCTCCATTCTCTTTTTTGGGCTGATCTTTTCATTATTCCCAGTGATTTACCACTGATTACCAAAACCCTAAAGTCCCCGTCGTTTTCTATGAACGGCTGATATATAAAATTCGCATTCTTTTTATTTTTTAAGAATTTTTTCAAGCTTTCATAATTTCCTAATTTCCAAACCTGTCCACCTAAACCGCCACCACTTTCTTTCACAACAAGCGGAAACTTGAAAGACGCTTTCCGTAAAGCTAAAACTACTTTTTCATATGTATTATCCGTCAAATGGAGAGTCGGGATGGAAGGAATTCTTTTTTTGTTAAAGATTATAGATTGGGTAAATTTATTATAAAAAGGATGTTCAAGAAAAAAATCCAAATTCATTGCAAAAAGTTTGCTCTCTTTTACCTTTTTTAAGATAACAAAAAATTCATTACTCAGATCAAAAGAGATTCTTTTTGTTGCCTTTTCCCCATTTTTAAAGTAATAACTAGGCGTATCAAAAAATACGGCAACATACTTTTTAAAATCTATGATTTTTCCACTTAAAATTAGCTCTCTTTTAAAAAAATTAATCGATCCCCATTTTACAAAATCATATCCAATTTTTTTCTTTTCTAATTCCTCCATAACTCGCAAAGTGGAATGTACTTTTTCATTTATGCCAAAAATTAAAATTTTTTTCATAACAAATTTGCTATTGTTTATCAATTAATATAAACAGGCACTGTCAGTAAACTTAACACTCATAGCTTACCTATTTTCAAGATCATTAAGGTCATTGTATCTATACCTAATTATTCAAGAATCCAAACGTGTTTCTTGTTTGTCGGATCATATTTACCGACTAAAAAACAACTCTTCATCCAGACTTCTTATTTTTACTCCCAAAAATCATTTTTCTGATTGTCCCTGTTTCGTTTTTTATCTTCCAAATACTCAAGTTCTTCAAAATCTACGATCTGTTTGAATCTGCCAAATCATTCTCATAATATGATGCTCTGGAATCAAAATATTGATTTTTCCAAAATTCATTACAATTTATAATTAAATTATTTTTGTCTTTAATGTCTTTTGGCGCTTCTTTTCATTGCTAATTTAACTTTTACATATTTTTAAAAGTTCTATAAATCAAATTTCCATCATAATTTTTCAAAAAATTTCGATAAAATATTTTTTTGTGAAAAAAATAACTCAAAAACGCATTGCGCGCGCTTTTGTTTTATTATGAAAATCGATTAAAAGTTTATTTTGAATATGAGCAATTCTAAGTTTACTAATTCTTGCCCAACAAGCTTTTGAAAACACAGACTAAATCGCCATAAAAACGGTTTCTGATATCTTCTTGCCCTTTCGCAAAGTACATCCCGGGCATAGAATTTAGCTCGACTATCCATGGTCTCTGCTCTCGATCGAACATTACGTCAAGCGCATATATCTTATGCTCAAACCCCGAAAAAAGCATATTGGCTTTTTTTATTATGGGAAACAAATTTTGCGGAAGCTTATTGATGGGTACTATTTCCATGCTGCCTCCCTGGGCCAAATTCGCAAGCAAGCTTCCTGAGGCAGGTTTTCTATAATATGAATAGGATATTTTTTCATCTATTAAGACTAGCCTCAGGTCATGAACCCCCCTCATTACTCCCGGAATTCCATTTGAGGAATCTATAAAATCCTGCAACATCCAATCCGCTACCTTAATTTTGGCTTTTTTTATGCCAGCCATGATTTCTTTTTTGGTTCCTATGAAAACGTTTTCTCCGCCGCTGAGATTGACCGGCTTAAGAACCAGCTTCTTGTTTGCAGGCATTTTCTCAAAAGCACGCGACAAATCCTTCGCATCTCTTATCAGTTTATTTTTCTTGCACCATTCAGGAAAAAGCATGCTTATGACAAATTTGTCATCCACAATTTTGGAAAATTCCATGCAATTAAAGAACGGATAGTCTGCTCTTATTCGGGAAATTTTCATAAAAGCTTCCGGGATCGATTTTGTTTTATCATAGACAAGATCCGGCTTTATGTTATATGCCCTTTTCCATTTTTTGTTTTTTGTATCAAAAATCCAAGCATATTTGAAAATTTTATTCTTATAATCGTACCAATCGTAAGATGCACGGTACACATCTATTTCGTTTTTTCTGCATATGGAATAGAAATACTCATAAGAATACATATATTTATCATCGGAAAACGGCTTGCTTATCCATCTTTTTTCTCCGAATAAAACCATTATCTTTTTCATTTCGCGTGTTTGAAAAAATTAATCAAATTATTGAAAAAATATTCACGATAAGCCAGTTCTTCTTTTTCCAGAATTATCCCGGGACGCGAGTTCATTTCAATTATCCATGGTTTACCACTGTCGTCTATTATCATATCTATGGAATACAGTTTGTTGCCATATTTCCGCAATTTTTTCCGAATTTTCGCAATAAACGAAAAGACAGATGCCGGAAGTTTTTTCAACAGAACGACTTTTATTTTTCCTCCCTTCGAAAGGTTTGCGATCAGGCTATTTTTTTGCGGTATCCGGAGAAATGCATAAAACGGTTTTTCATTTATTACAATAACGCGCAGATCATGAGCGCCTCTTACAAAACCATCAATCCCTCGCCTTGCTTCAACAAGTTCCTGCGCAAAAAAAGGATAATTTTTCGCGTTCACTTTGTCCTTGTCAAATATTTCAATTCCTTTCCCGCCTGAACCGGTAAGAGGTTTTATGATAACTCTTGCGGAAGACAGGCTTTTTATTTTTCCAAAATCTTTTTTCCCCGAAACCAACACGGCTTTCGGCGAGAAATCTTCAAATTCTTTGTAAGAAAACCACTTATTGCTTAGTAATTCACTTAATTTCAAGGAATTATAGAAAGGATATGCGAAGGAGATTTTCTCCCTTTTGCGCATTAATTTTTTATCCAAATAAAAGGGTGATTTGTCGTAAACGATATCTGGAATGATATTTTTTTTCCAAACCCATTCTCCGTCAACAAAAAACTGCGCGCGCTTAAAAACTTTATTTTTTTCATCAAAATAAGAGATGGGTGTCCTGCAAAAAACTATACCCCGGCTATCGCCGTACGCATACAAATCTTCATATTCGGTCAAAATTTTTGCAAGCTTGTTTTTTCGATTCTTGCCAAAAAGAATCAATACGGTTTTTTTGCGCATATTTCCGGACAATATCACTTGCTAACATCGATCAAAAATTTACTCAGATTTCGCTTTCCTATTATCATGGGATAGTTCAACTGGACCCTGCCTGTAATGTTTACTTTGGCATTTATCATCAAGGAATCTAAAACAAAGTTTATTTTTATTGCAGGGCGAATGGAAGATCCGCTGGATGAAAAAATTACAGATACATCCTCAAGATCAGGGATTGAATTTTTATATTTTTCCATAATATCCTTTTTAATACTTGCTTCATTTTCAGGCAGTATCTGATATTGCGACAGATCTATTTTTTCAAAATCTTCAACTGTTTTTTCAAAACCCAGCTGCTTTGCCAGCTCAACATCGATAGAAGAAGAATATGCTCCCGTGTCGATTTTCGCTTCGACTTCAACTTCTTTTCCTTCTTTTCCGATGAGTTTTACCTTTTCGACCGTGCCGATTACTCTGCGTCCGGAAATATCCTCAACCTCTTCTTCAATTTCTCCCCCGAAAACATCCCGGCCGACACGCACGCCCCTTTCTGCCGTTTTGATGTTAAGACCTCTTATTCTCTCAAGTCTCTCTCGAAGCCCTGAAAGATTTGCAATCTGAATTGAAAGCCCCGGCCGCGCGTTGATCTCCAAAAACACCGGCCCTCTCTCGCGATCAATTGCAATATCAGCTCCGAGATAGCCCATGCCTGAAATTTCCTGCGCTTTGACTGCTAAGAGTAAAATATCTTTCCAATATGGAATTTTTATTCCCGAAAGCAACATTCTTGTTCCGGGAACATATTCGATTATCCTGTTTTTTCCTTGAACTGCAGTTGTCGTTACGCCTGTCGCCAAGTCTATCCCTACCCCGATTCCGCCAAGCTGCAAATTTGCTTTTCCTCCGGATTCTTTGGTTGGAAGACGCAGCATCGCCATCACGGGAATCTTGTTGAAAACGATGACGCGGATGTCCGGAATCCCCTTGTAAGTATAGGGCTTGAAAAGCTTGAGAAGCGTAAGTCTTTCCTCGAAAAACGCAATATCAGGAAGATTGGAAAGTGAAAAGGCGCCGTCTAAAATATTGAGGATGTGTTCCTTGAGATCATCTACGGTAACAACTGTACCATCCGCCTTTATCCATGCATTCTCATCATCGTTTCCGCTAAGTCCGCCGTACCATCCCATCTTGAAGCGTGAAGCATTGCGGGAAGGTTTTTTCTTGCCGTACACGACCAAAATGCCTCCGCCGCCATACCCGCGGTTTGGCTTCAGCGCAAAAGAAGAAGGCAGCGAAGACCAATCAAATTTATTAAGCTCTTCGACAGAACGTATTTTGGCGATCAGCTTCGGCACCGGAATTTTACCTTTTTTAAGAATGCGCTTGCTAAGAAGTTTTTCGTCGGCAATACGCTTGGCTCTTTTCTTGTTGTAGGGACGGATATAGTGAAGATTGCGCGCGTTCATCCCTAATATTTTTCTGGAATTTTTGATGTATTTAATATACTCTAACATTCTTGCTAAGATTATAGTTTATATTGAAGTCATTAGAGTGTTTATTCTCATTGGAGTTATTGTTAAAATCAAACAACTCCAATAATTATAATTTCACTCAAGTGTCCTTGCCAAAATGAAAAATTTTGCAATTTATTTAAAATTTTTGAAAACCTCCTTGAACCTGAAATATTCACTCAATCTTAAGCCGCCCCATTTGCCGAGAGCAATATTGACCGGTATTGTCAACAAAACAAGCCAGGGATAAGCAATAACGCCTTTTATGAGAACAGACCAGCTCGCCAGATAATACCCGGCGATGGAGATAACAAGCGTTTCAACCGCCAAAATAAGAGCGATCTTGTTTCCTTTTTCAATTTGCGTCGCCACAAACTTTTCCACGATGCTGATCATAATGAGTATCGGAAATATGGAAACTGAAGCAAGCCCGGTCCTTTGCATCGACCCGCCAAACGTAAGCAGAATCAAAATCACAAAAGCTATTATGCTTAGCGTTAGAGCGACTCTCGGAAGATAGAGAATGCGAAGGCTTTTAAGAATGAAACGCGCCAGCATTCCCACAAGGATCACGCTCACAAAAATCGCGACCCCGTAGCGGAGACTCGGAATCGCAAGGAACGCGAAAGTGACAATTGCAGGCGTATAGATGCTGAACGCTTTGATTCCGATAACCTGGCGAAAAAACGCAATTAGAGTGACAATAATCGGAAGCATAAGCAGTAAAATGACCGTATCGAGCGGCACTCCCTGCTGGACAAGATAACTGATGAAAGAATTGATGTTTTCCATAAATTTAAAAATTTAAATTAAAAATTGGAATTATTTTTAATCTTTATATGCAGGATTTCTTAATATTCGCCATCTTGCGGCTGTTCAAATGACACAATGCTATCGCGATAGCGTCAGCTGCGTCGTCAGGCTTTGGAATCGATTTTAGCTTCAAAATCTTCTGCACCATGATCTGCATCTGCTTTTTTTCAGCGCGGCCGTAACCAGTCAGCGCCTGCTTGACCTGAAGCGGGGTGTATTCGAATATGCCGACGCATTTTTCATGAAGGGCCAGCAGTATTGATCCTCTCGCCTGGCTCACTTTCATCACCGTCTTAAGGTTTTTAAAAAAGAAAAGATCTTCAACCGCCGCTTCCTGCGGCTTGTATGTTTCTATTATACCACCAATATCGCTCACAACCTCAAAAAGCCTTTCCGCGGTCGTGTGTTTTGGCGAAGTTGAGATGTGCCCATAGGCCACAGCCTTGACTTTACCACCGATTTCATCCAAAATCGCCCAACCAACAGTCGCGGTGCCGGGATCTATTCCCAAAACTCTTAGAGTTTTAGGAGAATTTTTAGTTTTTAATTTTAAATTTTTAATAAATTTCTAATTTTTCAATTTTCAATGCTTTGAACATTAAAAATTCTTAATTTAACTTAAAACTTAAAATTTATAATTTAAAATTGGTTTTTGATAATCAAAGATTGTCAAAAATCTCCTGCACGTCGTCGTGTTCATCAAGTTTTTCCAGGAGCTTTTCATAATCAAGCTTGTCATCTTCGCTTATTTCTATTTTCTGAAGCGGCGCCCAAATCAAAGAAGCGTCTTCAACCGCAAGCCCTTCTTTTTCGAGATTTTCTTTGACTTTTTGAAGCTCTTCCGGCTTGGTATAAACGGTAATCGTGTCTCCCGCGTATATCGTATCTTCCGCTCCCGCCTCGATCGCCTTCATTTCAACATCATATGGATCTTTTCCGTCAACCGGAATATTGATGTTTCCAACCAGGCGAAACATAAATTTCACGCTTCCCTCGCTGCCGAGTTTTCCGCCGGCTTTTGTGAAGATGCTTTTTATCTCGCTGAACGTCCGATTGCGATTGTCGGTTGCGATTTTCACAAGCATTGCGACATTGCCCGGCCCAAAACCTTCATAGATTACTTCCTCAATTTCCGCTCCATCCTTAAGCTCTCCCGTGCCTTTTTTAATTGCTCGCTCGATTGTTTCCTTGGGCATGTTCACTGATTTTGCCTGATCAATCGCGAGCCTGAGTGAAAAATTGGTATCCGTATTTCCTCCTCCTTGTTTTGCGGCAACCGAAATTAGACGGCCATATTTCGTAAAAATGCTCGCTCTTTTGGCATCATTTATGCCTTTCCTTTGTTTTATTCCAGCCCAATGTGAGTGTCCTGACATAATTGTAATTGTATATTGTATCCGGTATTTTGTATAAATCCGCATCTATACCGAATATCAAATACCAGCTACTTGTCTTACATAATACTAACACCGTTCTTGGCTCATTTCAAGCAAAAATCGCATGGTTATTGACTTTTGGCTTCAAAAATGCTATAATTAAAGGTTGTAGCTGGACAAGCTGCAAACACCAAGATGAGATGAGGAGAGGAGGATTTTTATGTTTTTTGTGGAAAAGGGCTCTTTAACAACAATTTTATTGGCCGCAGTGATGTTTTTGGCAATTCAACCAGTGGATGCATGGGCTATTGACACCGCAAATTTCGAATGGCTCATCAAAAACACTACGTGCAGGGAAAGAATAGCAACACCGGAGGAATACAGGAATGCCATCAGAAAATATGACGAATTGATGGCGAAAATGAGCGGCGGAGAGTATGCTCCTACAAACTGCGCAATAAATACCGCAATTCTGTTCGAAGAATACAGACGGTTGGTCAGGATTAGCGGCGGACCCAATGGTTTTGCAGCAAAGTACGGCCATACACTGGCGCCGAAAATTCTGGCTAAGAATTTTGATTTGATATACTTCAAAATTCGCACGAGACTTATAGAAGTTCCCCATGAACTAAAGATTGATTATTACTGCAATGGGGAGTCGGCAGAATACTATCACAACTTCAGATTTCCTTCTGTGAGGAAAAATTGAAAGGAGCAAGGGATGCAAAAAACATTTATTGCGACACTGGTATTGGCATTGATCGTCGTATCGTCACCTGTGCTGGCATGCGGGAAAAAGGAAGTGGAGCCAACGCACGAGACAATTATCGCGGCTGCAACTTACTGCAAGGAAATGGCAAGAGTGAGCGCCGATAAAAAAGATTACGACGCGGTGGCCACTTGGATAGGCCGCATGCATCAGATTCTGGATAGACGCATTGCTTATGGCAAAAACGACTCCGGAATCTGGTTTCAGACCGTGTATGCTTACGCGGAAAAATGCAGCAAATCAGGAAAAGCACACGCCAAACGCGTTGCAAGCAGGCTAAGATAGTCGGCTTGCAGAAAAAATCAAGAGCCCATCAGATATTGTCTGATCGGGCTCTTTAATTTTCACATTTTATCAGAGACTTTATCAGAGGCTAAGCCTCTGATAATTCAATTTATATTAACTCACGAAAATCATTTCCAGAAAATAAGCCGCTTAAAAATAATTAAAGATAAAATTCAGTTTCGAGTTTATCCTGAAAAATATTTCTTTAAAAAATAAAATTATGTAATGTTCTTTCGTGGGATATATCGGCATGAAACGGTATTTGTTTTCAATTTCTCTTATCTCTTCAAAACCAAACGTTAGAGATTCAAATTCGATTTTTCCGAGCAGAATTTTTTCCTTTTTCATGATTTTAGAATTGTAAAATTGATTTTTCTCCTCAACCTCTATCTCTTCGGCTTGTTTTTCTTTTTCAATATTTTTTATGCCAATGCGATTAATGATGCTGCTCGCAACCTGCAAATTGCTTTTTGTATCCGTCTTTCTTGCATTCAGTTTTTCTTCTTTTGTTTCCAGCAGCCATTTCCATTTCTTTTTCACTTTCGCATAAATTTCTCCTTCCTTGATGGTTCCTTCTTTTTTCTTATATTTCACTTTATCCGCAGTTTCTCCGTCCGGATAACGCAATTCAATTTTTGCTTTTTTATTGTTCAGTGTAAATTTTGAAAGCTCGCGTGTAATTTCTTTTTCCTTGCCGGCTTTTATTTCAAAATCTTCTTTGATCGGATGGTTGACAAGTTTTTCCCAGCCAGTGGCAATACTCCAGCCTTTAAGATTTATTTTCTTTTTTGACTCGTTTTTGAGTGTAATTGTTTCGCTTTCAGCATCTTTACCGTAAGGATTTGCGTTGATTTTAACAATTTTCACCTTGGGATGCGGAACTTTTTCGACATCTATCTTGAAATTTATTGTCGTTCTTTTTTTGCCGCCTTTTACTGTAAGTTTCGCGTAATACGTCCCCACTTCCTCGTACTTATGCTCGGTCGAAAGAAGATAACTTCTGCGCTTGTCGCCAAATTCCCATGTAAATTTTAAAACGGGTTCCTGACACCTGTTCTCTCCGGCAAAACAATCGTATTCGTATTTTTTACCCCTGCGGTTCAGGCTAAACTTGGTTCCGTTTTTTTCTGAAATTTCCGCTTCAAAATGCGACTTCATTCCGCGATATATTTTTTTATCTTTTTTTATTTTTATCACAATATCAAGTTCGTTTATTTCATATTCCGTCTTTTCAACTGTTTCCATTATTTTATTCTCGGCACCGGGGGTTTGTTCCTGCTTGGTAAAATCCGCGCTATTATCGTCAGAGTCTTCTCCATTTAACCTCCCGATGCTTTTTCCTTTTTCCGGATTCGAAGCTGCAGCCGTTTCAAAAACAGAAACTGTTCCATAGCCGACCAAGTCAAGAATATTTCCTGCATTGTCATAGAGCAAAACAGTATTGTTTTCAGCAATCGAATACGACGCTCCGGAATAAGAAAGATCGGCCTTAATTTCATCAGAATAATCTGGATGCGCAATTACAAAATACCCTTTTGCCGGAATAATACCTGAGAATTTCGCGCTGCTTACAAGATTGCCTTCGCTGCCGCTTGCAGTTTTTTTCGCAAGTTTATAGCGATCGAGAGAAACCGCGCTTTCGCCGTCATTATAAAGTTCAATAAATTCATTTTTGGAAGAGTTTGCATCTCCAATCATTATTTCATTGATAACTATTTTTGCATCCGCATTTTGCATAGAAAAAAACGCCGCCAAAAAGACAGACAGCGTCGTAAATATTTTTATTTTTTTGTTTTCGCTTGCTTTCACCGCATTTTATCCCCCATTTTCATTTTATGATCTTGTTTTTTCCGTGATGATCCTCGCTTTGCTTTTGCAATTTCATAATAAGCCCCTTTATTTCATAAGGATCGGGAACGGTACGAAAAAGAAACTCGTTTTCTTCTCCGGCCGTCTGCACTTTGACGTCTCCATAGTTAAATATCGTCGGAAGAAATCCAGAAACTTCCGTAGTAACATCCTGAATCTTGGCGATCCTAAGTTCACTTGCTTTTCTCGTGAAAAGCCCTTTTTGCTCCACATTGATTATGCGTTCCGACGTCACAATCCAAATGTCGAAATAGTAGTCTATCCAGATGAGAAAGCAATAAAGCCAGACGGAAACCACAAAAAAGTTTTCAAGAAATAACATAAGAACCTGATCTTTCCAAATAAACTGCGGCGAAAAAACAGGAATGAGCCCCAGACCGGTGAAGAAAACGGTGACAATCAGAATAACAAGAAAAAATTGCTGAAAAAGATAAAACCAGCTTCTGTGAACAACGCGGAGTATCTTTTCTTTAGGATTAATGTCTTTGAAATGATATTTTGAAAAATTTTTCATTTCCTATGGTTAATAAAGCATGTAAATATTTGAAAAAAGACCTTCTAAGTCAATTGAATTGAATAAGATAAGATTGGTCAAAAGCAAAACACACGTCACGGGAACGAAAAGCGCAAGCGTGATTTTTTTCGACGGTGAGTTATAAGAATAGAAAACCACATGAAAAATAATGAAGCCGCTCAAGAGCAACATTATGAAGAAAACTATGGCATACAAAATTTGAAGAATCAAAACCATTTTATTTTCGTTTTAAGACGACGATTTCACTTATGTCTATATTATACAACCGCTTGGCAGGTTGAGGCAATGAAGAAAATAATTTTGATTCTTGACAAATTTATGAAAATTTCCGAGCGGCATCAAAATTTCTATTATCCGGGAAAATAAGAATTCCAACTATATCAATTTACCCTGATTGTTTCCTTGATACTTGTATCCCAAATGGCCATACGCATGCTCCGTAACCATACGGCCGCGCGGCGTGCGCACAAGAAATCCAAGTTGAATTAGAAAAGGCTCATAGACATCTTCGATTGTTTCCGTTTCTTCGGATGTCGCGGCAGCGATTGTCTGAAGTCCCACGGGACCGCCGTCGAATTTTTTTATGATCGTTTCAAGAATGTGACGGTCGGTAGGTTCAAGACCCAATTCGTCCACTTCCATCATCTCGAAAGCGCGCCTTGCTATTTCTCCCGTCACAACGTCATGGTTGTTGATTTGCGCAAAATCGCGCACCCTTTTGACCATTCGATTTCCCACACGGGGAGTTTTTCTGCTAGATTTGGCGATCTCTCTTGCTCCGCTCTCGTCAATAGTAATTCCGAGAATATTCCCGCTTCTCCTGATTATGTCTTTCATCTCGTCATCGGTATAGAATTCCAATCTGTGTATTGCACCGAAACGGTTTCTTAGGGGATTGGAAATTGCACCGAGCCTTGTTGTCGCGCCGACCAAGGTAAATTTTGGCAGATCAAGCTGTAAAGTTCTCGCCGACGGACCTTTCCCGACAATAATGTCAAGTTTATAGTCTTCCATTGCTGGATACAGAACTTCTTCAATCGTTTTGTTGAGACGATGGATTTCATCAATAAAAAGAACGTCACCGTCCTGGAGATTTGTCAGAATGGAACCAAGATCGCCGACTCGTTCTATCGCGGGTCCGGAAGTGATCCTGATATTCACGCCCATTTCATTGGCAATGATATGCGCAAGAGTGGTTTTTCCGAGTCCTGCCGGTCCGTAGAGAAGCACATGTTCGATCGGCTCTTTCCTTTTTTTCGCCGCATCAATAAACATCTTGAGATTTTTACGGATTTTCTGTTGTCCCACATATTCAAAAAGACTCTGCGGCCTCAGAGATCTGTCCAAGCACACATCTTCTTCCTGTTCTTTTGAGTTTGTAATCATATTTTATTTCACGTTTATTGATCTTTAATTTTGCTTACGCTATAAATCATTTTCAACACATGCGCGACAAGAATCAATGCTCCGATGCCAGAGTGCAAGGCCTGTTTTTGTATTCCTGAAATACGGCAAAAGACACCGACGTATTATATTACGAGACGCATCCGACGTTTTTTCATGCATACAGCCCGTATACAGTTAGAATTATACGCTATTTGGCGCAATTTTACACTACTTGACAAAAAAAAGAAGCTATGTTAGCATGGGATGTCCGGTGAAAGTACCTTGTGATTTATTGTGTTTATTGGCCTGTAGGCAGTTGGGGGCCACTATCTTTTGTCCTCAATATGGCAACTTTTTGCCAAGATATGGGCACGGCGGTTTCGGCTGCAGTGTACCTCGACACTGTTGCTTCCCCGGAGGATCCGTCTTCCGGATTTGTCTACAGATCAATGAACACAAAAATTCTTAATAAAACCCACCGATAAGGTGGGTTTTTGAGTTGCATTCTTAGAAACTAGCAACCAAAAGCCAATCACGGTTGCAGCGCGTCATCCACTCTTCCATCTACCGATATCACAACGTTTTTCACTGTTGGAAACTGTTTGAGGGTTTCGGTTATTTGCGCGCGAATCGACAAAACGCGGCATGATCCGCCGGCATCTTCTTCAATTTCTTTGCTAAAGTCGACTTTCGCAATTCCGTCTTCAATCTCCAAACTGTTAACTTTGACTCCGGGATTTATGGATGTGAAAAATTCTTTTTTCTCATTTTCTGCGGGACCTTGTAAAAGATATTCCAATGCCGCTCTGCCAATCGCGGGAGTTTTCAAAATTTTTCTTTCCACCGGATAAACTTTTTCGCATTGCGCCATTGAAGAATCAGCGCCATGTTTCCCAAAAAAAATTTTTATCGCAATCTGTTCCTGAGCTCTGAATGCCACGGGAATCTTGATGGATTCATCATATTCCTCAAGATCGGAAGGATTGTTCTTTCGCAAAACTACAAAACCTTTTTCATTGTCGCCCAGATTATATGTTGCAACGCCGCGAAACGGCACAAAATCTTCAGTCATCCATTCACCTTGCGCATAGGCATTTCCCTGCCCGAGCAAATTTCCTTTTTCATCTTCAATTATAATTGGAAAACTGCCTTCAAAATACCAAATTCCCCTGGCTTCACCTTCAATCTCAACGGGACTTTCTATTGCATCGCCGGATTTTAGGGAAATCACTTTTATTTTCTCTTCAGTCGCATACTTTTGCTGAATATCAGAACTATAATGCGGTTTCATGCCGACCGGATCTCCGGAAATGCCTTCGCATCCGCCATCAGGCATCGGCGCAGTCGGATTTCCGTGTTTCAACCACTTTCCGTCTTCACAAACCCAAGCATTTTCACCGGAGAAAAATCTTGCGCCCACAGCTGCTGCAACAATAATCAGAATTACCACGCCCGTAATAATAAAATATTTCTTTTGCATATTTTTAAACTATTAATAATCGAACTGCCTTTATTCTAAGCATAATAAAATAATTATGCAAAAACGATGCCGATGGCACCGTCTTTTTTATTTGAAAAAATTTATTCTTGAATGGCTGCTCATTATTTTTCACAATCATCCTCTTTTATTCCTTTCACTCCGAAGAGATGATGCCGCAAAATAATAAGTAAAGGCTTTCAAATAACCCTGTTCACTTCATCGAATGTAGTTTCTCCTTCGAGAACTTTCAAAACCCCGTCTTGCTCCATTGTAATCATGCCGTTTTCAACCGCTTTGTCATGAATTTGAGAAGAAGAAGCTCCGGAATTTATCATTTCTTCAATATCGCGATCAACGACCAAAACTTCGCTTATGGTTGTGCGCCCTTTGTATCCGATTTTGTTGCATTTTTCACATCCCACGGGCTCCCATACATGATCAAGTTCGGGAATTTGCAATCCCGATTTGGGCGACAATTTTTCCAGAACCTTTTTAATTTTTTCTTTCTCTTCCTCGGTCAGTTTTCTCTCCTTCTTGCAATCACAAAGCTTGCGAATAAGTCGCTGAGCCATCAGAGCGTTTATTGCCGTTGCGAGATCATCGTTCCGCACTCCCATATTTATCAATCTCTGTATGGATCCTGCTGAATCATTGGTGTGGAGCGTGGACAGAACAAAATGTCCCGTGAGCGCAGCCTGCACCGCGATTCCGGCCGTTTCCTCGTCGCGAATTTCACCGATCATCATGATGTCGGGATTTTGGCGGAGAAGCGCCTTTAGAGCCGTAGCAAAATTATATCCCTCTTTGTCGTTTACAGAAGTCTGGAGTATCCCCTCAAGTTGATATTCGATCGGATCTTCAACCGTGATTATTTTTACCTTTGGATCATTGAGCTCCCTGAGTATGCTGTAGAGAGTTGTCGTCTTTCCGCTGCCGGTAGGTCCCGTGTTGAGGAAAATTCCGTTCGGCTTTTTTGTTTCTTCAAGAATCTTTTCGAGATTTTGTTTTCTGAGTCCCAGTTTCCCTATCTCCAGCGCAACCGATGATTTGTTGAGAAGACGCATTACAACAGTCTCTCCGTAACCTCCGAGAATGATCGAAACACGCACATCAATCTTCTTTTCATTGATATTTTTGAAAGGTTTCTCTAAAGTTATCGCGAAGCGGCTGTCCAAAACTCCGCTTCTGACTTCGGAAGCAAAACCGCTCAAGAATTTTATGCTGCCGAGAAAACTTGGATATTCATTAAGGGGAATTTCGGCAACAGTCTGCAATATTCCATCAATACGGAAACGCACCTTCACGACCTTTTCTTCCGGTTCGATATGAATATCTCCGACGTTCATGAGAAGGCTTCCGGCAAAAACATATTTCGCGATATCTTTCTGATTTGACCCTTTGATAAAATTAGCAAAGTCGGCGACTGATTTAATATTTTGAGATACTAACTCAAGGTCCGCTTCTGAAAGTTCGATCGAGCGCGATAAAGATTGCGCCATCAACTTTTCATATATATTCTCCAGAAATTCCGTCTGACCTGTCGCTCTCCACACCTCATCCATCGAAGTAAGGCCTTCCACGGCTTTAAGTATTCCATCCTGTGCCATCGTCACCATTCCGTCTTCAAGCGCGGCCTGGGCAATTTCCCTTTCACTCCCCATTTCCAAAATCAGTTTTTCCACGCTTTCTGTGATTGTAAGCACTTCGAAGATGCCAATTCTGCCCTTAAACCCAATCCCGTGGCATTTTTCGCATCCTTTGGGTCTGTAGAGTTTTTTAATCTCTTTTGGTATTTCAAGTTTGGCTTTCGGAGAAATTATTGAGAGAATTTTTTTAATCGAATTAATTGTTTCTTTCGCCGGTTCGTATTCCTCGCGGCAATGCGGACAGAGTCTGCGCACAAGTCTTTGGGCAATAAAAGCGTTCACTGAAGGCGAAATGAGATTCGGCTTTATTCCAAGCTCAATAAATCTGGGAATCGAAGCCGGCGCATTGTTGGTGTGAAGCGTTGAAAGAACAAGGTGCCCCGTAAGCGCTGCATTGACTGATATGTCCGCCGTTTCTTCATCGCGAATCTCGCCGACAAGAATCACGTCCGGATCCTGACGCACAATCGCCCGAAGTCCTTCCGCAAAAGTATAATTCCTTTCCTTGGCAACCTGCGTTTGCGAAATATTTTCTATTTCATATTCAATAGGGTCTTCGATCGTGATTATCTTTACTCCGGATGTGTTAAGCTTGTTTACCAAAGCGTAGAGGGTTGTCGTTTTTCCGCTGCCGGTAGGACCTGTCGTAAGTATCATGCCGTGCGGTTTTGAAATTTCTTTTTGCACGCGTTCGTATGCAAGCCCCCTCAATCCCAACTCCTCGACTGAAAGCATTACATCCGCCTGGCTCAAAAGACGCATAACAATGGACTCGCCGTGATTGCCGGGAATAATGTTTGTCCTGACATTGATCCTTCCGTTTTCCATATCGACTGAAAAATGTCCGTCCTGGGCAATATCACGGATGTTTATTTTCATCTTGCCCATCATCTTGATGCGCGACAAAATAAAACGATAGGTGTCCATCGGAAAATTTCCGATGTCCTGAAGAACTCCGTCGATTCTGAAACGCATGCGAACTTCGTTTTCTCCCGGCTCGAAGTGCACGTCGCTAGCTTTCATCTTCACGGCTCCCGCCATTATCGTGGAAACGATTTGTGTCGTAGGAATTTCGCGTATGCGTTTTTTGAGATCGAGCATGCTTCCGAAATCCTTCTCAAATTCTTCAAGATCTTTGCCGCTCAACTTAATCTGCATCGTTTCAAGATTGTCCATGAACGGAACTTCCGTATATCTCTTGAGCGCTTTTTCCAGTGAAGAATTCGAAATGACGTACGGATGGATTGTCCAACCGTTTTCACTCTTAAGTTTTTCAAGATATGAAAAAGTCTCCGGATTCTGCGGACTCGTTATGCCAATCCTTATTTCCTTTCCCGTCTTCTGAAATACCACGAGCCGATTTGCGCGCGATTCTTCTTCGCTTATAGCCCGCATATCTTCACCGCTCACCGGAAAAATATTGAGATCTATATATGGAAGATCGTATTGCCTTGCAATTTCTGCCGCCGCCTCCTCTTCCGACTGCTCACGCATGCTTTTAAGAAGCTTTCCTGTTTTTTCCTGCTTTTCGTCGGTTGCGATTGTTTTTTTGTGAGTAACCTTGACCATTTTTAACAAGTATCATGAATCATGAAGCATAAATCATGCGTACAAAAATTTTGTTTCTGTTTTCACATATACATTTTAACTTATTTGGCTACAAACAGCAAAGCCTTCAGAAGCGATGGCTTGAAATTTCAGAGTTTTTTCATAAAACACAAATTCGTATTCACAAATCGAAAACAAAAAACGGGACTTACCCGTTTTTATATCTGTTTAAATTGAATTTTCTATCCTTCCATCTTCCCTTTCAGTTTCTCGACGATCCTCTGTCCCGCCTCTGTCGTGTCATTGGCTTCTTCCTTGAATTCGCAGGAATCGCCATTGGCTTCAAAACCCAAAGCGTCCGCGACCGCTTTCATGAGCTCCCTGGTGTTACATTTGATCATCCCGCGCACAGTTCCCGCATTTTCGTTATAGAGTACCATGAAAATTTTTCCCGCCGAGTAGTTTTCCCTGATTTTGTCGAGAATAAACGGAATATCCGAAGGGTTGCTGCGACTCTGCACGAAATCCTCAAGATAGACCGGCGCCCACGCCAAACTTATACCCTCCTCCCAATAAAGGCGCGCCATAACTCTTCCCCAGAGCTTGAGCAGGTGAAATGGCTGCGTTTTATAAAGATATCTGATAATTTTCTGCTGGTCCGCGCTTTTTGCCATAAGTCCCGCCGCTATGCGAAGCGATTTCGGGGTCGTATTTTTTTTCTGAAAGCTGTTGGTTTCATCTATGATTCCGGCAAGCAAACATTCCGCGATCGTTTCATCGATCTTGTCGGCGTCCATCTTTTGCATGAGATCGGCAACTATCTCGGATGTCGAAGATGCCGTGATGTCCACTATGTTAAGCTGCCCGAAATTTTCGTTTTCGCTGTGATTGTCAATGTTGACCACTGGCACTTCAAAGAAAATGTCCGGATTTTCCTCATATGTCCTTCCCAGCGATTCCTTGTCCGGACTTCCCAAAACAATGACAAGATCATACTTGAATTTTGCGGGAATGAAAGAGAAATCGCGCGGATCTATCGAGCCTTTTTCGGGAGTGATGTATATCCGAAGTTCGTTGTCAACCCTTTCCGTCCGCACATTAGTAATTTTGTTCCGCTCGGTGTTGAACGAAAGCACGAAATCGCGTGCGCCCAGAAGATTCTCAATCGCTTCCTCAGGTCTTGGCAAAAATGCAAATCTTTCCGTGACATTATTGTTTTTTGGAACGATTATCGAAACGTCGCAGGAATTCTTTTTGAGAAAATAATACATCGCCCATGCAGACCCAATCTCATCGCCGCTGAAATTTTCCGCCACTAAAATCAGCGCGTGCTTCGCTCCTTTCAACACATTCTGAAATTGTTGCGCGGAATCCAAAACCATAATCCAAAAATTTCAAATTCTAAATTTTTAATTTTGGTTCAATTTTTAACGCCAATGTTTCAATCATTGAATCGAACTTCAAAATTCACAATTCAAAATTATCACACCTGCAATAATAGCTTTAAAAGATAGTAATATAACATAGCAAGCTTTAGCATCAATGTCAATGAAAGCTTGACAAAATGGCGTTTTCCGGTCACCGTAGAAATTTATTGAAACAAAAATATGCACAAAAAAATCATTATTGCATCAATTGCAGTCCTTATTCTTTTTCTGGGAAATCTCGGCCATTGCATCGCCTGCGGAAATGAAAGAGACGATTGTTATAGTTTTTATGGATACGGGTATCCGGCCTATGGCGGAAATTATGGCTACGGCGGATATTATTATCCGGGCTATTATAATTGGGACTCTTCTTCGCCGTTTAATCCTTATACCTATAACCGAGGCCGTGAAATTGAAAGAAATCTTAGACAAGCCCCGTACAATCCCCCTTACTTCTATGATCGCCAAAGGGAGATCCAAAGGAACATAAGGCAAGCTCCGTTCTATTATTACGGTGCTGATGGCTTTCTTAGCGAGCAAGAAGCATTGAGATACCTTCGGGACTATAATGTCATCTTTTAGCGATATTTTAGCCTTTTCAAAAACCTTAAAGAATGTGAGATTTTATTTTTTGGCTTATTTAAGCCACATGTCTAGGGACATATTTTTTGCCTTAAATACTCTTGACAAAATAACATTTTTTAAGTTTTATATAAAGTCAAAAGTAATTTATTTTTTTGCTTTCTTAATTTTATGAAAGTTGCCAGAAGATGAAAAATCTTTAAAACAACTCAAAATACATAAAAAAGGCTTAAATAAAGCAATATTCAAAAAAATTAACACTTTTTGCAAGGGCCTTATTTAAAGCTAACATCTCCCAAAAAGGACGAAAACAAGACGATTTAAAAAGGAAGATCACGGAACCTGATAAAATTGCCTATAAAAACCAAATAAGCACCGGAAAATTGCTTTTTCCGTGTCTACAAAACAGAAAAGAAACTTAATTAATCAAAGTAGCAATTTCAGTTGACAAAAAACGTTTTTGGGTGTATAATTAATAGAAGTACCTTAAGATAAAAAATACTGTAAATGCCTTATTAAAAGGCGAAGGGAGGATATCGTGAGAAAAACATCTTTTTTTCTGCTTTTTCTTGCTTTTGTCATATCGATGTCTGGCTGCGCAGGACCGCAATACGAGTTTTCTCCAAGCCAATGGGAAGCAATACAGCGAACTCAGGGAGGGCAAGCATATCACGGCAATACAAAGATCACCGTCAACAAGGTTGAAATCGAAAACGTTGTCGTGCAACAACCTATCAGGGGAAGACCTGTGGATATGCGTATGCGGTCAACATATCGGATGGTTCCGGTCATGAGGCCATGCTACGATAGGATGATTACCGTCTATGCACCATACCCGTATGATTACTACTACCCATATGGGAGTAACACCTGGTTCGACATCACAATTGGACGTTCTAGCCATCATCATCGTCATGGCTGGTATGGAGCAGGCAGAATCAGGGGTGTGCTGCCATAGGCAGCACTCAAAAGGCGAGTCGACAAGCATCATCTTCGACTCGCCTTTAAAATTTCTAAAAATATATTGATTAGAATAAATTTGTAGAATAGAATGATATCCATGGAATTCGTCACGCATTCATCTTATGAAACCAAAAAACTCGGCAAACTTCTTGCGGAGGAACTTCGTGGTTCCGAGATAATCTGCCTCACCGGAGATCTCGGCGCGGGAAAAACAACATTCACGCAAGGACTGCTTCGCGGACTTGGAATCAAAGGCGCCGTCACCAGTCCAACATTTAATATCATAAAGGTCTATAACCTAAAAGCTAAAAGCTATAAGCTAAAAGCTGTTTTTCACATCGACGCCTACCGCGTCAGAGCAAAAGATGTTCTTGATCTCGGCTGGAAGGATTTTGCGGGAAAGCCCGATTCCATCGTCATTGTCGAATGGGCAGAAAGAATAAAAAAAATAATCCCTACCAATGCTGTATGGATTAAATTCGAATGGCTTGACGAGAAGAAAAGAAAAATAAGTTTGAAATGACGTTTTTGGCTGCAATTTTTTTTATGCTTCTGTTTTCACTGAGACCTTTTGAACGGAGAACGACTATTGACAAAAATGTTAAAAAGTGCTATTATTAAATTTCTTTAAAATAAGAATAAAAGGAGAGCATCATGATTGATAGGGAGTTTTTGAATGCTAGATACTGGCATTTGGAAAACAGGCTAAGGGCCATTGAAGCAAGTATCAGAGAATACGGCGACTCCATGCCCGAGATGCACAGGGATTACAAGATAAAGCAAATGATTCCTTCTGTTATCTCTGCCATGAAAAAAATCAGATTCTGCCCCAATGACTATGGTATCTGCCAGGATTGCGGCGAGGAAATTGCCAAGGGCCGGCTCATGATAATCCCCGAGGCGGAGTGCTGCACCAAGTGTCAGAAAAAAAGAAAATCGGAGGCTGCCTATGTTTTTTGAAGAAGATGATCAGATATCGGAGATATGTAGGGAAGGAGTTCGCGATGCGGCAATAAAAATACTTCTTCGCAAACAACATGTTTCGGCTGAGAGTATACTTTTCGACGTATGGTCTGACACGATAGAAAAGATATACAAAATTTTCAACTACCAAGATTACATTGGAGAATGGATAGCCGCATCCAAAGAAGAGAAAATATCAGCCTTTCGCGGCAAGATATTGAATTTTGAAGACTTTGAGGAAAACGCTCTTAACCAACTACCGATCAGCACTTGTGAAACAAGCTAGGACCAGGAAGCAATACTCTCTGGTCCTTTTTCTTTTTTCTGATATTTTTCCG
This sequence comes from Candidatus Moranbacteria bacterium UBA1362, assembly GCA_002306085.1. GTDB lineage: Bacteria > Patescibacteriota > Minisyncoccia > Moranbacterales > GWC2-37-73 > UBA1362. The sequence continues at coordinate 30,447 of DBRS01000003.1, forward strand.
GAATGAATATGCGCTGGATGCTGGCAGGCTCTTTTTCCAGCTCATCTTCGGTCATTTCACTTTCAGGAAACAATCCATACGGCATCCTGAGAAGAAAAAACTTCATCTTTTCAAAAGGCACGTCGCCCTGGACAATTTTCACGAGCGATCTCTCCGATCCGCTGAAATTTGTAAATTTTCCGTCCGGAACATCTTTAATTGACAAATTTTCTGACGGTTCAAATCCGACCGTTATTGCCACTGAACCCTTCCCTATTTTTCCAAAGCCTCCCGCAAGCGCCAATCTCAGTCCCGCGAGATCGTTTCCCAACAAAGCGGAATTGGGCTGCTTGCCGTGTTCAGCGGAAAATGCTATCGGCAAATTTTTCTTATTCTTAAACACAGTCAGAAATGTTTCGGGATTTTCCCGACGAACGATAATTTTTCCGTTTTTTCTTGCAATTTCTCCGAGTTTCGATTGCCATTCGTCGTATTCAACGGCGCCATTCTCCTCGAAGTATTTTTTAAAGAGCTCATAATACATCTTTTTGTCCTTTTCCTTTTTTTCTTTTTTCGCAAGCATGGCTTTTTCAATCTCTTCAGCGATTTCGACTATGCTTTTTTCACGTGGCGCGCCCGGCATCTCAAAATTTATCATATTTTTTGTCTTATAATTTTTTTAATTATAACATGCTTGCTGACAGACCAAAAAACATTGACAAAGAAATCATTCCGTGATATAATTACATAATTACCTTAAAAAATTATGAAAGAGAGGATTGTCTCATGGATAAAAAAAGTCAGTTATCTATCATCGCTTTACCGGGCATATACAAGCAAGCAATGTACTATTTCGGAGGATTTATTCATCGCATGAACTCTCTTGGATACAAAACCGTAGTAGCATTTGAGTATCCCCATAAAAGCAGGTACATCGACGAGAAGCCCGATCCGCAACTTGGAAAAATAGGGATTGAGGATAACGTGAACGCTCTCTGCCGCTTCATGGACAAGTTGAGAGCAGGACAACCCGAAGCAAAGTTTATCCTCATCGGACATTCCATGGGATCCATGGTTGCGCAAATGACAGCCGCAAAGCTTGGCGACAAAGTTCACGGCATGATCCTGCTGTGCCCTGTTCCGTCAAGAGAAATCGGGCTTTTTTCCTGGGATGGGCTTGTTTCATTCGCGGAGCTGCTGAAATACGGAGACTTCTGGAATAAGCCCGTGAAACGCAGCTATTGGGCGACAAAAAGAGTGCTGTACAACGAAAACATGTCTGAAGGAGAAAAGTGGATCGCTTACTGCAAGTCAGTGTGGGAATCCGGCAGAATCATCCTTCAAGTGACTCTTGCGCGCCCTCGTATCGACGAATCTCTGATAAAAATACCGACATTGGTGATCGGAGGCGGCAAAGACAAACTCATCAAGCCGCATGTGGCAGAATCCGTCGCAAAAAAATATGGCGCGGAGATCAGCATAATACCGGAAGCAGCTCATGATATTCTCTTTGACGAAACGGAAGATGCGGTAGTGGAAACCGTGCATGACTGGATTCAAAAAAGAGTTTACTGACATTTGAAAGGCAGTATTTGGCAAAGCCAAACACTGCCTTTTCTTTTTAAATATTGTAATATTCAATCGAAACTGTATACTTTAGACATATGAAAAAAAACAGACAAACCCCTAAAAAATCAGAGGAAAAATTGGCCAAGGAGCGTCTCATTTTGATAGACGGAAACGCGATAATTCATCGATCATATCATGCTCTGCCGCCGCTTATGACCAAAAAAGGCGAACTTGTGAACGCGGTATATGGTTTCGCCTCCACACTCCTGAGCGTCATTGACAAATTCAAGCCGGACTATATTGCGGCGGCTTTTGATTTGGCGGGCCCGACATTCCGCCACGAACAATTTGAAAGCTACAAAGCAAACCGCGTCAAAGCGGACGATGAACTATACGCGCAGATTCCGCGCGTGAAAGAAGTGGTGAGGGCTTTTAATATTCCGATATACGAAAAGCCAAGATTTGAAGCTGACGACATCATCGGAACTGTTTGCAAACAAATCCGCGACAGAAAAGAACAGATTGAAACAATTATTGTGACAGGCGACCTGGACACGCTGCAGCTCATCGACGGCGGGGAAAAAGTTTATACCATGCGCCGGGGACTCAGCGATTCAGTCATTTACGACAAAGAAAAAGTTATCGAGCGCTTCGGAATACGACCGGACCAGATGATTGATTTCAAGGGCCTTCGGGGAGATCCGTCCGACAACATTCCGGGCGTTAAAGGAATCGGAGAGAAAACCGCAACCGAATTGCTTAAAAAATACGGAAGCATTGCCGGAGTTTATGAAAACATAGATAAAATAAAGGGAGCGGTGAAAGAAAAGCTCCTCCGCGACAGAGCAAGCGCACTTCTCAGCAGGAACCTCGCCACAATCAGACTGGATGCTCCAATTGAAATCGAACTCGAGAAGACACGATTCGAGAATTTCGACCGCGAAAAAATTGTAAAACTATTCAACGAGCTGGAATTTTATAGTTTGGTTAAAAGGCTCCCGACCAATCCAAAACTGCCTGCCTCGAAGGCAGACGGGCAAACGGAAGCGGAATCTACAGATATGAAAAAGCAGGGCATTAAGGATTTCAAATACTACGTCGCCGACAAAGAAAACATTGACAAATTAATGCATGAACTTGAAATTGCCGGAGAAATTTCACTGGCAATCGCCGAAGATGCAGAAAAAATTTCAGGTATTGCTATTTCGCACAAAACCGGAAGGACAACCTTCTTCCCTGCCTGCATGATGAAAAAAATACAGCCCATCCTAGAAAATCCGAAAGTAAAAAAGATAGGATACGATCTCAAGGAGGCCTATAAAAAACTTTGGAAAAACAAAATTGAATTGAAAGGCATTGAATGGGACGTAATGATAGCCGAATACGTGCTTAATCCGGGAGAAAAAATTTCCCTGGAAAAAATGGTTCTCAGCGAACTTAGTGAAGAAATCAGCTTTGAAACAAAAAAGAAGGTCCAACTTTCCCTGGTCCCTTCCGGCAACGAAAATGAAACGCTCATCAAGAAAACGTCGCAAATCGCCGATTACGCTTTCAAACTCAAGCAAATTCTGGAAAAAAGAATTGTGAAAACAAGTGAAGAACAAGAAAAAAACGATTCTCTCGACGGCAATCTTGGAACCATTTTCAGGAGGATAGAAATGCCGCTCGTCAGGGTGCTCGCGAAAATGGAACTTGAAGGCATAATGATAAACACGGATATATTTGTGAAAATTTCAGAAAAAATCAAAAAGGCTCTTGAAAGACTGGAGAAAGAAATTCATTCCCTCGCTGGCGGAAATTTCAACATTAACTCCACGCAACAGCTTTCAGAGGTGTTATTTTCCAAATTAAAACTCCCGACGGATGAAATCAAAAAAATAAAAACCGGGTTCTCGACCGCAGCCGAAGAACTCAAAAAGCTTCGAAACAAGCATAAAATCATTCAAAAAATCGAAGAATATCGAGAATTGTTCAAACTGAAGACGACATATCTCGACACCCTCCCGACGATGATTGATGAAAATTCACGTCTGCACACTACATTTAACCAAGCTGTCACCGCGACAGGACGGCTCTCTTCAACAGAACCCAATTTGCAAAACATTCCTGTAAAGAACGACCTTGGACAGCTCCTCAGAACCGCATTTGTCGCAAGTCCCGGATTCAAACTGGTCAGCGCTGATTATTCACAGATAGACCTTCGCGCCGTCGCGCACGTGAGCAAAGACAAGAAACTCACCGAAGCTTTCCATCGCGGGGACGATATTCACAGAGCCACTGCCGCAGAAATAAACAAGGTGACACTTTCCAAGGTTACGGAGAAAATGCGCAGAAACGCGAAAGCTTTAAATTTCGGAATCATTTATGGCATGGGCGCGTTCGGTTTCGCGCAATCCGCCGGAATCACGCGCGAAGAAGCGCAGAAATTTATTGATGCTTATATGGAAAACTTTTCCGGCGTAGCAACATACATGAAAGAAACGCGCCAACTTGCCCGTAAAAATGGATATGTTGAGACTCTCCTTGGGCGACGCAGAAACATTCCGGAGATAAACTCGCCCAATTTCCAGATCGCGAGCGGAGCTGAGAGAATGGCAATCAATATGCCGATCCAGGGCCTTGCGGCTGACATCATGAAATTGGCGATGATTGCCGTCTCTTCAAATTACAAAAAAAATACGGCTGTCCGGATATTGCTTCAGATACATGATGAAATAATACTAGAAGTAAAGACCGAAGAGGCTGAAAGTGTTGCAAAAAAAGTCAAAGAACTCATGGAAAACGTGTATCCCTTGAGCGTACCGCTTATCGCCGATGTAAAAATCGGAGACAACTGGGGAGAAATTTAAACAGCTTTTTAGCTTCTTGGCTACTTAGCTTTTAAGTTTAGCTGTTAGAATAAATTTTTCCACCTAAAAAGCTAAAAAGCTAAGCCTAATAAGCTGTTCATATGCCTGAATTGCCCGAAGTGCAAACAATAGTATCTGATTTGCAATCGATAGTCGGTGATAAAATCACCGATTTTAAGACTTATTGGCCGAAGGCTCTGCAAAACATCTCGACAAAAAAATTTTCTTCTGCGATAAAAAACAGGAAAATAAAATCAATCGAAAGATTCGGAAAATATGCCATCATCAATCTTGAAAAAAATTTGGCGATCGTGATTCATCTGAGGATGACGGGAAAACTGCTGATCAGCACGCAAGTGGCAAGCGGCAAAGACCAAGGATTAAAAGAGAAACATATCCGCCACGTATTCTATCTAAGAGCCGCGAGTCGCAAGCCGAAAACCGTTCTATTTTCCGATGTCCGCAAGTTTGCGACAATTTCACTTTATGACAAAAAAGATCTGATGAATTTGAAAAACAAACTGGGTATAGATCCTCTCGGTAAAGATTATACGCCGGAAAATTTTTCAGACGCGATTGCCAAAAAACCGCACAAAGAAATCAAAGACGTTTTGATGGATCAGACTGTTATTGCGGGAATCGGAAACATCTATGCATCCGAAATTCTGTTTGAAGCGAAAATATCGCCGCACAGAAAAGTCAAAGATTTGTCTAGGGAAGAAATAAGATCGATATATAAATTTTCGATGAAAGTTTTGAAAAAAGCCGTAAAACTGCGGGGGACATCGGTAAGCGATTATCGCGATGCAAGCGGCAGCCGCGGCAAATTTCAGCATCGTCTGAGCGTATATAAAAAGCATGGTCAACAATGCAAAAAATGTGATACAATTATTGAGAAATCGACAATCGGACAAAGAAGCGCATTCTATTGTCCGAAATGCCAGCATTAAATTGTTACATTGCTACATTATTTTATTATTGCCCCATGACCAGTTTAGCAATGTAACAATTTAACAATATAACGATACAAAAACATGTCCAAGAAACAAATAGGAATAATTGTCCTTATTGCAGCCGTTATGGTCGGAGGATTTTTCTATTTTACCAAAGGCCGCCAGGCACTAAGAAGCAAGAATGTAAAACAAATAGACCTGAGCGGTATTCAGGAAAGTTCCGGACCAGCAAATCAGGGGGATGTGAGTCCGATAACGGGAATTGCATGCCCAAACTGGAACAAAAGAACTTTCGCGGTTATGCAGCCAGCTGATGTGGCAGCAAGGCCTCTTGCGGGACTTTCACAAGCAGATATGGTGTTTGAGATGCAGGCCGTTTACGGAAGTATAACACGCCTGATGGGTGTATACGGATGCACAATTCCGGAAGAAATAGGATCCCTGAGGAGCGCAAGACATGATTTCGTCCATCTCGCCAAAAGCCTCGGCTCCGTCTATGTGCATTGGGGACGCGCGGATATCGAACAATTCAAAGATCTTCTCAATAACGGCATCATCGAAAACATGAACTGCTGCGACGACGCCGGAAAATCGGCCGGAAAATACTGTTTCAGAAAAGAAGCGACGGGAAACATGAGAGGCGTCGATACGGGCTACATAAAAGCAGATCAGATGCTGGAAGGATCGCAGGCATTCGGATACAGTACTGAAAACACTTTTTCAGGATATCAGCATCAGGCCGAAGCTCCGCTTGACCAAAGACCATCCGGAGGAAACCTCCGTGTTGCGTTCGCCAAGCCGTTTGACGTGGAATATGACTATGACAAAGAAAGCAACTCATTCAAGAGGACTTGGGGTGGAACGGCTGATACAGACAGGAACAATAATTCAAGGATAGCCCCGAAAAATGTTGTCGTTCTTATTGCAAATGCAGCACCGATAAAAGTCGGCGAGCAATATGTGAACGTCCAGATAGGTGATCCGTGGTTTGATGAATATGATTCCGGCTCAGCCTTCTATTATATGAACGGAAAAGAACAAAAAGGCATGTGGAAAAAAGACAAAAACAAAATTGACAGCAAACTGCTCTTCCTCGATGAGTCGGGACAGGAAATTAAATTCGTTCCGGGGCAAATCTGGGTTGAGATAATCGATCCGGGACAAGCTCTCCGGTGGACACCAGGCGTATAGTTATTGGGCGTCAAATGCCATTGGCAGCAGGTTTAGCTTTTAACTACGGCTAACATATGACCAGACGACCCATGACTTGTCTTACTCGCCAGCAATTATAGCAGCACAGCAATGTGGACAGACCTGACTGCCATTGCAAGGCTTTGGCAGACGGACAGCCAATGACTTATATTACTTAAATATGCACATATTTTTATACGGCTCTGACACTTTCCGCTCTTCAGAAAAACTTATCAGCCTCAAAAACAAATACCTGGAAAAGAATAGCTCAGGCACCGACCTGAGTGTTCTTGAATATGGAGAAAATTCTCAAATCGAAAATCTGCATGCCATTTTCTCGTCACAAGGTCTTTTTTCAGCCAAGCGTTTAGTGATAGTGAAAAATTGCATGTTGAGCGGAACTTCCGAGCAACAAAAAAGAATGCTAGCGTTTCTTAAAGCGAATCCTGAATTGGAAAAAGATAACGATGTGATTACAATATTTTTAGAAAACGGAAATCCAAAAAAGAACGGGGCTATGTTTAAATACCTTTCTGAACATTCAAAAAAACAAGAATTTGCGCCATTGAGCGGAGCGCAACTTTCAAATTGGACACTGAAATATACAAAAAATTTGTCGGAAAAAGTTTCCTTTTCAAGAAACGCCCTTAACCTTCTTTTGGCATCCACAGGCAACGATCTGCATTTTCTCAGTAATGAGCTTCGAAAATTAGTTGCCTATAAAAATCACCACGGCATTATCAGAGAAGAAGACGTGGATCTTTTGACAAAAGTTAAAATTGACTCCACCATCTTTCAGACCATCGAAGCCCTTTTCTCAGGCAATAAATCCTTGGCCTTAAAATTATTACATGAACAAATATCAAAGGGTGAAGATGCCTTCTACATTCTCTCGATGTATTTGTATCAAATACGCACGCTACTCAAGATCGGAGATTTCTATTGGCGAGGCATGACAATCCCGCAGCAAATCGCAAGCACCTCGAAAATCCATCCCTATGTAGTCCAAAAATCGCTTATGCAAATCCGCAATCTCAGCGAGGAAAAAGCTAAGCAAATTTTCAAAACCCTTGCCCAAATCGATCAGGATGCCAAAACAGGCAAAGCAGATATTGTTCTGGCGTTGGATTCATTTATTGTTTCACTGTAGATAAAATACATTTACATCTTATTCATACGGTCATTGAAACAAATATGGAAAAATACCTTGATGGAAAAATTCCAAAAATTTTAAAAATCCCGGACAAGCCGGGATTTTTATTTCTTTATTTATCTCTGAACCAAAGACTATAAACTAATAACTATTTAGTTACTGCCTTCTTAACAAGCGCATTAAGCCTTGATTTCTTTCTTGCAGCGGTGTTTTTCTTGATGACTTTCTTCTGCGCGGCCTTGTCCAGCGCTTTGATCGCAGCCTTGAGAGACTCCTTGGCCTTGGCAATATCTCCTTTTGCAACCGATTCTCTGGTTTTCTTGATAGCATTTTTCACGACGCCTTTCACTCTCTTGTTTTTGAGTGTCTTGCGCTCGGTCACACGCATATACTTTTTTGCGGATTTCTTGATTGGCATATCTTGATTTTGATACTTATTACATCCGAATATCATTCGCCAGCCGAGAGCTGGTCCGCCTATGGCGGAAATTTAACAGTAAATTTAGATAATATAACTTATATACTTTTATCATATAAATAAGGTTTTGGCAAGCCCAGCCCCCGGCCTATAACCCTCGTCCGGTCTTCATTTTGCAGAAAGCATTAATGCAGTAAATATGGACCAATCCGATATTCTCGAGAATTTCAGGACAGGTAAGTAA
>DBRS01000023.1 GCA_002306085.1 Candidatus Moranbacteria bacterium UBA1362
GATACGCGCAGCTGCAACACACAGCCGTGCTGCACCCCTGTTAATGGAGGATGGTCTGCTTGGAGTGCTTGTAGTGTTGCTTGTGGCGGAGGAATACAAACGAGAACATGTACCAATCCAGCACCTTCTTGTGGAGGAACAAACTGCGCTGGAGCAGATACGCGCAGCTGCAACACTCAGGCATGCTGCGTGGCAAATGTGGGAACTTCTTGCAGTTCTGGAATTGGAAGCTGTAGAACAGGAACTGTTCAGTGTAACGGATCGTGCTTAGCAACGGGAAACAGGCCCAATGGGACAGTTTGCAGCAGCGGAACTTGCAGCGATGGAAGATGCTGCGGATGGAAAGGAACAACTAGCGTAGCACCTCTTTGCAATGTTGATGGCATAATTCCATATCCAGCTTCATTATATCCGTGCAATGCAAGTCGCGTTGGATCCTGCCATGCAGTAAATGACACAGTTTGCCTTATGTGGGGCCCGAGAGGTTGTGAACATTTTCAGCCAATATTCACTTCATACAGGTGCATATGTTCATAAAATTTGAAAAATTCAGAAGCTTAAACGCATGAAAGAAAGAGTTTTATTGAATAAAAAGGGATCCATTCTTGCTTACTCGCTGATAATTTTGGGAATGTTTCTTGTGATCGCTGCGGCGATAACGGTTGTCACGGCAATCGAGAAGAAAAGCGCGAGCGCCACACAGTTTTCCACGCAGGCATATCAGATAGCTGACAGCGGAATTGTCGCTGCTCTCAAAGAGATAAATGAATATTCTATTGCCGGGACACCTAGATTTCGGGATATATTTTCTTCATGCGGCAATGAAAATCCGGGAGAAATCATAAAGAGCAGCGGTCTGGGAGATGGATCCTACTATATTATTTCTTTCCACGACTCCGATGGAAATAAACTGCCATGCGATGCTTATATTAGGGACGCGTCAGGGCATGTCGTGATAGATTATATCAAATCAATCGGAATATATAGGGGGGCTGTCAGGGCGATTGAAATGGATATCAACTAATATGAAGCGATCATTTTTGCGATATGTCAGATGTTTGAATGCATGAAATCGCTGGAGCTGAAAACGTGCGCCGGATTTTTCAGACATAAAAACAATTTGCGCGATTATCGTAAAAATATTTATTGTAGCTAATGTAAGAATTAAACGAAAAGAGTTGGTTGAATATTAAATATATTGATTGATATAATTATCTTATGGAAAAATATATGATTTTTCCATATGCAACCAAGCGTCGAATTGTTCAAAAAACTGGCAATCAGACGTCTAAAGTTAAACCATGAAAACAAAAAAAGGTTCCATTCTCGCATACGCGCTGATAATACTTACCATGATGGCGGTTATTTCGGTTGCCATGACAACCACCACAATTCTGGAAAGAAAGAGTTCAAGCGCAACAGATTCTTCAACACAAGCCTATCAAACAGCAGATACCGGAGCTCAGTTGGGCATAAAACTGATAAACAGCGTCACTGCACCAGACGCCACATTAGATGATGCTTTTACCGGTGTATATTCATGCGATGACGATGATGGATACGCCAAAGTCAAAGTTGATGATGATGTAATTGCGGGTTCTTCATATGAATTAACTTTTTTTGATGAAGATGGTAATCAATCTGATACCTGCGATACTTCTCTTAATGAAATCGGACTTATCAAATCTGTCGGCACATACAAAAACACCGTGAGAGCTGTCGAGGTTTCTGTTTTACGAGATCCGTGCGGAGGATTGACCGAATTTGTTGACAGAAGAGGTGATGAAGAAATGGTTTATCCCGTAGTTGCAATCGGTGATCGATGCTGGTTTGCGGAGAATCTGCGCACGAAAAAATTCCCAGACGGAAGCGATATAACTTCCGGAGTTTATGAATGTAATAGTGCGCAATATCCTGACGAATGTGATTCGCCATTCGGCCATTATTATGACGCTAAAGTGGCCATTGAGGGGTTGGATGGCTCACTCCCTGCCTTCCAATGTTTAGCAAAAATTCAGGGAATTTGTCCTAGCGGATGGCATATTCCTTCCGGTAGGGTGGGATGTCCTAATGAAGATTTTGTTCTTTTGCAAAAAAATTATTCCGCTCAGGAACTAAAAAGCAGTGATTATTGGGAGTCTCCTTATAATGACGGAACAAACGAGAGCGGATTTAATGCAGTCCCGGCGGGGCGTTTTGAGATGACATTTTACTTCGGAAATATCACCAATTTAATAGGAAAATTGGCTGGGTTTCTTTCGTCTGCCCATTATATAACCAATCATGTTATTAAAGATAATTGGAGCGACGAAATTAGGTCTTGGAGCCTTGGTTATTTTGGTGGGGATCCTTTTAATACTTCGACTACCTCTTATTATTATGGTATATCTGTCAGATGCGTTAAGGATTAGTTTTTAGTGGTTGTTCTTTGCTTTTGGCAAGTGGATTTGTGGCGGTCTTTCATTCGCTTGTGGACTATTTGTACAATATTATTACAAATAATATTATTCATGTTGATAATTGTGACGGTGTCAAGTTCATGTTTTTCTGCGTTTAGGAGTATAGATTAGAAAATAAATAATAGAGATAGCAAAACAAAAAACAAGCCTTTGGCTTGTTTTTTGTAGTATATTAAGATAAATTCCAAAAAACGAAAGTTCTTGCTATACTGTAGCCATGGAAAAAGACTCTTCAAAAACCGGCAAGAATTTGGTAGAGGCTCAAATAAGCCATTTTTTGCAGTCCAGGGAATGGGCCCAGTTTCAAAAAGCGGCCGGAAGGCGTATTTTTGAGGTTAGCGCTCAAAATGGGCCGATTTTTGCGATTGAACACAGATTGCCGGTAGTTGGTGGGTATTTTTATGTTTCAAGAGGACTTAAGACGGCGGCATGTGACAAGAAGCAAGCAACAGGAAAAATGCAGGAGCTTATTGATTTGGCTCGAAAAAACAAGGCCGGTTGGATAAGGATTGAACCAAAAGATGAAGAAGAATTGAAATCGGCGAAAAGCGCTGCAAATTACAAAATCGTCAAGGCGCCGCATGACATGCAGCCAAGGGAAAATTTTATTATTGATATTGCGAAAACGGAACAAGAACTATTGGCAGATATGAAATCCAAAACGAGATATAACATCAGGCTTGCGAAAAAGCAAGGAGTGGAAATAGTGACAAGCGGCAGACGACAAGGACAAGGCGAAAATTATGTTGAAGAATTCCTGAAACTTACAAAGCAGATGGCGTTGAGGCAGGGTATAAAAACTCATCTGGAAGAATATTACAGAAAAATGGTTGAGAGTTTGCCAAAAGAAATGCTCAAAATTTACGCCGCAAAGTACGGCGGAAAAATTATTGCTGCCAATCTGGTTTTATTTTATGAAAATGTTGCGACCTATTTGCATGGTGCGTCAGGAAATGAACATCGTAATGTGATGGCGCCGCATATTTTGCATTGGCAGGCAATTTTGGATGCAAAGGAAAGAGGATGCAGATTCTATGACTTCGGCGGAGTTAAAATCAGCAATAAAGAACAAGCTGCAATCGGCAAGTCAAATTCATGGGAAGGGATTACAAGGTTCAAACTGGGATTTTCGCAAAAAACAAAACCAGTTGTTTTTCCCGGAAGCTATGATATTGTGATTAATCAATGGAGGTATTGGCTGTATAGAACTTTGCAATATATTAAGGCTTTGATTTTGAATTTTAAACAACGTTTTTAATGATTTTTAATGCTTAAATATTTTTAAATTTATGCATAGAATAAAGCAATTAGTTCCGCAAGGCATAAAGAATATATATCATCTTCTGCAAGCTGTATTGGCAAATATAGTATATGGTTTTCCGTCAGGAAAATTGAAAGTCATAGGAGTGACTGGAACAAACGGCAAAACGACGACGGTTCAGATGATTGCCAAAATTTTGGAAGAAGCTGGAAATAAGGTTGCAGTCGCTTCGACGATAAACTTTAAGATTGGCGATAAAAAATGGGTTAACGATACAAAATTTACAACGCTGTCATCTTTTGCCGTGCAGAAGTTTATAAAAAAAACTGTCCGTGCCGGTTGCAAGTATCTTGTTTTGGAAACGTCGTCTCATTCTCTTGATCAATACCGGGTTTGGGGCGTGAAATATAAAATTGCCGTCATCACGAATGTCACGAGGGAACATTTGGATTATCACAAGACGATGGAAGAATATGCCAAGAGCAAGGAAAAACTTTTTAAAATGGTTTCAAGAAATAACGGAACAATCGTGGTTAATTTGGACATGGAAAATCCGGAAAATTATCTGAAATATTCCGTAAGCAACAAATTCGGATATACCGCAAAAAACCAAAATGCAAAAAACTATGATTCAAAATTGAAAATTATAAAAGCGGAAAACATAATTTTGGGCATGAACAATTCTTCATATCAAATACAAAATATCGGATACCGGCTGCAGCTTCCGGGCGAGTTTAATATTGAAAACGCGCTTGCCGCGACGTGCGCTGGCGTTTCAGAAGGAATAACACTGGAAACGATAAGCAAAGCTCTTGAGAAGATAAAAAACATACCGGGAAGATTTGAATTTGTGCAAAATGACAAGGGATTTAATATTGTGATTGATTACGCGGTTACGCCGGATTCCTTGGAAAAACTATATGAACTTATAGGAAAGATAAAGAAAGCTGAATCTTCAACCAAAGATTCAATCGTGGGGAAAATCATCGCGGTGTTTGGCGCTTGCGGAGAACGCGACAGAGGAAAACGCCCGATAATGGGAAACATCGTTTCAAATCATGCGGATTATGTAATCGTGACCAACGAAGATCCGTATGGAGAAGATCCGGCGCAGATCATGGAGGAAATTGTCGCAGGCATAAAAAGCAAGAGAGAAAATGAAAATTTCTGGAAAATTTTAAACCGCAGAGAATCTATTAAAAAAGCCCTCAAACTTGCCAAGCCGGGAGATTTTATCGTGATCACGGGCAAGGGCGCGGAAGAAACAATGGCGATAGGGAAAAAACGCGTGCCGTGGAATGATCGCAAGATAGTTGAAGAAGAACTTCAAAGAATATAAATATCAAATTTTCAACACAAAAAACCGCCAAAATCTTAAGGCGGTTTTGTATGCGGAAACTTTTAGGAAAAGAGGGCGACGAAAGCTATCGTCAGAAGGAATCCGAGCATTCCTCCGACCAAAACTTCGCTTACCCTGTGTCCGGTTCTTTCTTTGAGACGCGGAAACTGTTTTTCGCTTATGTTAAGCTGCTGCACGAGCATATTGAGATATCTTCCCTGATCTCCGAGATGCATTCTAAGGCGCGTTGCGTCGTCGATTATGAGAAAAGCTAGGGCAAAAGCTACCGCAAAAGAGCCGCTGCGAATTCCTTCATATATGGCAATGGAAGTCATAAGAGAGATCGCAAAAGCCGTATGAGAGGAAGGCATGTGGCCGTGGGTAAAAGCGTAGCGAATGTTCCAGCCGTGCTTTAGGCTATAGATTGTGAATTTTATTGCTTGGACAATTATTGCAACGGCGACCGGAATAATAAAAATTGCGTAAGGAACATTATACTCCATGGCAGAATTTATTAATTTAATATTAATGTGTTCTAATGATTATATTATAACATATTTTTTGCATTTGAAATAGATTTGTTTTGGATGTATAATTGATTTATATCATTAAAATCCACGGTTTTTGTAAAGATACAAAGGCCGGCGGGCGTAAAAATATGAATATGGGAATTGTTTTGTTGATTATCGCGGCGGTTTTGGCGGGAGGGGTTATTTTAATCTATAACAGCCTTGTAACGCTTAAAAACAGGGTCGATGAGGCTTGGAGCGATATTGACGTGCAGCTCAAAAGAAGATATGATCTTATCCCGAATCTGATTAACACGGTCAAAGGATATGCTGCGCACGAAAAACAATTGTTTGAAAAAGTGACTGAGGCAAGAACTGCCGCCATGGGAGCCCAGGGTCCAATCCAGAAGGAACAAGCTGAAAACATGCTTAGCGGGACGCTGAAATCTTTGTTTGCGGTCGCGGAAAATTATCCAGAGCTCAAGGCAAATCAAAATTTCTTGGAACTTCAACGAGAATTGACGGATACCGAGGATAAAATCCAAGCAGCGAGAAGATTCTATAATGCGAATGTCCGTGACTTCAACACAAAGCTCGAAGTTTTTCCGACAAACATGATTGCCGGGATGCTGAAGTTTACCAAGCGCGAGTTTTTTGCGGCTGATGAATCCGAAAAATCCAATGTTGAAGTGAAATTCTGAAGTTAATCGGTTTCAAAAGCAGAGCACAAAAAACAACAATAAAACTAATCTCAAGTTTCAACTTTCAAAATACAAAATAGCAAAAAATTTTTTGTATTTTTATAATCAATCATTGGATACCGTTTAGTTTTTATCTTGATTCTTGATTATTGTGTCTTTTGGTTATGGCAACATTATACAATCAATCAGACAGAAATACGCGTCTTACGTGGGTGTACATCACGGGATTTTTGGTGTTTGTGATAGGTGTGGGATATGTTTTTGCTAATGCGATGGGAAACAGCGCGATTCTTTATGGTGCAGTAATTTTTTCCGTTATTATGAGTTTCGGATCTTATTGGTGGAGTGACAAAATCGTGCTTTCCATGAGTGGGGCTAAAGAAGTCACGCATGACAACGCGCGCGAGCTTTATCATCTCGTTGAAAATCTTTGCATCACGGCCGGACTTCCGGTTCCGAAGATATATATCATCGAAGACAGCGCGCCCAATGCTTTTGCGACCGGTCGCGATCCCGAGCATGGAGTGATCTGTGTGACATCGGGGCTTTTGGACAAACTGGAAAAGGTTGAGCTTGAAGGCGTTTTGGCGCATGAGCTTTCGCATATCGGCAATCGCGACATTCTGCTTTCAACCGTCATTGTTGTTCTGGTGGGATTCATAACTCTTCTTGCGGACTGGTTCAGGCACTGGGCATTTTTTGGAGGAAAGAGCGATGATCGCGATCGCGGGCAGTTAGGGGTAATACTGATGATCGCCGCAATCGTGCTTTCCGTTCTTGCGCCGATTGCGGGAATGCTGATGCAGCTTGCGATTTCCAGAAAACGCGAATTTTTGGCTGATGCAGACGGTGCGCTTCTGACGCGCTATCCGGAAGGTCTTGCAAGAGCTCTGGAAAAAATTTCGCAGGATCAGGAACCGCTTGAAGCGGCAAATCGCGCAACCGCGCATCTCTATATCGCAAATCCTTTCAAAGGCAAAAAGGTTTCAAAACTTTTCATGACTCACCCGCCGATTGAAGAAAGAATCGTAGCGCTTCGGGGAATGAATATTAAATAATTCAAAATTCAAAAATCAAAATTCGGAATTAAGGAGTCCCGCTTCGCGGGACGACTTTTAAAATAAATTGCAAGCGAAGCGGCGCAAAATTTTTTATTTTGATATTTGCATTTTGATTTAACTATCATGCAGTGGAAAAAACCTAAAAATACCGACAAGTATTACTGGACGCGGCATGTACAGGAAAAGATGCGCTATTACGGGCTTTCCGAACAAAAAATCCTCGGCGTTATCAGAAATCCAAAAAGAATTGAAACGGGAATTGCGCCAAATACCGTTGCGGCAATGACGCCGGCTGGCAACATTAAAAAAAGCAAAAAAAATACAAAGGCAATTTCTGCTGAAGCTTCAAAGGAGCAGACATGGTCCCAGGAAATATGGGTTTTATATCAAATCAAAAATCAAAAATCAAAAAATAATGATCTAAAAAAAATTGAAAAACAAATCAGGAAATTAAAAAATGAAAAAGCTCAGCAACTGATGAAATTGATAAATAGGAAAATTAATATAATCTCAGCCTGGAGATATCCCGGTGTAAGTCTCCAAAACAATCCTATTCCCGAAGATATAATGAGGGAAATTGAAGAACTGGTTTTTAAATGAAAAAATGGCTCGATAAGGGCAAAAACAGGTCATTTTTGTTCTAATTGCCGCAGTGTGTTATAATTATAAAAACAAGTATTAAATATTAAAAATCACGCAATTTTATGGAAGAAAGTATCAATCCGCAGCAGGATCCAAAACAAGAGCAGGATCAACAGCAAAAAGAACAATCCACCGGGTCAAATCCGGAGCAAAAAGCCGAAGCTTCGGATGTCGAAAAGAACAAACTGATGGCAGTGATAGGATATGTGTTGCCAATTTTGTTTTTTATTCCTCTTCTTACGGATGCCAAAGAAAGTAAGTTTGCCATGTTTCATGCCAATCAGCATCTTGTTCTCCTCATTTTTGTAATTGCGGTGAATGCGTTTGGAACAATCATCCCAATTCTAGGTTGGTTTTTAATTCTTCCGATAGGAATAGTAGCACTTATCGTTATTGCAATAATTGGAGCCGTTAATGCCGCGAAGGGCGAAATGAAACCGTTGCTGGTTATAGGTGGCATACAGATTATAAAATAGTACATGAAATTTTAGATGGAGCGTAACGCAAATCCCGCCTTTTGCGGGATTTTACGTAACTGCCAATTTTCAGGTATTATAGAGAGGTAATTGTTAACAGACAAATCGTCGTTATAAAAATTATGGAAAAACGAACAAAAATAGTTGCAACCCTGGGCTTGGTATCCGATAAGAAGGAGGTTATAAGGGAAATGGTGAAATCGGGAATGAACGTCGCCAGACTCAATTTTTCGCACGGAAGCTATGAGTGGCACGGCAATGTAATCAAGATTATCAGGGAGCTTTCCGAAGAGTTGAAAACACCGATCGGAATAATGTCGGATCTTCAGGGACCGCGCATACGGACTGCGGTGCAATCGGATATCGAAATTAAAACCGGCGATTTTGTTTTGGTCAGTGATGTGGCCAAAGATCCCGATTTTAAGTTTGAAATTTTGAATTTTAAAACAACATCAAATGATAAAATTTTGAATTCAGGCAAAATTCTTCTTGATGTTCCGGATATTGTCGATGATATTGAAATCGGAAACGAAATCTTGATTGAAGACGGGCTTATGAAAATTATTGTAAAAGAAAAACAAGACGGAGTTTTGCTATGCGAGGTAATTGATGGGGGGGTGGTCAGGAATCATAAAGGGGTGAATATTCCCGATGCACATCTTCACATCAGCCCGATTACCGAAAAAGATGAGAGAGATCTTGAATTTTCTCTGAAAAACGATGTTGATTTTGTTGCCATGTCGTTTGTTTCCAACGGCGACGATATTGAAAATCTGAGAGACAGAATAAAAAAAATATTGGGTCGCGAGGAAAACTTGCCGCAAATTGTGGCAAAAATTGAACGGAAGGAGGCTATAAAAAATCTCGATGAGATCATAGATCATACCGATGCAATCATGGTTGCGCGCGGAGATCTTGGTATTGAAATGGATGAAAGCAAGGTGGCGATTTTTCAAAAAGAAATAGTGAGAAAAAGCATGCAAAACATGAAGCCTGTGATTGTTGCCACGCAAATGTTGAACAGTATGATTGAAAATCCGCGGCCGACGAGAGCTGAAGTGAGCGATGTTACGAACGCTGTCGTGGATCATGCTGACGCGTTGATGCTCAGCGGTGAATCCGCCAGCGGAAAATATCCCGTGGAAAGCGTCAGAATCATGAAGGAAATCATCGAAAATACAGAAAAATCGCCGTTTGACGATGTGAGACACCTTTTGGCGCTTGATGTAGAAAATGATTTCAAAAAGATCGTAAAAAGCGCATATGAACTTGCAAAGGACAAAAATATCAAGGCGATAATGCTGGCGAGCGTTTCCGGGTTTACGGCCAGACTTATGTCGCATTTCAGATCGGAAAAGCCGCTGTTTGTTGTCACAAATCAAAAAAAGACTTATAATCAACTATCGCTGGTTTGGGCAGCCAAGGGATACTATACGAAGGAAAAAGAATTACTAAAGGCGATTGATGAAATGATTAACTACAGAAAATCCAAAGGTGAACTGGCGGGCGGCGATAAGGTTATCATGGTTCTCGGAAGCGTTCCGGGCGGCGAAAAAATGCAGCTTGTGGGAGTAAAAACTATCTAGTATAAATACCAAATACAGAATACCGAATACAGTTTGGTGGGATGCCAGAGCGGTCGAATGGGCTTGTTTGGAGTACAAGTGTGTCGGAAACGGCACCCTGGGTTCGAATCCCAGTCCCACCGCCAGTTAGGAAAT
>DBRS01000007.1 GCA_002306085.1 Candidatus Moranbacteria bacterium UBA1362
CGACATTGATAATTTTTGAAAAACTTATGATCCGACGGGCGGCGGCTATTGTAATAAAAGATGGAAAAATTTTACTTATGCGCAGGCAAAAACCCGGGCAGGAATACTACACAATTCCAGGCGGGCATATTGAAGAAGGAGAGGATTCTCGAACTGCCGCTGCCCGTGAGTTGAAGGAGGAAACAAACATGGTTGTCGAAACAGGCGAGCTTTTTCTTGAGATCAAAAAAGACGGATGGCACAATTATTTCTATCTGGCGAAGAACGCAAGGGGTGAAGCGCGCTTTGGAGGCGAGGAACTCAAGAGAAACAGCAAGAAAAATCTCTACGAACTTCAGTGGATTGAGTTGTCAAAACTGCCAAAAACAAATCTCTTGCCAGATGAGGTCAAGAAAAAATTGCTTGAAAAATATTCTCTAACGGCATGAAATCATTTTCTAAAAAACTTGCAATAATAACTTTGGAGCTTGCTGTCATTTCAGGAGCGCTTTTTTTCATTGCATACAGGCAGGGTGTAAAAACTTCCGAAGAAGCCGCGCCAGCAGTTGAAAAAGAAACTTCCGAAAACACTCAAGAAAAGCAAGAAGCGGAATTTCCGGAGCCGTCCGATCCTGAGAGCAGAATTTTCAACTGGAAATTCAAAGATTCAAGCTATAGCCTCAGCGTAACTCTGCATAAGTCAACATATGACTATTATAGATCGCTTCCCAAAGTATATTCCTATTCCGGGGAATTGCCTTCAGATTGGGAGAGTCGGTATTATGCAATGTTTCTCAAGTTGCACAGTTCCGACAAATCTATAGCAAAGATTGTCGAAGATTTGCGGTCGCTTGGAGAAAGGCGCAAACTATCTGAAGATCAGATCGTGGATTTAGTTTTGAGTTTCGTGCAATCGATTCCCTATGATGACGCGAAAGCCAAGAATATTTTGGCGAAAGATGGCAGCGCGGCGATGCTTTACCCGTATGAGGTGCTCTGGAAACAATCGGGTGTGTGCAGTGACAAAAGTATTATGGCCTATTCCATTCTGAGGGAAATGGGCTACGGAGCGGCATTGTTTATTTACGACCAAAACAACCACATGGCCGTTGCCGTCGAATGTCCTAAAAAATATTCCACGTATGGAAGCGGATATTGCTATGCCGAGACCACGAGCGGCGGCAACAAGATTGGAATAATTCCGAGCATAGACACGGAAAGCAACAAGACTGTCGATCTTCTTTCCTACGATCCGGAGCAAATCCAGAAAATGAATCTGGAAGAACTCGGAGAAGTCAAAATATTTCTTCCGACGCGGGGAAAGCAATATTCTGGAATTATCGAAACCCAAAAGATAATCAACGAAATCAACAGTCTTAAAAAGAAAATTTCATCAGCCCTTCCTAAACTCAAGTCCCTGAAAAAAACGATTGAGGAAGAAGAAAAAAAACTTGAGAGTATGGAAGAAGACATGGAAAAATACAAAGATAAGGGAGATATCGATAAATATAACGAGCTTGTGGAGAAATTCAACGAACTTCTTAAAAAATACAAAAAGGATGTCGAAGAATATAACGAGCAAGCCTCTCTTTACAACGGCTATATTAAAAAGTACAATTCTCTGATAAAGCAGTAAGGGCTTGCAAGGGGGATTTGCCACGCTTTGGAATGAAAAAATTGTCCGAAGGTGTATTACTTGCATAAGCGGAAGTTTCAAGAAAATTACAATGACAATCAAGAAAAGAATAAGCATTGAGAATAGAAAGATCGAATATACCGTGCGCAAGCATCGCAGGGCTAAAAGGCTTAAAATCACCATATCCTGCGACGGCAACTGCATGGTTACTTTGCCGTGGCGAATGAGCGTGTGGGATGCCGAGAAATTCATTAAGGAAAATTCCAAGTGGGTTTTGGACAAGATTAAAGCGATGAAGAAGATCGGAAATCGAAGCATTTTTTCGCGCCATGACCGCGATGAATATTTAAAACTCAAAGATTACGCCAAGGATTTTGTGATGAAAAAACTCGAAAAATACTTTAGATTCTACGGCTTCGAGCATAAGGGGGTTGCAATCAGGAACCAGCGCACAAGATGGGGAAGCTGCAGCTCAAACGGTAAGCTAAGTTTCAATTACAAGGTTCTTTTTCTTCCCGAGCGGCATGCCGACTATATCATCGTCCATGAAATCTGCCATCTTAGAGAATTCAATCATTCCAAACGTTTTTGGAACCTTGTCGCAAAAACGATTCCGGAATATGAAAAAATTGTGGAACAACTAAGAAAACTTTAATTATATTACGCCGCCCAATCTTTAAGCGGGAACGACACCAAAAGCAAGACAAAAATGCTCTTAAGAGAGTATTTTTGCTGTGCAAAAACAGCCTTGACTTTTTGGCAAAAAAGGAGTATAATTAAAAGATGTGTTAAGATGCAGCACATATAAAAAAGGCTTAAATAAGCCATAAATAGGAGGGCATACATGGAAAATTTCAGAGAGGTCGCAGTACTTGTCGGAAGGTGGGTGATAATTATGGCGGGGTTGATTATTTTGTTTCCGATCGTGATGGGTGCTCTAGAGCTGTTTTATGTGCTATTCGAATGGCTTGCTGGAGCGCTCAAAACAGTATCTTTACTTTGGGATAGAGTGTGGGAATCTGCTCCTACATGTATTTCTCAAAGAAAAGATATCATGTGGGAGTTCATACTGTTTGCTGTAGCTGCGATAGTGCTGAAAGACGGGATTGTCGCTTTGCTAAACAGACATGAATCCGCCCAGTACGAAGAAGAAGTTCAATGAATCATGTTTTCTGCAAAAATGACCCAGGCGCATCGATGCCGGGTCTTTTTATTTTGCGCGGTTTTTCAAAGAACATGCGCGTGGTATAATGAACTTAATAAAAATTAATTACAAAATAAGAGGATATCTTTAGTCCGATACTGATCTTATTTGACACTGCAAATGCATAAACTATTTCTCGACATCGAAACGTTGCCGGCAGACGAAAAAGACGAAAAAAAGCTCAAGATGCTCTTTGAGAAGAAACATGATGGTTTCGAGCGGGAGAAATTCGATGAATTTTTGGCGCGCACAAGCTTTGACGGGGCGTTCGGAAGACTTCTTTGCATTGGCTATGCGGTTGACGACGATCCTGTGGAATACTTTTGCAATGACGGAGATGAAAAGAAAACGCTTCAACAATTTTGGGATTTGGTTGATGCGCTCAGCATTGCTCCGAGAAATCCGCAATATCCCGATTACGGCGTGCAGTTTATCGGGCACAATGTTATGGATTTTGATTTGAGGTTCATCTATCAGCGTTCCATTGTTTTGGGAGTGAAGCCATCCTATGAAATAAATTTTGCCCGTTACAGAAACTATCCGATTTTTGACACCATGAAAGAATGGGCCAAGTGGTCGAATGCGACTGTCGGACTGGAATATCTTGCGATTGCGTTGGGGATTCCGTCGCCAAAAGACGGCATCGACGGTTCGCAAGTCGCCGCTTTTTATGAAAAAGGAAAAGTCAAAGAAATTTGCGAGTACTGCAAGAGAGATGTTGCGACAACGCGTGATGTTTTTAGAAAGATGACGTTTGAAAACAAAGCGCGAACACTTTTTTAGCTGAATGTCCATAAAGTCAATAAAGTCCTTCAATAAAAAACGCAACTGGACACAAAACATCGATGGCGAAAATTTTGTTCAGTAGCAAACCAAAATGAAAAAGCAAATTTACAA